>SFCB01000066.1 GCA_004367505.1 Chloroflexi bacterium OHK40 | reverse complement strand
GCCCGCCACCCCACCCCCTCCGGCGCCGGCTGGCGCGACCGTCGCCCCGCTCTCGCGCATGCGCAAGGCGATCGCCCGCGCGATGACCGACAGCAAGCCCGGCGTGCCCCACATCTATGTGACGATGGAGATCGACATGGATGCCGCCATGGCGCTGCGCGAGCAGCTCAATGCCAGCGGGGTGAAGATCTCCGTCAACGACCTGATCGTCAAGGCGGCGGCAAAGGCCCTGCAGAAGGCGCCTGCCCTCAACACCAGCTTCGTCTCCGGCGAGGATGGCCAGCCGGCCCAGGCTCAGCACCAGGCGATCAACGTCAGTGTGGCCGTGGCGCTGGAGGATGGCCTGATCGCTCCCGTTGTCCGGGACGCCGACAAGAAGAGTATCGGTACGATCAGCGCCGAGATCCGTGACATGGCTAGCCGCGCCCGTGAGGGCAAGATCAAGCAGAACGAGCTTGAGGGCGCTACCTTCCAGGTGACGAGCCTGGGCATGTTTGGCGTGGTAGAGTTCGGCTCGATCATCACGGTGCCCCAGGCCGCATCGCTCGCTGTCGGCGCGGTGCGGAAGGTGCCTGTCGTGCGGAACGATCAGATCGTGATCGGCCAGGTGATGCACGTGACGCTGAGCGCCGACCACCGAATTGTGGATGGCGCCGTGGCCGCCCAGTACCTGAAGGAGCTCAAGGCGCTGCTCGAGGCTCCGATGAGCGTGCTGGTCTAATCCGGCATCCCCGACTGGGGGCAGCGCTTGTCCCCGGTTGGGGCCACCGGTGGCTCTCGCGCCTGCCGCCCGGGCCACCTGGCGCTTGCCGCTGGGCAGGCTCGGCGCCTTTAGCAAGGGTACAGAGGGGCTACAGGGGACAGGGCCGTCGCATCCGCCGCGCGCGCCATCAGACGGGAACCCGTCTCGAACCTGGATTTAGCCTTCAGCACGCACCGCAGGGCTCAGCAACGCCAGGGCGCCCGTGGCTACCATGAGCGCGCCAGCGCTCAGGAAGAGGCCAGCAAGGCTCCACTCGCTCAGGACGCCCGAGAGCGCGTTGGAGAACGGATCCAGGGCTACCGCTGAGAAGATCAGCAGGCTGGCCATGCGCCCCTGCATGGAGGCTGCGGTGCGGCCCTGGAGCCAGCTGATCGCCGTGACGCTTACTATCCCTACGCCGATCCCCATCAGCGCCTGGAGCGTGAAGACCATCCAGAAGGCGGGTGCAAGGCCGACAAGGGCCATGCCAATGCCCATGCCGCCCATGAGCCCCGCGAGCAGCAGGCCGGGGCGGCGTAGCGGGGGCAGCCAGCCGGCGCCCAGGCCCCCTAGCAGGGCGCCTACGCCGTAGCCCGCCAGCATCCACCCGTACATGGTGGCATCGCCGCCGAAGCGTCGCTCCACCAGCAGTGCTCCACCGACGATGCTCGGGCCGAGGGCGGCGAAGTTCAGCGCGGCCACCATCAGCAGGCTCACGCGGATGGCCGGGTTCGCCCAGGCGTAGCGGAGGCCCTCGATGATGGCCGGACCGAAGCCCTCCCCTGGCGCGCCACTGGCGACCGTCGTGCCCGGCCCCCGCAGCCGTGCGATGACCGCCGCGCCAAGGGCAAAGAGGGCGCTGTTGAGCGTGAAGGCCGGCACCAGGCCGATCGCGCCGACAAGCATGCCGCCCAACGCCGGCCCGACGATATTGGCAACGCTGTCGGAGGTCTGGAAGAGCGCGTTGGCCCGCGTGAGCTGCTCCGGTGCCACGAGCCGGGCGAGCTGTGCGGTGGCGGCGGGGTAGAAAAAGGCGTCCATGAGCCCTTGCGCGGCGGCGATCGCGAGCAGGGCCAGAAAGGCGAGCCAGTCGAGCGCGAGCAAGATCGCCAACACGCCGACGAGCACGGCACTCGCCAGCCCGGCGCCAAGGAGAACCAGGCGCGGCTGACTGCGGTCGATCAGGGCGCCGCTGACGAGCATGGCACCGGCACGTGGCACGGCGGCGGCGACCATCACGGTGCCGAGTTGCGCGCCCGAGCCGGTGAGTACGAGGACCAGCCACACCAGCGCGACCGCGTAGAACTGAATCGCCAGGGCGGTGATGGTCCAGCCGGCCCAGAGGCGGCGGAAAGCGGGCTGAGCGAGAGGGGAGGGCTGCGTGATAGTGGGCGATTCTGCGATCACGGGGTCCACTCCCTGGTAGGCGCTTCGGGAAAGGTGAGTCGCAGCAGTTCAGCGTAAAGCTGCGCACAGAGTTCCTCGGGCAAGAGTTGCATGCCGAGGAGCTCGTAGAAGATCACGCCGTCGGTCGCCATCTGCACGAGCAGGCCACGGACCGGGTCGAGCCCGTCGGCCAGGATCGCGGCACGGGCCCGGGCAAAGCTCTCTTGGGCCAGAGTGAGCAGCTCGGGGTTTGCGCTTACCAGCAACCCCAGCAGCGCTCCCAGGTCCTGCTGGCGCTCGTCGGTGGCGAAAGAGGCGCGGATGTAGGCGCGCGTGTAGCGCCCGGGTGTGCCCGGAGGCTCGGCCGGGTCGATCGCGCGTTCCACCTCACGATCGAACTCGTCCAGCAGGTGGGCGAAGAGCCCATGGATGAGCGCTTCTTTTGAGGGATAGTGGTGCAGCAGGCCACCCTTGCTCACACCAGCGGCGCGGGCCACTGCATCGAGGGTGAGGCCAGCCAGGCCGTGCTGGAGCACCACCGTGCTCGCGGCGTCGAGGAGCCGCGCGCGCATCTGTTCGGGATCGCTTCTGGTTCGCATGGGGAGGCTCCCATTGGTAAATACCGTCCAGACGGTTGGTATAAACATACCGTCCAGACGGTCTTTTGTCAAGGGCAGGGTGAATAGCGCATTGCGACCAGGTGTTCTATCGGGTATAATGCCGGGGCAGGAGCACGGGGAGGGCCGATGGCCGCGCAGTCGCTTTACCGCAAGTGGCGCTCACAAACCTTCGATGAACTCGTAGGCCAGGAGCATGTGGTCCAGACGCTGCGCAACGCGGTGATCGAGGGGCGCGTGGCCCATGCCTACCTCTTCACGGGACCACGCGGGGTGGGCAAGACGACGATGGCCCGCCTGCTGGCCAAGGCGGTGAACTGCCTGGCGACCGACCCGGCCAGCCGGCCGTGTGGTAGCTGCGCCTCCTGCGTGGCAATCGCCGAGGGCCGCGCGGTAGACGTGATCGAGATGGATGCGGCCTCCCACACCTCGGTGGAGGACGCGCGTGAGATCATTGAGCGCGTGCAGTTTCGGCCCGCCGAGGGGCGCGCCAAGGTTTATGTGATTGATGAGTGTCATCAACTCTCTGCCGCGGCTTTCAACGCGCTGCTGAAGACGCTGGAAGAGCCGCCGGACCACGCGATCTTCATCCTCGCGACCACTGAGGTCCATAAGGTCCCCGCGACGATCCTCTCGCGCTGTCAGCGCTTTACCTTCACCCGCCACGGAGTTGCCGCCACGGCTGAGCATCTACGCCGGATCGCCGCTGCCGAGGGCCTGGAGCTGGCCGAGGGGGTTCCAGAGGCGATCGCCCGGGCCGCGACGGGCAGCATGCGCGACGCCCTGGGGGTGCTGGAGCAACTCGCTTCGTTCGCCAGTGGCCCGATTACGCTTGATCAGGTTCACAGCCTGCTCGGGATGACGGCCGCCGCCGAGGTGCAGGCTCTGGTCGAGGCGCTACTCGACGGTGACGCGGGGGCGGCGCTCCGGGCCGTCAACGGGGTGGCCGAGCAGGGCGCCGACATCCGCCAGTTTACGCGCGACCTGGTGGAGCGCCTGCGCTCGCTGCTGCTGCTGCTGGCCTCGGGCGACCACGGCCTCGCCGATATTGGCGCCGACGAGCTACGCCTGATGGAAGGGTGGGCCGCGCGGGCCGATGTGCCGCGCCTGCTGGCCTGGGTCCGGATCTTCAGCGCCCTGGACTTTCAGCTTCGTACGACCCCGTACGGGCACCTGCCGTTGGAGCTCGCGGTGGTGGAGGCGCTGGTCACGGAGCCGCAGGCAACAGCCAGTGGCGAGGTGGCGCGGCCTGCTCCCCGCCCGGCGCCCGTCCCATCCCGGCCTACCCCATCCCGGCCTACCCCATCCCGCCCTGCGGCCCACCCGGTGGTCAGCCCTCCGCCACCCCGTGTCGAGGCGCCAGAGGCGGTAGCGTCTGAGCAAGCGCAGCTCGGAGCGGCGGCGCCCGAGCCGGAACCATTCGTGGCGACCGCGCCCGTGTCCACAGCCGCGCCGGAGCCACCTCCGCCGGTGGCCCGCTCGGCCGACGCGGCTGCTGCCAATGCCGACTTCACGGTCCTTGAGCGAGTGATCGACTCGTGGGAGCTGATCAAGCGCGATGTGCGGCCGCTCAAACGCACGATCGAAGCCCTGCTCAAGGATGTACGCCCGATCGATGTGGAGGGGAACACGATCGTCCTGCTTGCCGCGTCGACCTTCCACAAAACTAACATCGAGCAGCCACAGAACCGCGAGATCGTTGAGGCCGTGATCAAAAAGCACCTCGGCGCAGCCTACGCCATTCGCTGCACGATCGAGGCAAAGACCGAGGCCCGCGACCTGCGTGGCCAGATCCGCGAGGCCCGCAAAGACGCACTGGTGCGCGCCGCCATGAATATCTTCGACGCCCACATCGTCGATATCGAACCTGAGGAGTAGCCCGCAGCAGGCCGAGCGCGCCGCTGTGTGACCAGGGTTGCGCACGCGCTGGCCTCGTGGGTAGTAGGCATTCCCTGTTCGTGATGAGCCTTGTGACAACATCGCCCGTGTGGTAAGCTAAGATAACCGCAGATCAGACGAGGAGCGCACCAGATGAACCCCCGCCAGCTACAGCAGATGGCCCAGCAAATGCAGCGCCAGATGCAAAAGATTCAGGAAGAGCTCGCTACCACCGTGGTTGAGGGCAGTGCTGGCGGTGGCGCCATTACCGTGCGCATGAACGGCCACCGCGAGCTTCAGGGCATCACCATCTCCCCAGAAGTGGTCGACCCGGACGATGTCGAGATGCTGCAGGATCTTTTGCTCGCCGCCATCAGCGATGCCGCAAAGAAGGCCCAGGAGTTGGCCGAGCAGCGCATGGGCCCGCTCATGGGCGGGATGAAGGGCCTTCCCGGCCTGTTTTAACTCCCACCGGGCAAGAGAAGCAATGCAAAATCACGCATGTTGATGTTTGCACAGTAGATTTTGCATTCGTATGACGTCGCGTAGCGATAACAATCTGATCGTCGAGCCGGTGGCTCGCCTGATCGAAGAGTTCGGCAAACTGCCCGGGATCGGCCCGAAAACGGCCTCGCGGCTGACGTTCTTCCTCCTGCGCGCGGAGGAGGAGCAGTCGCGCGCGCTCGCCGAGGCCATCCAGGCGATGCGCGAGCAGGTAACGCTCTGCACCCGCTGCTTCAACATCACCGTCGGCGAGATCTGCCCGGTGTGCGCGAGCCCCACGCGCGACCAGACGAAGATCTGCGTGGTGGAGGAGCCGCTGGACGTGCTGGCGATCGAGCGTACGGGCGCCTACCGTGGCCTCTACCACGTGCTGCATGGCCACATCGCCCCGCTTGAAGGCACCTACCGCGAGGATCTGAAGATCGATGAGTTGCTCGCCAGGGTGCGCGGCGAGCCCGTCGATGAGGTCATCCTTGCGACCAACCCGAACACCGAGGGCGAGGCAACGGCGTTTCTCCTGTTGAAGGATCTGGCCCCCCTCGGCGTGCGCGTCACCCGTCTCTCGCGGGGCTTGCCGACGGGCGGCGATCTGGAATGGGCCGATCCGGACACACTTGGCTCAGCCCTTGAGGGCCGCCGCGAGCTGTGACCCGTAGCTGAAGGAGCTTGCGCCAATGAGCATGACCGATATCCTCGCCGAGGCGCTGGAGAAGGTGAAAGGCGCCAGGTTCGCTGGCGTTGTCGGCACCGATGGCCTGAGTGTCGAGATGGCCTTCGCCGATGACGATGATGACTGTGACCTCGAACTAGCCGAGATCGAACTCGCTGCCCTCGCTGCCTCCGCCGATGCGGCCTCTGACCGGATCGGCTCTGGCCGCGTGCGCGATCTGATCATCGAGGCAGACGACCTGACCTACCTCGCCTCAGCCATTGCGCCTGGCTACTTCGCGGTGCTCGGTGTGCGTAGCAACGGTAGCCTCGGCGTCGGCCGGGCCCGCTTCGCCGTCCACCAGATGGTCACCCGGATGCGCGAGGAGCTGTAGGCCCCCTCGCGGCGAACTGGGGCCGCGAGCAGATCCAATCGATCGTCGCGCTCGCCAGCCGATCGAGGGCCTGCACCGAGAGCGCGAGGTGCTCTTCGAGGGTGTCCTCGATCCTGTTGTGTGAGATGCCGCGCAGGCTCTGGACGAAGAGCATAACGGTGGGGATGCCCGCCCGTGCCACTTCGGCGGCGTCGTGCAGGGGGCCACTGGGCAGCCGGTGCGCACTCCCGCATACCTCGCGGATGGCCGCCTCGCCCAGGGCGATCAGCTCGGGGTGGAAGGGGATGGGCCGGATCTTCCAGATCGGCTCCCAGGCGACCCCGCAGCCTTCCTCCTCGGCGAAGCGGGCCGACGCCTCCTGCGCCTCTCGCAGCATGGCCGCCAGCGCTGCCGCCTCCATGTGGCGCTGGTCGAGGGTAATGGTACACTCGCCCACCACCGCCGTCACGATGCCGGGCTTCGTCACGCAGCTCCCCACGGTGCATACGCCGCCGTGGCGCCTGGCGATGGCGCGGATCTCCAGCCCGAGCTTCGCCGCCGCCGCGAAGGCGTCGCGGCGTCTGTCCATCGGCGTGGATCCGGCATGGGCGGCCTGCCCGGTGAAGGTGATCGCGTGACGCTCCACGCCGAAGGTGCCGATCACCACGCCGAGCGGCAGCCCCAGGCCCTCCAGCACTGGCCCCTGCTCGATGTGGAGCTCCAGGTAGGCGGCGGCCCCGGCGGCCTGGCGGCCCGCCAGCTTCGCCTGGCGAAGGTCCACTCCGTGGGCGGCCAGGGCGTCGGGCAGGGACGTGCCGGCTCTGTCGCGTAGCTCGGCGAGCTCCTCGGGCTCCAGGTTGCCTGAGAAGGCGCTGGAGCCGAAGAGGCTGCGCCCGAAGCGCGCACCCTCTTCGTCGGCCCAGTCCACGAGGCGCACCGTGACTGGTGGCGTGCCCTCGGTGGCAATGCGCCGCAGTACCTCCAGACCCGCCAGCACATTCAGGCAGCCGTCGAGCCAGCCGCCGTTGGGTACCGAGTCGATGTGGCCGCCGATCAGCAGGGCGCGCTCCGAGGCGCCGCGCAACGTGGCCCACACATTGCCCGCCTCGTCGGTCTCCACTTCCACCGGCAACTCGGCCAACTTCTCGCGCATCCAGGCGCGGGCACGGGCCCAGGTGTCGGTCCAGGCCACCCGTTGGGCGCCATTCTCATCGCCAGTGAGCGCCCGCAACTCCTTGAGCTCGGCGATCGTGCGGGTGGGGTTCAGTGTCGCTGTCATCGTATACTCCACAATCGACGGGGCCGCCGTGGCGCGGTTACAGGCCGAACGGCCGCCGGTGGATGAACTGGCCGGAGCCGGCCTCGCCCTTCCAGGCGCCCTCATCGACCAGCACGCGGCCACGCGAGAGAACCGTACGCGGCGCGCCCACAACCTCCCAGCCCTCGTAGAGCGTGTAGTCGGTACGCTGGTGCTGGGTGGCGGCGCTGATCGTACGGCGCAGCGCCGGGTCCCACACCACCAGATCGGCATCGGCGCCAGGGGCGACGGCGCCTTTCCGGGGATAGCAGCCAAAGAGCCTGGCCGGGTTGGTACTGGTGAGCTCGACCCAGCGGTTCAGAGAGATGCGGCCCGCGCGCACGCCGTGGGTGTAGAGCAGCATCATGCGCTCCTCGATGCCCGGGCAGCCGTTCGGGATCTTCGCGAAGCTCTCCCGGCCCAACTCCTTCCCACCGGGCCTGCCGTCTTTGCCACCCTCAAACCAGAAGGGGCAGTGGTCGGTAGAGACCACCTGCAGGCTATTGTCGGCCACGCCCTGCCAGAGGGCCGCCTGGTCGCTCAGTTCGCGGAAGGGCGGCGAGCAGACCCACTTGGCCCCCTCGAAACCCTCACGGTCCAGGTCGTCTCTGGTGAAGAAGAAGTACTGGGTGCAGGTCTCGGCGAAGATCTGGCCGCTGAGCCCGCGAGCGCGAGCCAGGCGTATGGCCTCCAGGGCGCCAGCATTGGTGAGGTGCACCACGTAGAGCGGGGCACCGGCCACCTCAGCCAGACGTACGGCCCGGGCGGTGGCCTCGGCCTCCAGTTCGGGGGGGCGGGTGAGGGCATGATACTTCGGCGCCAGGTTGCCGGCCTCGATCGCCTCGCGCACCAGCACATCGATCGCGTCGCCGTTCTCGGCGTGGACCATGATCAGCAGCCGGTGCTTTGCGGCCTGCTGCATAGCCCGGAAGAGGGTCATGTCGTCTACCTGCAGGGCCCCTTTATAGGCCATGAAGAGCTTCATGCTGGTGGCGCCGTACTCGACGGTGCGGGCCATCTCCTCCAGCACGCTATCGGGCAGATCGGTGATCGCAACGTGGAAGCCGTAGTCGATCACGGCCTTCCCGGCGGCGCGACCATGCCAGAGCTCAAGCGTCTCGCGCAGGGTGGCGCCCTTCGGCTGGATGGCAAAGTCGATGTGCATGGTCGTGCCGCCAAAGGCGGCCGCCTGATGGCCGGTGAAGAAATCGTCGGATGAGACGGTCCCGCCGAAAGGCATGTCGAGGTGGGTGTGTACATCGATACCACCCGGGATCACATAGGCGCCAGTTGCGTCGATCACCCCCTCAGCGCTAAGGCCACGACCCACCGCCACGATCTGCTCGCCCTCGATCAGCACGTCGGCGGCGAAGGTGTCGCCGGCGGTTATCACCGTTCCACCCTTGATCACGGTTGCCATACCCAGGCTCCTCCCCTACAACGCAGGCACCACCTCCGACCCGTACAGCTCAAGGCACTGTTCCTCGTCACCGTTCATCAGATAGATATTGAACTGATCCACGCCGATTGCCGCAAGCTCGGCCAGGCGCCGGCGCTGCTCCTCGGGCGGCCCCACGATGCAGAAGCGGTCCACTACGTCGTCGCTCACGAAGGCCGCGTTGGAGGAGCCGACCTCGGCGTGCTTCTGGTAGTCGTAGCCGGTGCGCCCGCGCACGTAGGCCGTCAACTCCGGGGGAAGCTCGGCCTGGTCGTAGCGGGCCAGCAAGTCCACCACGTGGTTAGAGACGAGGGCGGGGAACCAGCGTACCCGCTCGCGGGCGGCAGGCAGATCGTCGGAGACCCACACGGGGGCAGCCGCCATCACGCGAATACTGGCCGGGTCGCGACCGGCCTCGCGGGCACCTTCATGGACGAAGCCGAGGCTCCAGCGGATCAGGTGCGGGTCGGCGAATTGCAGGATCACGCCGTCGGCGATGCGGCCGGTGAGCCGGAGGGCTTTGGGGCCGTAGGCCGCTACCCAGATCGGCATGGGTGCGGCCGGGCTGGCCCAGGGTAGCCGCACCGGCTGGCCGTCGTGCTCTACCTCCTGACCGGTGGCGAGGGCGCGAATCTTTAGCGCGGCCTCCTCCAGATCGGCCAGGGTGGTGGGGCGCTTGCCAAGTACCCGGCGCGAGCTATCACCGCGACCGATGCCCAGATCCATGCGGCCGCCCGAGATCAGGTTGAGTGTCGCGAGGGTGCTGGCCGTCACGGTGATATCGCGGACGGCGGGATTGGTCACACAGGTGCCGAGACGCATACGCTCGGTACTGGCGGCCATGAGCGTGAGCAAGGGATAGGGGTCCTGCCAGAGCACGTGCGAATCGAAGACCCAGCCGTAGCGGAATCCGGCGGCCTCGGCCTGCCGCGTGAGGGCCACCGTGCGGGTGGGGGGCATGTCGAGCTTGAGAGTGATCGCGAATTCCATTGTTGCTCCAACTGGAACCGGTCCCGGGTGGATGGCGTTCCGCCGTTTGGGTGCCGGGGGGCCGCCGTTGATGCCCTTCGTTCAGGGGTTCGTGGTCACCACGCGATGATGAGACGCCCCGGTGGGGCGGTTGGGAGACGCCCCGGTGGGGTTGGGAGACGCCCCGGTGGGGTTGGGAGACGCCCCGATGGGGCGTCTGTACGGTGCCCCGGTGGGGTTGGGAGACGCCCCGGTGGGGCGTCTGTACGCTGTGTGATAAGGTTTAGGGGCGGACAGATTTCGCGGGGGCTGGCCCCCGCTCTGGGAGAGGGGGAACGCCACCACGTGTGCGGGCGCTGCTGGAGTGGCCCTTGTCCCCTGTCCCCTACTCCGTGGCGAGTTCCCAGATCTCGTGGGTGTATGCGGCCTCCTCAGCGGGCTGCGTGATCACGCCGAACTGCAGAGCAGTATCGGCGGCAAAGGTGAACAACTCGGGCTCGAGGTAACCGATCCGGGTGTTGGGGTCGATCGGGTCGCCCCAGATCAGCTTATTCACCTCCTGCATCTGCCAGGTCTGGGCCTCACTGGTCATCACGCCACCGCTATCCTGCTTGAGCACAATCTCCACGCAGCTATCAACATTGTCGCGGCAGTAGGCCCAGCCCTTGAATGAGGCGCGCAGGAAGCGGGCGGCGATATCCTTGTGCTTCGGGTCGGCGTTGAGCCAGTCGGCGCTCACGAAGACCCCATCCTCAGGCATGGCGGTGCCTTCGGCGTTGTAATCGAGGATGTTCAGTTCATCGATTGTGTGGCCCGCGCTGAGCACCTGGTAGAGTTCGTTGTAGGTCATGGCGGCCGCCGAGTCCACCTCGCGGTTCAGCAGCAGGTTCATGTCGAAGGGTTGCTGCACCAGGGTCAGGTCGGTGTCCTTATTCAGGTTGTACTTGCTGAGTGTCGCGAGCAGGTTGTACTCGTTGCCGCCGAACCAGACGGCGACGTTCTTGCCCTTGAGGTCGGCCGGGGAGGTGATATTGCTGTCCTTCCAGGAGAGTTGGCGCATGCCGGCCCTGGTAAAGACCTGGGCAATGTTCACCAGGGGCGCGCCCTGCTCGCGGGTGGCCAGCAAGCTCGCCAGCCAGTTGATCCCGAACTCGGCCTGGCCGCTGGCAACCACCTGCTCGGGCACGATGTCGGGCCCGCCGGGGAGGATCGTCACATCGAGGTTCTCCTCGGCGTAGTAGCCCTGGTCGAGGGCGGCGTAGTAGCCGGCGAACTGGGCCTGGGCCACCCACTTGAGTTGCAGGCGTACCGGGTCGAGAACCTGAAGTTCGGCCGCAGGGGCCTCAGTTGCGGCGGACGGGGCAGCAGTGGGCGCCGCTGCGGGGGCCTGGCCGCAGGCGGCCAGCAGGGCAACGAGGATCAGGGCGACGGCGGTCAGTTCGAACTGGCTGCGTAACCTCTGCATCGGCCGTTCCTCCTTGGTGAGGCGCCACACGCGGGTGTCCCGCTGACACCCGGGGAAGCTGCCTCGCTAGCGAGAAGATCCCCGCGACACTGCTAGCGGGCATCGCTGCCCAGGGACTCTCCCGACCGCCAACGCTGGCCCGATACGATCACTGCTCCTTCCGCCACGGCATGGCGATACGTTCGGCGACGAGCACCAACAGATAGAAGGCCAGGCCGAGCAGACAGGCCACCAGAATGGCGGACCAGGCCTCGCGGGTGCGCAGGATGCCGGCCTGGGTTTTGATGTACACTCCGAGCGCGTTCTGGGGGCCACCGAAGAACTCCGCGACGACCGCGCCGATCATACTCAGGGTGGTGCAGACGCGGAGGGCGCTAAAGAAGAAGGGCAGCGCGGCCGGCGCCCGCAGTCTGGTGAACACATCGCGTGGCGGTGCGGCATAGGAGCGCATGAGCAGCAGGGCGTCGGCGCGGGGCGAGATCAGCCCGCGGTAGACGCTCACCAGCGTGGGGAAGAAGGTCATCACCGCCACCACGCCGATCTTGGAGGCCGGGCTGATGCTGCCGAGCCAGATGCCCATGAGCGGTGCGAGGGCGATGATCGGCACGGCGCTCGCGGCCACCGCCAGGGGAACAATCCCGTCGGCGGCGATAGGCCAGCGCACGCACAGCGCGGCTACGAGGGCGCCAAGCGTGCAGCCGATTGCGCACCCAGCCAGGGCGTTGCTGAGGGTGGCAAGGCCGATGCGCAGCAGGTAGCCCGGTCGTTCCATGAAGGTGGCGACGATCTGGCTGGGCGCCGGCAGCAGGTAGAGTGGGATGCTGAGCCCGCGCACCGCTGCCTCCCACAGGCCGATCACCAGCAGGAAGGTGAGCAGCGGCGGCCAGAAGGCTCGGAGCCAGCCGCCAACCCGTGCCGGCGTGCTGATCTGCTGTCTAATCGTCGTGGCTCGCATAGTATCCAGATGAGAAGGCCATCCGCGCTGCGCTGAGGCCGGGCCTTGTCCTACGATCTGGGCTGCATACCCAGCCGCAACGTGTGCCTGGCGATGCCACCGGGATCACTCCGCCGTGCGCAGACACTCGCGCACCTCTGTTACCAGGGCGAAGAAGCGGGGATCCTCACGGGTCTCGTAGGTGCGTGGGCGGGACAGATCAACCGGGATCACCCGCTGCACGCGGCCGGGCCGGGGCGACATCACCACCACCCGGTCGGCGAGGAATACCGCTTCGGGAATGCTATGGGTCACGAAGATCACGGTGGGCCGTGGGTTCGCGCCGGACCAGATGTTGAGCAGTTCGAGCTGCATGCGCTCGCGGGTGATCTCATCGAGCGCGCCGAAGGGCTCATCCATGAGCAGGATCGAGGGCTCAAAGGAGAGCGCTCGGGCGATCGCGGCACGCTGCTGCATTCCGCCGGAGAGTTGGTGGGGATAGGCGTCGGCGAAGTCGCCAAGGCCCACCAGGCGCAGCAGGCTCAGCGCCCGCTCGCGCCGCTGCTCCTTCGGGCGGCCCATAATCTCTAGCGGCAGCTCGACGTTCCTGCTCACGGTACGCCAATCATAGAGCACCGGCGCCTGGAAGACGATCCCGTAGTCGCGGTCGCGGCGGGCCTGCTCGGGCGTCTTCGACTTCACCCGCACGCTGCCGCCACTCGGCTGCTCAAGATCGCCGATCAAACGCATGAGCGTACTCTTCCCGCAGCCGCTCGGGCCGATCAGGGCGACGAACTCGCCGGCCGCGATGCGCAGGCTCACGTCGTGGAGGGCGGTGATGGGCCCGCCGCCGCTGCTGTAGATCTTGCTGACGCGGTCGAACTCGATGATCGGTGTGTCCATGGTTAGCCAGGTCTGGCCCGGCCCCGGCGCCCGACGACGAGATACTCTGCGAGGGCGACGAGGCAATAGAAGGCGACGCCGAGGAGCCCGGCGATCAGGATGGCGAGGTAGAGTGCCGGCGGGCGGGAGTTGTAGAACTGGGCGGCGTTGAGGATCATAACGCCAATACCCTCGCGGGCGCCTGCCGGCAACTCGGCGACGATCGCGCCGATTACGCTGGCCGAGGCGGCGATCTTCAGCGAGGTGAAGAGGTAGGGCAGCGAGGCGGGAAGCCGCAGCTTCCAGAACGTCTGCGCGGGGTTGGCGGCATAGGAGCGCATCAGGCTGAGGCTCTCCGGCGATGCCGAGCGTAGCCCCCGCAGCATGCCGATCGTCACGGGGAAGAAGGTGAGGTACGCGGCCACCACCACCCTGGCGGCCCAGCCAGGCGCGCCTATGCGGCCCAGCCCCACCACCACCATCGGGGCGATCGCGAGAATGGGCACCGTCTGCGAGCCGATCACATAAGGCAGCAGGCCACGCTCCAGCACTGGCGCCTGCAGAAAGATCACCGCGAGCAGCAGGCCGAGGCCCGTGCCGATGGCGAAGCCCCCGAAGGCGATCCGGAAGGTGGCCCAGGCGTTCGCGAGCATCTGCACCACGAGCAGGTTGCCGCTCCCGCCCTGGGTTCGGCTGAGCATCGTCTCGACGATCGCGCCGAGGTGGGGGAGCCGCTGGTCGGGGATGGCGAAGAGCAGCTTGGCGCCCTCCCAGCAGCAGAGCAACAGCGTCACGACCCCGAGTGCTGGCAGGGCGCGCCGGGCGATCGCGCGCACAGCGCCGGTCGGGGCTTCGCCTGGAACGAAGCGGGGTGCGTCAGATGCCACAATGGGCCTCCGCCTGCTATGAGCAGGCTAGACAGGGTTACAGGGCCGACGCTGGGGTGGCTGGCTCGGGACGACGCTGTGCCCTGGCCGACGGGTGCTGGAGGGTATGCCGGGGCGCCGCCGACGCTGCAGCGCCACATGGAGGGGACCGTAGAGACGCACGGTGGTTTCAGTGAGTGTAGCGCGAGGGGGGCCGTTTGTCAACGCGGCTCGCGGGCCATGGCGCTGAGACGCGCGGAAGGCGACGCCGCCTGCGCGGCCTCCTGCGGCGCTGAGCCCCAGGGTGGGCAGCACCTTCCGGCACACCTTATCCCCGCGCCAGGCCCTCGCCTGATGTGGTACCATACCGGCGCCAACAGCACCCCGCAGGAGTGGACGATGCCTCATCACCGTAGCGCCGCGCGCGTGAGCAGCTTCGGAACCTCGATCTTCGCCGAGATCAGTGCCCTCGCCGTACAGGCGGGCGCAGTAAATCTCGGCCAGGGTTTCCCCGACTTCGCCGGCCCCGCGTGGGTTAAGGAGGCCGCCGCCGCCGCGATTGCCGCCGACCTCAACCAGTACCCGCCCTATCAGGGGCTGCCCCGTCTGCGTGAGGCGGTCGCTGCCACCTGGCGCGCCCACGGCTGGCGTGAGGTGGACCCCGCCCATGAGGTGACGGTCGCTAGCGGGGCCACCGAGGTGATCTTTGCCGCCGTGCAGGCCCTGGTGGATCCCGGTGACGAGGTGGTGATCTTCGAGCCCTTCTACGACGCCTATCTGCCCGACGTGGTGATGGCCGGTGGCGTGCCCCGCCTGGTACGGCTCCACCCGCCCGTCGGCGTCGCCCGGCCGCTAGCCCCGGACGACGGCCAGAGCGCTCCCGATGTCACCGAAGGATCCCCCTCTGCGGGTGCCGGGCAGCGCCCATCACCATGGTGGTTCGACCCGGATGCGCTGCGGGCCGCCTTCTCCCCTCGCACGCGCCTCCTGCTGCTCAACACCCCCCACAACCCCACCGGTAAGGTCTACACCCGCGCGGAGCTTGAGCTGATCGCCGGCCTGTGCATCGAGCACGATGTGGTCGTTGTGGCCGATGAAGTGTACGACCAGTTGGTCTTCGATGGCGCCACGCACCTGCCAATCGCCACGCTGCCGGGCATGTGGGAGCGCACCCTCACCGTCAACAGCACTGGCAAGACCTTCAGCCTCACCGGCTGGAAGATCGGCTACGGCGTGGGGCCGCGCTGGCTCAATGATGCCCTGCGGGCCGCTCACCAGTGGATTACCTTCAGCACCGCCACGCCCCTGCAGGTAGCCGCCGCTGCGGCCCTCGAGGGCGCGCTGGAGAACGGGTACTACGCTCAGTTTCGCGCCGAATACGCCGAGCGCTACGGGCTGCTCCGGTCCATGCTTCACGAGGCCGGTCTGCCCACCCTGCCCACAGAGGGCAGCTATTTCATTATGGCCGACATTGCCGGACGCGGCTTCCGCAGCGACGCCGAGTTCTGCCGCTGGCTGATCAGCGAGGTGGGGGTGGCCGCCATCCCGCCATCGGCCTTCTACGCCAATGCCAGCGACCTGCCGCTCCTCGCCCGCTTTTGCTTTGCCAAGCGCCCGGAGACGTTGCGGGCCGCCGGTGAGCGCCTGAGGAGCGCCCGCACGCCGCGCTAGCGTGATAGCCCGCCATTGCGCTGCCGCAGAGGCCTTCGGCAGCTTCACACACGACGAAGGGAACCCCCATGAACGAGCAGCTGGCCGAGTTGCGTGCGCGGCTCCAGGAGATCGACGACCTGAATGCCGCCAGCGCCCTGCTGAACTGGGACCAGACGACCTATATGCCGCCCGGTGGCGCCCCCGCCCGCGCTCGCCAGCTTGCCACCCTCGGCCGCCTGGCCCACGAGAAGTCGATCGACCCGGCGATCGGCCGGCTGCTCGACGCGCTCCAGCCCTATGCCGACGGGCTCCCCTATGACCACGACGATGCCGCGCTCATTCGCGTGGCCCGCCGAGGCTACGAGCGCCTCACCCGTGTGCCCACCGAGCTCGTCGCCAAGTTCTACGCCCACAGCGCCGCCAGCTACCAGGTATGGACCCGGGCTCGCCCGGACAACGATGTGGGCGCGGTGCTGCCCTATCTGGAGCATACCCTGGAGTTGAGCCGCCAGTTCGCCGATTGCTTCCCCGGCTATGCACACATCGCCGACCCGCTGATCGACTTTGCCGACTACGGGATGCGCGCCGAGACGGTGCGCGCCCTGTTCGCCGAGCTCCGCGCCGAGCTTGCCCCGATCGCCCACGCGATTACCGCCCAGCCGTCCGCCGACGACTCCTGCCTGCGCCAGCACTTCCCCGAGTCTGCGCAGCTCGCCTTCGGCGAGCGCATCATCCGCGCCTTCGGCTACGACTTTACCCATGGCCGCCAGGATAAGACCCACCACCCCTTTGCTACAAAGTTCTCCGTTGGCGATGTGCGTATCACCACCCGCGTCAAGGAGCACGACCTATCGGAGGCGCTCTTTAGCACGCTCCACGAGGCGGGCCACGCCATGTACGAGCAGGGGGTGGACCCGGCCTTCGAGGGCACGCCGCTCTGCAGCGGTACCTCTGCCGGTGTTCACGAGAGCCAGTCACGCCTCTGGGAGAACCTCGTGGGTCGCTCGCGTCCCTTCTGGGAGCACTACTACCCCCAGATCCAGGCCGTCTTCCCCGACCAGCTCCGCAGCGTACCCCTGGAGACGTTCTATCGCGCGATCAACAAAGTCCAGCGCTCACTCATCCGAACCGACGCCGATGAGGTGACCTACAACCTCCACGTGATGCTTCGCTTCGACCTGGAGCTGGCGCTGCTGGAGGGGAGCCTGGCAGTAAAGGATCTGCCCGAAGCCTGGAATGCCCGCTACAGCGAGGATCTGGGTATCACCCCGCCGGATCATCGCGATGGCGTGCTCCAGGATGTTCACTGGTTCGGCGGGTTGATCGGCGGGTCGTTCCAGGGCTATACGATCGGCAATATTCTCAGCGCCCAGTTCTTCGACGCGGCGCGGGCAGCCCACCCCGCTATCGACGCCGAGCTTGCCCGTGGCGAGTTCGCAACGCTGCACGGCTGGCTCCGTGAGCAGATCTACCGCCACGGAAGCAAATTCACAACGTCGGAGCTCGTGGAGCGCGTCACCGGTGGCCCACTCACCATCCAGCCCTACCTCAGCTACCTGCGCCGCAAGTATGGTGAGTTGTACACGCTCTGAGCCACGCTAGCAAGTGGGTGGGACGGACCGCGCTGCACGGTTCGGCCTTCGCGCCACTCGCCCCCGCCTGCGCGGCGTTGTTCCCGCGACCATGCAGGCATGAACCCTGGGAGTGCAGCGCGCGGCGGCATACGCATGGCGAGCAAGACTCCCGACGGCAGTGGTTACGCCACCCGGTCGGAGGCCTTCTGATCGGCAAGGTCGCTGAGGATGCTGCCCGCCACATCGAGGGCGGCGCGGGGGCGGCCGATCAGGCGTGCCTGGCGGCGCATCACATCCAGACGCTCGGGCTGGTTGAGCAGGTAGAGCGCCGCCGGTGGTACCGTCTCAGGCATGCGCAGCTGGATGCCCGCCCCGGCCCCGACCACCACGTCGGCGTTCCACTCCTCCTGGCCGGGCACCGGGTCGATGATCACCAGCGGCGTTCCCCGGGCCAGTACCTCGCTTACCGTCAGGCCGCCCGCCTTTGAGATCACCAGGTCGCTGGCCGTCACCAGGTCATCGACGTGGTTGATCTGGCCATAGAGCCGCAGGCGCATATTCGGGCCGTCGCTCACATCGCTCAAGGCGCTCTCGAGCCGCTCATTACGGCCCGCGACCACCACTAGCATACCCTCGGTGCGGCTCTCCAGCATCTGGCAGACCATGAGGCGCACCCGCTCGGGGGCGATCCCGCCGCCGAAGAGCGTGAGCACGCAGCGGTCGACCGGCAGTTCATACTGTTCGCGCAGCCGCCTGGCTTCCTTGGGCTCACTGAGCTCCAGGCTCACCGGAATGCCCGTCACTTCGAGCAACTCTGGCGGAATACCACGCATCAGCAGGCCGCGCCGGGTGAAATCGCTCGGCACAAAGTAGCGGTCCACGCCGGGCACAAGCCACGAGCTATGGGCCATATAGTCGGTGACGACGACATAGAGAGGCTGGGGGAGCACGCCTGCCTGTTTATTGTGGGCGAGAATATGGCCCGGCACGGGGTGGGCCGAGATCACCGCGTCGGGCTTGAGGTCGCTCACCAGTTGCTCAAACTGTGAGAGGAAGGGCCGCTCCAGCATTGTCAGCATGCGATTGCCGCTGAAGGCATCCTCTACATCAGCCGCATCGCTCTGGGAGTAGAGTAGCTTATAGAGCGATTGAGCGCGCTCGGTTGTCTGCTTGAAGTACTGGTTGAGCGCCGTGCGCAACACCGGGTTGGCGTAGTCGAGCACATCGATCACCACGGCATCGCGACCGTAGTGTCGGAAGGCCTCCGCAAGCGCGTTCGAGGCGCTTAAATGGCCGGTGCCCAGCGAGGCATGAACGATCAGAATGCCGGCCATGGGGGCTCCTCTTCGCGTGAATAGAAGGCGGGATGTACGCATACGGCCCGCCCCCCGCCGCGATCGCAAGATCTGTGCCGCCGCTAGAGTATGTCTCGAACAGGTTGCCCCATCCGTCGATGGTTACAGCGCATCGGAACAACATCCGCTCACGGCGTCCGTGCGTGGTTCCTGGCGCTCGCCTCAGGCCCGCAGGCGCTCGCTGTACTGCTTGCGGAACTTAGCGACCTTCGGCGCAACGACGAACTGACAGTAGGGCTGGTCGCCGTTGCGGGCGAAATACTCCTGGTGGTAATCCTCGGCGGGGTAAAACCGCTCGAATGGTGTCACCTCGGTGACGATCGGCCGCGACCACGTATGAGCCTCATTCAGTTCGGTGATCAGCTCCATCGCGACCCGCTGTTGCTCAGGCGAATGGTAGAAGATCGCCGAGCGGTATTGCGGGCCCACGTCGTTGCCCTGACGATTGAGGGTCGTCGGGTCATGCACGCTGAAGAAGACTTCAAGGATCTCGCGGAAGCTAATCTTCGTCGGGTCGAACGTCACCTGAACAACCTCCGCGTGGCCGGTGGTGCCATCGCACACCTGGCGGTAACTCGGGTGGGCCACGTGGCCGCCCGAATACCCAGAGACTACATCGGTCACCCCGTCGAGTTGGTCGAAGACCGCCTCAATGCACCAGAAGCAGCCACCGCCAAGCGTGGCCACCTTGCTGGAACTGCTAGCCATATGGTACCTCCTGCTCAGGCGCATCAACGGCGCCCTTTCCAGAGTCTACCCGATCGGCGGAGCCGGGGCAAGGTTGACCACGATAGGGGACAGGGGGTGTAGGGGCGGACGGAACGGCTGCTCGGAACGGTGACTCACGGCGTTGGGACGCGCTTCTGGCCCTCACCCCCGCTTTCGTGGGGGCAGGCCCCTGGCCCCCTCTCCCAGAGGGGCTATTCATTGCCCACAAGTCCTTCGCCGGGGTGCGCGCGTCTGGCAGGGTTGGACCCGTCCTGATGCGGCTCACCTGATGGATGAACAGACGCCCCAGCGGGGCGTCGCTGATGCGCTCCAACGGGCCTGTCCCGGCGGTCGCAACGCCTGGTGTTCACCCTTGACGGATGGCTTTGCAAAGCCATCCAAAGACGTATGGGTAATGGATGGCCCAGAGCGGAAGAGGGGGGACACCGCCCATCAGGATGCGGCAAATCGCTGATC
>SFCB01000259.1 GCA_004367505.1 Chloroflexi bacterium OHK40 | reverse complement strand
TTCTTGTGCTCGTCTTGCTCATCGTCAGCGTGGTCGCTATTGTCAAGCCCTGGCGCGAGCGCGTCGTCCGCTGGGTGGACCGGAGGACGGGCGGCCAGCGGCGCGACATCGTGGACGAGGTAGAGCGCGAGCAGATGAAGCAGGAGATCACTGAGCAGCGTAAGACTGAGAAGACCCAACAGCAGGCGCTCACGGGGCGCGATGTGTACCTGAGCCGTCTGGAGCGGGACATGCTGCGCCTGGCGAAGATCCCCGCCCTCGGCCGCGAGCAGCGCGAGCTTGACCTTGAGCAGGTATACGTCCCACTGCATGTGGTCGAGCGCGAGCAGATGGAGTCGTTCGATACCTACATCCTGGGCAAGTTTGGTGTCGAGGATGGAGGATCGGCGCGCCAGGATGCCTATCAGGCGGTTCAGGAGAGTCGCCCCGTTTTTCGGCTGCTCAGCGAACCGAAGCAGTTGCCGCCACCTGAGCCGGCGGCACATGAGCGCAGGCGAGGCCGGAAACCTGCCGCCGGAACCGAGACGACAACTGAACGTCTGCTGCTCGTTGGGCGAGCGGGCAGTGGAAAAACGACGACGCTGCACTATGGCGCGCTCATCCTGGCACGAACCGCGCGCACCGCTGACACAGCCGAGGTGCGCAAGGAGCTCCAGCTTTTTACCGCGAAGCCGCTGTTTCCGATCTACGCCCGGCTGACCGAGGTGATGACCTATGTCCATGAGCAGTACGCACAGCGCCGCGCCGAACTGGTCGGCGCCCCGGCTCAGTTGCTTCTCGATGCCCTTGATGAACTGGCGCGCCGCGACGTGCCCGACCTGCCTGTCGGCATGGTCACAAGTCAGATCAAGGCCGGCGGCTGTTTGATTATGCTCGATGGGCTCGATGAAACCGGTGATGCCGACGAACGGGGCTCGGCGATGGATCTGATTGCCAGCCTGGTGCGCGAATGCGCGTCGAATCGCTACCTTGTGGCCAGCCGCCCCTTTGAGGGACTGGGTGATCGCCTGCCCGGTTTCATCGAGCGCCACCTGCGTCCGCTGGACGCGAACGACATTCGCCGGTTGCTCAACAAGCTCTTTCTCGCCCTCCGTCTACCGGAAGACCGTACACCAACGGCGCATAGCGACCCCGACGCGCTCGTGCCGGAGGCCGCCGAACTCTGGCGCAACCTCGAGCGCAGCCCGCGCCTGTTCGATATGGCAACGAATCCGTTGCTGCTCACGAGTATGGCCGTGCTGGTCGAGGGGCGCGAGCCGCTGCCCGTCGAGCGGGCCAAGATCTACGAGAAGCTGGTGCGCCTGACGATCGAGGCCTGGCGTAAGGCCCAGCTCAGCCGCGACCGGCCGGGGGTGCCGGTAAAGCTGTTCGAGGAGAGCGACGACAGCGTGCGTTTGCGGCTCCAACTGCTGGCCGCCAATATGCTTGAGGCCGAGCGCCGCGAGATCACACTCGACCAGGCCCGTGACCTGCTGCGCCCGATCTACAAAGCCAATAACCCTGGCTGGAACGATGAGCGCTGTAATGACTACGTTCGCGAGCTCCTGTACCAGATTGCACTGCATAGCGGCCTGCTCCAGGCCCGTGACAGCGACTCGCTCTTCAGCTTCGCTCACTTCACGCTGCAGGAATATCTGGCCGCCCGGCACTACACCGAGCAGCGCAGCGGCAAGGAAGCGACTGTCCAGACGTTGGTCATGCACTGGCCTGAGCGTCGCTGGCGCGAGACGATCTTGCTCGCCATCGGCCACGAGGCGACCAGTGGCTCACGCGAGATGGCCCAGAACATGCTCGAAGCCTTGTTGGACGCCAGAGACCCGGAGGCGCTGCTGCTGGCGAGCGATGGGCTGGACGAAGCCAACGCCCGCGCCGTCGGCGAACTCACCCCGCAGCGCCTGGAGGTGTCTGGCCGCCTGCGCGCCCTCGCCGCGCTGACCGACGACTGGCGCACCGCCGCCCACCCCGACCCGGTGCTGCGCAACCGCGCCGCGACCATGCTCGACCGGCTCGATGCCGATACCGATCGCCCTGGCCTCGCTCTGACGAAAGACGACTATTGGGCGACCAGGATCGAGCCAGGCACCTTCAGCATGGGCGATGACCATGGACCGTACGATGACGAAAAGCCGCAGTTCGACTGCACCATCCGCCAGCCCTACGCCCTGGCCCGCTTCCCGGTGACCAACCGCCAGTACCTGCTCTTTGTCGAAGCTCTGGCCGGGCGCGGCGCGCCTGAGGCTGTCGGGGCTGCGCGAAAGCTCTTGCCGCTAATGGCGCAGCACAAGCAAACCGTTGAGGAGTTCCGCCCGCGCTACTGGCCTGGCGCGCGCTACCGGGCCGGCGAGGGTAATCACCCGGTGGTTGGCGTTACCTGGTACGCGGCCACGGCCTTCGCCTGGTGGGCCAATGAGGCCTTCCTGACGCCTGAGCAGCGTGCCGCCGGCGAGGCGATTCGCCTGCCCACCGAGGCCGAGTGGGAGCGGGCGGCAGCCTACCCGCCGGCCCTGGCGGG
>SFCB01000065.1 GCA_004367505.1 Chloroflexi bacterium OHK40 | reverse complement strand
GTCTCCGCCCGAACGCACCGCGTAGAGACGCCCCATCGGGGCGTCTCCGCCCGAACGCACCGCGTAGAGACGCCCCATCGGGGCGTCTCCGCCCGAACGCACCGCGTAGAGACGCCCCATCGGGGTGTCGCACCCAGAACCCGGCACCCCCGAACGGCACCGGGAAGGAGAGGAAGCCTCACAGCGGGAAGAGCTCTTCGAGGGGCATGAGCCGTAGTGAGCCGGTGGGGCAGCGGGCCACACAGGCGAGCTCACCGTAACCGTGGCAGAGGTCACACTTGTCGGCGCGATGCGTGGGCCGGGCGGCTTCAAGGGGAATGGTGGCCTGGCGGCGGGCCCGGCTCAAGGTGCTCCGCAGCAGCCCCCAGAGCGGGCCACGCTCCAGCGGGGCCACAGGGAGGGGCACGGTGCTGATCGCGTGGTAGGGGCAGGCGCTCACACAAGCAGCGCAACCAGTGCAGCGGCTATTCACAATCAGGGTCCCGTTTTCAGTGCGCTCCAGCGCGTCCTCGGGGCACGCCTCCACACATTCGGCGCCGACACCGCACTGCCGGCAGGCATCGGGCACATCGAAGCGGTCGATCTGGGCGCCATCGAGGCGCAGACGGGCCTGGCCGTAGCGCTCCGCGCAGGCCTGCTCGCAGATCCGGCAGCCCGGCGGACAGAGGCTCGGCGTTCGCACGAGCAGGTGGGTACCGCGCAGCAGGCCCTTGCTCACGGCCAGTTCGAGCTCGCGGGCGCGGGCCTCGTCGCCGCGAACCTCGGCGCTATGACGCAGGCGTTTCTCAACCACATTGCGTATCTGCGCCTCAAGCTCGGGGCGCTGCTCGATCAGGTGGTGAAAATCGCCGGCGGGGAGAGCCAGCACATCCGTAGGCGTCAGCGCCCGCACATCGGCGCGGTGGCCCTGGGTGGTCAGCAGGGCGATCTCGCCGAAGAAGTCGCCCTCGCCCAGGGTCGCGATCGTCTGGCCGCTCTGCTCAACCACCACCTGGCCGCTCCCGATCAGGTAGAGCGCGTCGGCGGGCTCGCCCTGGCGGATGATCACGCTGCCCCGGGCGATGTGGGCAGGCTGGAGCAGGCTGGCCAGGGCCAGACGCTCCATGGGCAGAAGCTGGCCGAGGAGCGGCACGCGGGCCAGCGTGCACTCCACCATGCGCCGCTTGTAGACCTGGCGGAGGGCCGTGGCGAGCAACGGCAGCGCGGCGAGGTTGGCCCGCAGCTCGGCAAGTGGAACCTGCAACAGGTGGCAGTTGCTCTGGGTGAGGGCGCTCATGCGCCGGAAGAAGTCGCCAAAGAGCGGCCCTTCGCCGCAGCAGTCGCCACGGGCGAGCACGCCCATCAATACCTCGCGGCCGTCCTTATCGCGCAGGCGCAGCTGGAGCGTCCCGCGCAGCACCAGGAAGAGGAAGCGATCCTGGCGCTGCTGGCCGAGTACGGTGGCGCCGGTGGGGAAGGAGCGGAAGACGGCGAGATCGAGCAGGCGGGCCAGCTCGCTGGGTGGCACACCTCGCAGACAGTCGAGGGCGCTGAGGAGCGCAAGGGCCTCCTGGCGCCGACCGCTGGCCTGCGCGGCCTTCGGTCTGGCGTCGGGCGAGCGGCGAGGCGTCTTCTTGGCGGACATAGCGGCTGCCGGCAAACTCTCAGCTGCGCGAACGCGTCGCCCACCTGCTCCACGGAGTACTGCCCGGATCGTCTGATTCCATGTACGGGGGTGCTAGAGCCATTGTAGCACAGGGTCGCGTGGCCAGAGTATAATAGCGATGGCTCCGAAGCCCCGCCGAATCAGACCCACGAGAGCGCCTCCCAATGGCTCTGCGTACCCTGACGATCGACCTCGAGCGCGGCCACGCGCGCCAGCAACTCCCGGCCACCGTCGAGCGCGATTACCTCGGCGGCCGTGGCGCGATCGCATGGCTGCTCTGGCACTACCTCCCGCCCGATACACCGCCGCTCGCCCCGGAGAATCTGCTGATCTTCGCCGCTGGCCCACTGGCCGGCACGAGCGCCTTTGCCACGGGCGGGTTCGTCGTAGGCACCCGCTCGCCACTCACCGGCGCCATCGGCTATAGCTGGGCTCAGGGCCACTGGGGCGCGGCGCTGCGCCGCGCCGGCTACGATGTGCTGATGATCCGGGGCCAGGCCCCCGACTGGGTCTACCTGGTGCTCGACGGCGACCAGGTGCGGCTGCGGCCCGCCACCGGGCTGGCCGGCCTGGACACGGTGGCCACCGCCGAGGCGTTGCGGGCCGAGCTCGGGGCCGATACCTCCGTCATCTGCCTGGGGCCCGCCGGTGAGGCCGAGGTGGCCTACGCCAGTATCGTGGCCGAGGGCCGCTACATGGCCGAGCCGGCCGGTACCGGCATTGTGATGGCGACCAAACGCCTCAAGGCGATCGCCGTGCGCCCCAGCCGTGGCACGCTCCAGGCTCCTGATGAGCGCCGCCTCCACGCCGCCCTCGATGTGGTGCGCCGCCGCGCCGAGAACAGCCCCCTTGCCGCCGGTATCCGCGCGGCGGGCAGCAGCTACCTGCTCGACCGGGCCGTTGAGTGGGGCGCCCTCACCGAGCGCAATGGCCGCGATGGACGCCTGAGCGACGGTCTCGCCCACGCCCGCGAGGGTCTGATGGC
Source organism: Chloroflexi bacterium OHK40 (assembly GCA_004367505.1). Taxonomy (GTDB): domain Bacteria; phylum Chloroflexota; class Chloroflexia; order Chloroflexales; family Chloroflexaceae; genus OHK40. Next base: position 9,455 of record SFCB01000065.1, on the reverse strand, counting down.
CCTCGGTCCCAGGGTCAGCCGGGGCTGCGCGGGATGCCCCATGCCCTGCTACTTCGATCTGCGGCGCCAGTCTGGCGAGCAACTCCCGCTGCCCGAACTGGAGACGGTCGCCGGCTTTGGCGCCCGCTGCGGCATCAGCAGCCTCAACGCTCTGCTCCTGATCGCCGACCGCTGCCTGCGCCTCGGGCTCGACCCGGCCTCGGCAAGCGCCGCCGTGGCATTTCTGATGGAGTGCCAGGCCGAGGGCCTCAACCTCTCCGGAACGCTCCCCTGGGGCGACGAGCAAGCCGTGCTCGCCGCCCTTGACCGGCTGGCCGAGCGCCAGGAACGCCGCGATATGCTCTCACTCGGCGTCGGTGAGATTGCCGACGTCTTCTGGGGCGGCGCCTCCTTTGCCCCCCAGGTGAAGGGCCTGGCCATGCCCGCGCTCGACCCACGGGCCCTCACCGGCGTGGCGCTGGCGATCGCCACCGCCGCTATCGGCGGTGACTATCGCTACGCCATGAGCTATGAGGAACTCGTGGCCGACCCGCCCGCATGGCTGCCCGATGAGCCCTCCCACCCCCAGGCTGTCAAGGGCAAAGTCCTGCGGCTGATCTGGCACGAGCGCTTCGCCGCCATCCTCGACTCCGCCGGCATCTGCCGCCGCCTCGGCCTGATGGGCTACCAGATCTCCCCCGGTGAACTGCTCGCCATGATCGGCGCGGCCACCGGTACGGCGATCACCCCCGCCGACATGGCCCGCATCGGTGAGCGCATCGTGACCGTCGAGCGGCTCTTCGCCCGCCGCTACGCCGATAACGGCGGTCGCGACGAACTGCCCGCCCGTTGGACCGACGAGGCTCTGGAGGAGGGGCGGGCCGCCGGCCACCTGCCGCAACTCGCCGACTTGCTCGCCGAGTACTATCGCCGCCACGGCTGGAGCCCCGCAGGCGACCCGCTCCCCGAGCGGCTGGCCGAGCTGGGCATCAAGTCCTAGCGGAGGCAATAGCGCTGCTAATTGCGATAGCGGTGGGGTTCACGCACCCCAGCGAGAGCATGAACCTATGCGCATTGTCGTCAAACTGGGCACCAGTGTGCTCACTGCCGGCACCGACCGGCTCAACCGCCCGTACATGGTGGGCCTGGCGCGCCAGGTGGCCGTCCTCCGCGAGCGCGACATCGAGGTTGTGCTCGTCTCGTCCGGGGCGGTGGCCGCTGGCCGCGAGCGCCTCGGCGCCGCACCTCAACAGCGCGCCCGCGCCAGCGTGCCCCTGCGCCAGATGTTCGCCGCCGTGGGCCAGAGCCGCCTGATGCACCTCTACGAGCAACTCTTCGAGATCTACGGGCTCCAGGTGGCCCAGGCGCTGCTCACCCGCGATGACCTGCGTGACCGCCGGCGCTACCTGAATGCCCGCAATACCCTCACGCTCTGCCTCCAGCGCGGGATCGTGCCGATCATCAACGAGAACGATGCCGTCGTGACGGCCGAGATCCGCGTGGGCGATAACGATAACCTCTCCGCCCTCGTCGCGGGCCTGGTCGACGCCGACCTGCTGCTGATCCTCACCGATATCGCCGGCCTATATAGCGCCGATCCGCGAAGCGACCCCGCCGCCGAGCTGATCACCGAGGTGCCCTTGATCGACGAGCGGATCTGGGCGATCGCTGGCGGCGCCGGCAGCGCCCGTGGCACCGGCGGCATGCGCACCAAGATCCAGGCCGCCGATCTCGCTACCCGCTCCGGCACTGCCGTGGTGATCGCCTCCGGCGCCGAGCCCGATGTGATCCTGCGTGTGGCCGCCGGTGAACGCCCTGGCACCTACTTCCCCGCCGCCGCCAGCCACCCCGATGCCCGCCGGCGCTGGATCCTCGCCGAGACGGCCCGCAATAGCCGCCTGCTGGTCGATGAGGGCGCCGCCATGGCCCTCCTGCGCCAGGGCCGGAGCCTGCTCCCCGCCGGAATTACCGCCGTCGAGGGCGAGTTCGAGCGCGGCCAGACGGTGCGAATCTTCGCGCCCGATGGCCAGGAGCTGGCTCGTGGCCTGACCCAGTACCGCGCCGCCGACCTGCGCGTTATTCGCGGCATGCGCTCCCAGCAGATCGCCGAAGTCCTCGGCTATGACTATGGTCCCGAGGTGGTCCACCGCGATGATATGGTGCTGCTCTGATGGACATTCGTATTCGCCCTGTGGAAACCTACGCTGAGTACCTTGCCTGCGAAGGGTTGCAGCGGGCCGTCTGGGGCGAGTTCGGGGTGGTGCCCCACCATCTGTTGCTCACGGCCCAGCGCAGCGGCGGCCTTGTGCTCGGCGCCTTTGATCAGGCCGCGCCCGGCGCGCCCCTGGTAGGATTCGTCTTCAGCTTCCTCGGCCGCACGCCCGCTGGCTACCTCAAGCATGCCTCGCATATGGCCGCCGTGCTCCCTGCCTACCGCGACGCGGGCATCGGTGAGCGGCTCAAGTGGGCCCAGCGTGAGTATGTGCTCGCCCAGGGCATTGCGCTGATCACCTGGACCTTCGACCCGCTAATCAGCCGCAACGCCCGCCTGAATCTCCACAAGCTCGGCGCCACCTGCCGCACCTATCTGCGCAATCTGTATGGCCCTGAGCCCGAGCAGCCAGAAGGCGCCCTGCCTAGCGACCGCTTCCAGGTGGATTGGTGGATCGGCTCGGAGCGCGTTGCTGCCTGCCACGCCGGCACCCACCCTACGCCCGACCCCGCTACCCTCCGCGCCAGTGCGCCGCTTGCCAATCCGAGCCCGCACGCGCCTGCGCTGCTCCCCCCAGGCGACCGGCTCCTCATCCAGATCCCCGCCGCGATCGAGGCCCTGCTCGCCACCAACGTGCCTCTGGCCCGGGCCTGGCGCTACCAGGTGCGCGCCCTTGCCGAGGAAGCCTTCGCCCGGGGCCTCGTCGCCACCGGCTTCGCCCGCGATGGCGAGGTGGGGCTCTACCTGCTCGAGCGCGCCTGACACGCCCCTTGCGCCCCGTGGGCTCCTGTGGTACGCTCCTGACTATGAGATAGCATCTTCCAACCTGGCCCGCTCTCCGAGGCCTCTCTGCCCCGCGCACCGCCGCAGCCACTCCGGCGGTGTTCGTTGTGCCGTGCAACTCCGCAGAGAGAAAGGCCTCACCCCTATGCGCTCCGAGCCACTCGCCACCGGCGAATCGTCGCCCGTGCTTGCCCCTCCTCAGCCCCTCTGGCGCAACCGCGCCTATGCCCTGATCATCGCCGCCGGAACGATCTCGACCATCGGCTCAGCGATCGGCCGCTTCGCCCTGCCGCTGCTGGCCCTCGCCCTGACCGACTCGGCCCTCTGGGCAGCCCTGCTCGGCTCGGCCCAGCTTCTCCCCTACCTGCTCTTCAGCTTGCCGGCGGGCGCCTGGGTGGATCGGGCGCCCCGCAGGCATCTGCTCGTGGGCTGCCACCTCGCCCGCTTTCTGCTGATCGGGAGCATTCCGCTGGCGTTTGCGCTCGGCCAGCTGACGATGCCCCACCTCCTCGCCGCCGTCTTCCTGGCCGGACTCTGCACCTTGCTCTTCGAGATCGCCGACATGGCAGCCCTCCCCCACCTCGTCCAGCCGGCCCAACTCGCGCGCGCCCGCTCAGTGAGTGAGGGTGTCGAGGCCACGGCCGAGGTTGTGGGGCCGAGCCTTGGTGGCCTGATCGTTGGAGCGGGGTCCACGGTAGCGGGGGGCGCGGCTCTGGCGCTCCTGTCCGACAGTCTCTCTTCCCTGGTCTCCGCCGGGGCGCTCCCAGGCGTACGACGACCGCTACAGGGGCCACCGGCGCCACCGGCGCCGCTCCGAGCCGTCCTGCTCCAAGGGCTACGCTTTGTCTGGGGGCATGGCCCACTCCGGGCGATCATGCTGCTCACGGCGGCGGTCAACTTCCTGCAGGCGCCCATCTCGCTCCTGGTGATCCTTACCGCGCAGGAGCATCTAGCACTCTCACCGGCGCACATCGGGCTCCTCTTCGGCGTGGCAGGGATCGCCGGGGTGCTCGGTGCAGCAATCGCCGGCTGGTGGTACCAACCGGAGCGGCTTCGACTCACCCTGCTCGGCTCTCTGGCCCTCTGGGCGCTCTCAGCAGCGGTGATGGCCATCGCGCCAACCGCCCTCGCGCTCGGGTTCGGCCTGGCCCTCACTCGCCTGATGTGGCCGATCTATGGCGTGGCCGTTGTGGCATACCGGCTGGAGGCCACTCCGGCGGCGCTCCAGGGGCGTGTAATCAGCGCGTTCCGCGCCCTCTCCTACGGGGCCGAGCCCCTGGGGCTGGCCCTGGGCGGAATCGCCGTAACGGTGCTCAGCCCGCCGCTGCTCTTCGGGATGATCGCGGTGGGCCTGCTAGGATGCGGCGGCTTCGCAGTGGGCCGACGGCTGTGAGCCGCTCCGCGCCTCCCCGCCGATGCACACTAGCAAGCCAGTCGCGCTAGGACACGCGAATCAAGCGCGCCACCCCCCGAGGGGTGGCGCTGGTTCGGCGCTACACCTGCCATGGCCCGTAGCCATGGCATCCAACACCGGCTGATGATATCAAATCTCGATTGATACCGTGCATCGTCGCTGCTGACCCGCACCCCCGCTGCTGGCGCAGCTTCCCCCGCTCCCTTGCGCGGGAGCGGGGGCCAGGGGATGAGGGGGCGATACACACTATCGGGCCAGATCCCCGGGCAAGGAAGCCGGTCGGGTCCTCTACCTCACACGGTGCGCCGGGAGCGACGCCGATAGGTACCGCGTCGTAGCAGTGAGAGCAGGGCTACCAGGATTATCGCGCCAATGATCGTCCATACGAGCTCGACGCGCACATCGCCGAAGGTGAGCGTGAGCAGCGCGGGCAGGCCGATCGCGCGGGCGATCCACGAGCCGATGAAGGCGCCAACGAGCCCGACACCGATCGATGCGAACAGTCCGCCGGTGCTGTAACCCACGATCGCCTGAGCGATCGCGCCGCAGAGCGCCGCCACTAGCAGCCAGACGAGCACCTCGACCAGCGAAAACTCCACGCCGTTGATGGCGAACATGGACCTCCCTCGCTTTCTTTGCTGGGTTCGTCTGTTGGCATATAGTATACCGCCCAAACACCTCCGCCGCACTGGATGCAAGCTCCGTGCCAGCCCTGAAACCAGTAGCGCAGTGCTCGAAAAGGTTGAGTTGCCTGCGGTGGGCTGGGGTGGCTCGGAACACCATCCGCTCGCGCTTCTCCGGTTCCTGGTTCCCGGTTCGTGCGCCACCTGGCAGTGCCCGGGGTCAGCGGGGTGGGAGCGTGGCCTCCCATTCAAGGATGGCCGCAGCCACCTCGGCGGGGCGCTCCATAGGCACCATATGGCTGCCCTTCACCTCGGCGAGGCGGGCGTGGGGCAGGCGGCGCCGCAGCTCGGCCCACGAGCGGTCCACCAGCAGATCGGAGCGCGTGCCGCGAAGGATCAGCAGCGGCACCTGGAGGCGCTGGAGGGCACTCCAGGTATCGATCGGCACGAGCGAGAAGATATGCGCCTCCCATTCGCGGGGCCAGGCGAGCCGCAAGCCGCCCGCCGGGTCCGGGCGCAGCGCCCCGGCGAGGTAGCCGTCCAGGGCCTCCGGCACAAAGTCGGCGAAGAGACTGCGGTCACGGTAGCGGGCGCGGGCCTCCGCCAGATCGGTGAAGTGGGTGCGACGGCGGGCAGCCGCGCGGGCGAGGGGGTGGTGGCGGTGCAGCCCTATGCGCCGGCTGGCCCAGAGCAGGGGCAGCAGGTGCCGGGGCATGATCACCGGGTCGATGAGAGCCACGCCGCGGAACAAGGTGGGCCGTTGTACGGCGCAGTAGAGCGTGAGAATGCCGCCAAGTGAATGGCCCGCGCCAAGCAGAGGCCCAGCACCAAGGCGCTCGAGGTCCGCGAGCATATCGGCGGCGAGCTCACGCCAGGCCCGCACATCGGGTGGGCCGCCACCGGCCCAGAGGGGGCGCGGGCGGTAGCCGAGCACACGAAGGCGCGGCGCGAGGGCCGTTGCCAGGGGACGGTAGGCTTCGGGTGGGAATCCATTGGCGGGCGCCAGGTGCAACAGCGGCGCGCTCTGGCAACCACCAAGATCTACATAGTGCTCAACCATTGTCGTTCCGCAGTGTTCATGAAAACCGGCCACATCGTCCGAGATCCTGTTCTGCCGGGCTTCCGCCCGCGCGCGAACGACAAGTGCGTCGCCTCCCGTGCTCGCGAAGCGACCATCCCACTCCCGCCTGCGCCCCACCCCCGGCAGACCGGGCCACCCCCACGCGGGCATGCCCGCGCAGGCGGGCATGCGTGGCGACGCCGTACTGGCATCCTCTGTTCGTTCCACGGCTGCGCGTGCCGGTTGGGGCCGGCAGACAAACGAAGGACCAACGCCGAACTGCGCGGCCAGGGGGCCTGCGTCATTCGCCGTCGGTCCTTCACACCGAGGATGCCAACCCTTGCCCGGCGCTAGCCCCGATCGTCCTCGCGGCGACGGGGGCGCGGCCGATCGCCGCCATCGCGGGGCGGGCCGCTGCGGCCCCGGTCGCCACTCCGGTCGCCACGGAAACCACCGCGATCGCCACTGCCACCGCCACGGGGCGCGCCGCCGGCAGCCCGGCGCTCCTCAGGCGACTCCCCGGTGAGCACGGCGCGGCGGCTGAGGCTGATCTTGCCGCTCGCCGAGTCCACACCAATCACCATGACGTTGATCTCATCGCCGAGCTGCACCACGTCCTCGACATTCTCCACCCGCGTCTCGGCAAGCTCGCTCACGTGGACCATGCCGTCCTTACCGGGGAGGATGTTGACGAAGGCGCCGAAGGGCTTGATGCTCACCACCTTGCCGAGGAAAATATCGCCGACCTTCGCCTCGCGGGTGAGACCCTCGATCATGGCGACGGCCTGCTTTGCGGCCTCGCCATCGGCGGTAGTGACAAAGACCCGCCCGTCGTCCTCCACATCCACCTGGGCACCGGTCGTCTCGACGATCCCACGGATGTTCTTGCCGCCGGGGCCGATCAGCGCCCCGATCTTCTCCACCGGGATCTGCAGCGTCAGGATGCGCGGCGCGCTGGGCGCCAGATCCTCGCGGGGGCGGCTGATCACGGCGTTCATCTTCTCCAGGATGAAGAGCCGGCCCTGGCGGGCCTGCTCGAAGGCCTGGCGCATAATCTCGTACGAGATCCCGGTAGTCTTGATGTCCATCTGCAGGCCGGTGACACCCTCAGCCGTACCGGCCACCTTGAAGTCCATGTCGCCGAGGGCGTCTTCGAGGCCCTGGATGTCGGTGAGCACCTTCCAGCGACCGTCGGGGCCGGTGATCAGGCCCATAGCCACACCAGCCACGTGCGCCTTGATCGGCACACCGGCGTCCATCAGGCTCAGGCTGGAGCCGCAGACCGAGGCCATCGAGGAGGAGCCGTTGGAGCTAAGCACCTCGCTCACCAGGCGCAGGGTGTACGGAAACTCGCTCTGGGGCGGCAACACCGCGTAGAGCGAACGCTCGGCCAGGGCGCCATGGCCGATATCGCGGCGGCGCGGCGCCCCAAGACGCTTGGCCTCGCCGGTGCTAAAGGGCGGGAAGTTGTAGTGGTGGATGTAGCGCTTGGTCGTCTCGATCCCCAGGTCGTCCAGGCGCTGCTCATCACCCGGTGAGCCGAGGGTGGTAATGGTGAGCACCTGCGTCTGGCCACGGGTAAAGAGCCCCGAGCCGTGCACACGCGGAATGATCCCCACCTCCACACTGATCGGGCGGATCTCGTCGGGCGCGCGGCCATCGACGCGGATGCCCTCGTCCAGAATCGCGTCGCGCACCTCGGCCTTGAGCAGCTTCTCGAAGACCTTGCTCAGCTCCTTGACCCGGGCTGGCAGCTCCTCCTCGGGCTCGTCGGCGCTAAAGTGGGCGATCACCTCGGCCTTCAGGGCCGCCGTGCGCTCGTCGCGCTCCTGCTTGATCGGGCTGCGCACAGCCTCGCGCAGGCGCCGGCCCATCCAGGCGCTCACCGTCTCTTCAAGCGAAGTGTCGCTGGGTGGGGGCACAAACTCGCGCTTGGGCTTGCCACAGAGGCGCACCAACTCCTCCTGGAGCTCGCAGAGCTGCCGGCAGACGGCGTGGCCCTCCATCACGGCGCGGAGCATCTCCTCCTCGGAGAGCTCATCGGCCCCGGCCTCCACCATGAGCACCGCGTCTTTCGTCCCGGCCACAACCAGGTCCAGCGCACTGCGCTCCATGTCGGCCATGGGCGGGTTCGCCACCAGCTTGCCATCGATGTAGCCCATCTGCACGCCGCCCACCGGCCCCGCAAAGGGGATGTCGCTGATCGCGAGGGCCGCCGATGCGCCGATGATCGCCAGCGGGCTCGGGTCGTTCACCATGTCGATCGAGAAGGTGGTGACGATCACCTGCACTTCGTTCTGATAGCCCTTGGGGAAGAGCGGGCGCAGCGGGCGATCGGTGAGGCGGGCGGTGAGGATGGCCGTGGTGGTCGGGCGGCTCTCACGCTTGAAGAAGTTGCCGGGGATCTTGCCTGCGGCGTACATCTTCTCCTCGTAGTCCACGGTGAGCGGGAAGAAGTCTACCCCCTCGCGTGGCTCCTTGGCCCCCACCACGGTGGCAAGCAGCATCGTATCGCCGTAGCGCACCGTGACGGCGCCATCCGCCTGCTCGGCGAAGCGGCCGGCCTCAAGCGTGAGGGTGCGACCAGCGATCTCGGCGCTCACCGAGAAGATCTTGCGTTCGGTCATAGGTCTCTCTGTTCCTCCATACGGGTATCCGGTCGACAGCGGCCGGGTGGAGGTGTTCGGCACTGGAGCCCGAGAACGGGCCGTGGCCCCTTCGCGTGCTCCAATCCCGAACCGCCCCCCCGGAAACAACAGGGGAGCACCGGCGGTCAGCGACCGCTGATGCTCCCGGTGGCCACGTGGCAGACGCGCATCGGCACCACGACTAGCGGCGCAGGCCGAGTCGATCGATCACGTTGCGATAACGCTCCTTGTCGCGGCTCTGCAGGTAGTTTAGCAGGCGGCGGCGCCGGCCCACCAGTTTGAGCAGGCCTCGGCGCGAGTGATGATCGTGAATATGCGTGCGCAGGTGCTCGATCAGCTGGTTGATGCGCTCGGTGAGCAGGGCCACCTGAACTTCCGGCGAGCCGGTGTCATTCCCGTGGACCTGATAGTCACCGATCAGTTGACTCTTCTCGTCTTTCTCCAGCGCCATTACTACCTCCTCGGTAATCGCGCGCGGGCCTGGCGCCGCCCGGCGTTCAGCAAATAAGCAGCGGCATTATACCATACGTTGACAGAATGGGCTAACGGTGCGCCCTGCGGTATACTAGAAGGAGAAGCCAGCGCCGTGAGCAGCTTACCCGGCACGCACCGAAACCATTCCTTCCCACAGGGAGGCCACCCTATGTCCGACCCCGAGCCCACCCCGCAGCCAGCACCTTCCGGGCAGACGCCCGACGCGCCAGCACCACCACCCGCCGTGCAGCCGCCTCCCTGG
>SFCB01000232.1 GCA_004367505.1 Chloroflexi bacterium OHK40 | reverse complement strand
TGGTGTCATTCCTTTTCGCGCCAGCACAAGGCGGTAGTATACCTCAAACTGGCTCTGCTCAGAACGCACCGCTTACACAACTTATCTTACACCCTCAAGAGTGTCCCAAACAAGGCACCGTATGCAGCGTAGCGAACAATTGCATGGCTCCAGATGCCCATCCCTCTGCCCTTCCACGCTTTAGTACCTACAGTAGAATCGCCACACGACAACGCAGTGACCGCTTCACGACGTGGATGAGACTGCTATCATTACGATCATTGTACGTACATTGTACGTATGGTACCAGGCCCTCCTCTCTCAACATATAGCAAGCTCAGAGGGCTCGTGCAGCCCGGCCTGGGAGCGCGGGCGTCCCGCCCGTATGCACCCGTCGCGATTGTGCTCCCGTGTGTGCGTTTGGTTCACCGCATGCGCAACCTGGATAGGCTTGCTATAGCTCAACTGAGGGTAGCTATACATAATAACGGGTCGGTCGAAGATCTCTGGCAACTCTGTACGTAATCGTATAATAACTTCGTGCCGGGCGGCGTGCAGCGTGGAGCAGCGAGTATCATCAGGCCCGAACGCCCCCGCTCCACCCTTTCCAGGAGCAATGGCTACAGGCGGAACCATTCTCGTCATCGATGACGAGGCCAGCATTCGCAACGTTGCCCGAGCTTATCTCGAGCACGAGGGCTACACCGTGCGCTGCGCTGAGACGGGGCCGGAGGGGCTGCGGATGGCGCTGGAACAGCCCCCTGATCTGATCATCCTCGACCTCATGCTGCCCGGCATGGACGGCATGGAGCTGACCGCCCGCCTGCGCGAGCACTCCGACGTTTATATCCTCATGCTCACCGCGCGCAGTGATGAGGTCGATCGGGTTGCTGGCCTGCGCGTCGGCGCAGACGACTACCTGACCAAGCCATTCAGCCCTCGTGAGCTGGTCGCGCGTGTGGAGGCCATCCTGCGCCGCCGACGTGGCGTGACGCCCAGGAGCAATCTGCTCCGCTTCACACACGTCGAGATTGACCCCGACGCCCGCGAGGCCCGTGCCGGAGGGCAGCTACTGGAGCTTACACCCACCGAGTTCGATCTGCTGCTGGCCTTTGCGCGCCACCCTGGTCGGGCGCTGAGCCGCGAGGAGCTGATCGAGAAGGTCTGGGGGGCCGACTTCTACGGCACCGACCGTGTGGTTGATGTGTACGTCGGCCAGGTGCGCCGGAAGATCGAGGCGCTCACCGGCGCGACGGTGATCCGCACTGCTCGTGGTGTCGGCTATCGCTTCGTCGATCCGCCCGCGTAAGCTGGCCGGGACACCCGCAAAACGGCTGCCGCTTCACACGAGAGGTGCCCTGATGCAGATCTTGCGACAGCTGCGCTGGCAGATCGTTGGCGCGCAGATGCTCGTGGTGGTAGTGGGCGTGCTCACCTTGAGCCTCACCGCGAACACGCTGGCGGCCCGGGCCGTCCCCCCCGATCTCTTGCTCACGGTCCAGGCGCAGGTTGGCAAGGCGCTGCTGATCGCGGCTCTCGCCGCTACCGGGGTCGGTCTCATGGCCAGCCTGTTGCTCGTCCGGGCCATCCTGCGCCCGCTCCAGGCTATCGCGAGGAGTAGCCAGCGGATCGCCGCAGGCCGCTACGATGAGCGTGTCGCAGTGCCGGCCAGCGATGAACTCCGTGCCGTTGCCACCAGCTTCAATCAGATGGCTGCCGTCCTGGAGCAGGTGGAGCAGCAGCGGGTGGCGATGATCGGGAACGTGGCCCACGAGTTGCGCACGCCGCTCGCCGGGATCGAGGGCTACCTCGAGGGCCTGGTGGACGCGATCATCCCGAGCACGCCCGAAACCTTCCGCGACATGCAGCACGAGGTGCGGCGGCTGCGGCGCCTCGTAGACGACCTCCAGACCCTCTCGCGGGTCGAGGCTGGCCAGGTCTCCCTCCACTTCACCACCTTCGACCTGCGCGACGTGGCGCGGCGAGTCGTGGCGCAGATCCAACCCCAGGTGCTCGACGGCTGCCTCGAGACGATCGTCGATGGCCCGGATCGCCCGCTGCTGGTGCGCGCCGACCCTGACCGCACCGTGCAGATCCTCTTGAACCTGGTGGGCAACGCGGTGCGCTACACTCCGGAGCATGGCTGCATCACGGTCCGGCTCGCGACAGATGCGCAGATGGCGGAAGTCAGGGTCCAGGATACCGGGATCGGCATCCCACCCGAGGCGCTGCCCTACATCTTCGAGCGTTTCTACCGCGTCGATCCGTCGCGCTCTCGCTCCAGCGGTGGCAGCGGGATCGGGTTGACGATCGCGCGCCACCTGGCCTGGGCTATGGGCGGAGATTTGCATGCTGAAAGTCCCGGGCGCGGCCATGGTAGTACCTTCATCCTGCGCCTGCCCCTTGCTGAGGGACTAGAGGATACACCATCGCCCGATCGCCACCAGGCTTAACCCTCCAGCGACGGTACAGACGATGGGCTCCAGGTGGCAGCGCCGCCGCACCCGCACGCCGTGCGCTACCAGACTGTCAGGCCGTCGCGAACCTTGTCTTACCAAACCATTACATAACCCTCGTCAGGCTCTTACGATGCAGCGGTATCGTAGGGGAGGAATGATATGTGTGCTGCGGTTCACGGATATCGCAAAGGATCCTCCCTATGACACTCGCTACTGGCCAGTTCACTGTGACAGCCCTGTCACCCCGCGAGCTGTACGCGCGGCTGCTCGCTGACGAGCCGCTCTTCATCCTCGACGTGCGCAACGAGGACGATTTCAAGCGTAGCCCGATCGAGGGCCGGGCCAACCTGACAACGCTCAACCTGCCCTACTTCGCCTTTCTGGAGGATGAAGACGGCTCCGTGGTCCGCGTTCCGCAGGGCCGTGAGATCGTCGTGGTCTGCGCCAAGGAGGGGTCGTCGCAGTATGTCGCGGGCCTGCTCGCCGAGCGCGGCTACCAGGCGCGCTATCTCGAGGGCGGCTTCCTCGCCTGGGGTAACTTCTACGACGTGCGGGACGTGGTGAGCGCCCCGTGGGGCCGGATCGTCCAGATCGCTCGCCCCGCTCGCGGCGACCTGAGTTTCGCCGTGATCAGCGGCGGCCTGGCCGCCCTGATCGACCCGCTGCGCCACACTGCGGTGTACCAGGACCTGCTTGCCGAGGCTGGCGCCCGCTTGACCCACATCTTCGACACCCACGTGCACGCCGACCATATCAGCGGCGGACCGGCCCTGGCGCAGGCGACGGGAGCCACCTACTACGTCCACGCTTACGACGCTATCCACCCGATCGATATGCTCCCGGCGACGATCGCGTATACCCACGTCCAGGAGGGCGACCAGTTCCAGATCGGTGAGGTGCGCATCACTGCCCGCTGGTTCCCCGGCCACACACTGGGCCAGGTGAACTACCGCCTCGACGCTCCCGATGGCCAGAGCGCGCTCTTCACCGGCGACGGCATCTTCCTGCGCTCCTTTGGTCGTCCTGACCTCGGTGGCAAGGGTGAGGCCTGGACACCCATGCTCTACCGCTCACTCACCGAGCGCCTTCCGCAGATGGTGGACGACACAACCCTGATCCTGCCAGCCCACTTCAGCACGCTCGATGAGAGCCGGGCCGGCGGCGTGTTTGCCGCCCCCTACGCCGAGGTGCGAGCAACCAATGACGTTCTGCAGCCCCGCGATGAGGCAGCGTTTACGGCCTTTGTGCTGAGCCACCTGCCCGTCTTCCCGCCCGAGTACGTCGAGATCAAGCGCGTCAACATTGGCCTCGTCGAGGCCTGCGAGGGCAAGGCCAGCGAGCTCGAGCTTGGCAAGAATATCTGCGCGTTGAGCAAGTAGTGGTCCACCACCCTGATCCTGCGAGCTCAAGATACCCCATCAGGGCGTCGGGGCCAGGAAGTGCGCAAGATGCCTCCCACAGCTCTGGCGTAAAGACGCCCCACCGGGGCGTCGCAACCACGGCCCCACCGGGGCGTCGCAACCACGGCCCCACCGGGGCGTCGCAACCACGGCCCCACCGGGGCGTCTCGGGCTTACTACGGCGCCGCCGGGGGCTCTGGTACGCTCCCACCCGTATACACTCTAGCCCACGCGGCTGCGGATCCTGAAAGACGATCATTCGTTCCGACACCACAGAAGGAGGAAACTCGTGACCAACTACGATCAGACCCTGGACGTGAAGGGCGCCAAGTGCCCGATGCCGTTGGTGAAGAGCCGCAAGGCGATCGGCGAGCTTCCAGTCGGCCAGGTGCTGCAAGTGATCTCCACCGATCGCGGCTCGGTGGCCGACTTCCAGGGCTGGGCCAAGACGGCAAAGAACGTCGAGTTGATCGAGCAGGAGACAGTGCAGGAGGGTAACCAGGAGCTCTACATCCACTACCTCAAGCGCACTGCCTAGGGGCACACCACAGGGTGATGCCGGCGCGTTTTGTCAGGACAGATACGGGGGCGCCGCAGGTGGAGGCTCTCGTAACGCGCGCCGGCCCCGCGTAGAGGGCTCAATCGTTCCGGGAATGCGTGCTATGTCGACGCACGCTATACGTAATGGATGCTTACGACGGGCGCTCCAGCCCGATTATGATCCAGGAAGAGGAAGCAGTCATGTCGGTTGACGCAATCGAGTTGAAGGATAGCCAGGCCCTGCTGGCGCGGATCGCCGAGCTGGAGCAGCGGGTCAGCGCCCTAGAGGCCGCCCCCGCCCAGGGGATTGAGGACCGGGTCTCGATGGTGGTTTTCTCCGGCGAACTGGACAAGGCGATCGCCGCCTTCATCATCGCCACTGGCGCTGCCTCGATGGGCCTGGAGGTGAGCATGTTTTTCACCTTCTGGGGTATCGCCGCCGTGAAGAAGCAGAAGGTCTACGCCGGCAAGAACCTTCTGGAGCAGGGCTTCACCGCGATGCTGCCGGGCAAGCTGGGCGAGACGGGCCTCTCGCAGATGAACTTCTTCGGCGCGGGTGCCAGGATTATTCGTGGCCTGATGAAGCAGCACGATGTTGCCTCGCCCGAGGAGCTCTTCGCCCTCGCCCGGGATCTGGGCGTGAAGATGACGGTCTGTGATATGTCGCGCGAGTTGCTGGGCATTACCGAGGCCGAGCTTGTTGAGGGCCTCGAGACTGGCGGTGTGGCCAGCTTCATGGGTGATGCCGCCCGCTCGAAGGTTACCCTGTTTATCTAAGCCGATCGCGACGGTCTTCCCGCCGCACTCCGGGTTGCAGCGACGCATGCACGCCTCGCGTAGGGGTGTCGTTGTGCCAAAAAAGGTTCTGTGATGCTACGACAACTCTTTCGCGCCCCCAGCGCGGACTCAACGCCCGCCGTGCCCACGATGACAGTCCAGCAGCTCAAGGCCCGCCTCGATGGGCACGCGCCGATGGTACTCGTCGATGTTCGCCAGCCCGAGGAGTTCGCTCACGACGGCCATATCAAGGGCGCGCGTCTGCTGCCGCTGCCGGCGCTCTCCACCCGCCTGGACGAACTGCCGAAGGATGCCCCGATCGTCTGCATCTGCCGCTCAGGCAACCGCAGCCAGGTTGCCTGCGAACTGCTCCAGCGGCAGGGCTTCACCAATGTCACGAATGTTGTTGGCGGTATGCAGGCCTGGCAACGGGCCGGCCTGCCAATGGTTCGGCGCTAGCGTCCGGGCCACCGTTGTTGCCAGGCATCTTGCCACCGTTCAGAGGAACGACAATCCTATGACGACCCACTCCGCATCCTGTGATGCGTTGCAGATACAGACTGAGCAAGCGCCATTGCGCAGCTACCCCGTGACCGAGCGCGTGCTTCTGGCCGCGCAGCCCCGAGTGGACGACTGGGCGCAGTTCGTGGCCCAGGGCTACACCACCGTGCTAAACATTCGCGGCGACGCCGAGCGTGCCGTCCTCCAGCGGGCCAACGCTGAGGCCGCCGGGCTTCGTTACATCCATGCGCCCTGGCCGGCCTATGAGCTGGAGCCAGAGCACCTGGCGGCCTTCGCCGCCGTGATGGAGGCCCCCGAGACCGGCCGGCTAGTCTTCCATTGCCGTAGCGCCACCCGCGTCGGCCTGATCTGGATGCTCTACCGCATGGTGCATCAGGGCTGGTCGCGCGAGCAGGCCGAGGCAGAACTGCGCGCCGCCGGCTATGACGACGAAGCCATGGAGACATTCGCCTTCTGCGCCGATGACTTCTGCGAGCGGTGTGGCGTGGATGGTCGCTGAGGAGGGATGATGGCTACGTCCGCTCCGATCGAGCACCCCGCCGCGCGGCGCGCTGCCGCAACCGGGCTGCGGCGTTATCTGCCCTTTCTTGGCTGGCTTGGCCATTACCGGCGTGCCGACCTGCCGAGCGATATGGTGGCAGGGATCGTCACCGCGATTATGCTCATCCCGCAGAGTATGGCTTATGCCCAGCTCGCCGGATTGCCGCCGCAGATCGGGCTCTACGCTTCTGTCGTGCCGCTGATCATCTACGCGCTGCTCGGCACCTCGGGCCAGCTCTCGGTGGGGCCAGTGGCGATCACTTCGCTGCTGGTCTTCAGCGGCGTGAGCGCGCTGGCCGAGGCGGGTAGCCCCCGCTACATCCAGCTTGTCCTGCTACTGGCGCTGATCGTAGGCGTGATGAAGCTCGGCCTCGGCCTGCTCCGGCTCGGCGCCATGCTCAACTTCATTTCGCACCCGGTGCTTGCGGCCTTCACCAGCGCCTCAGCCTTGATTATCGCCGCCGGCCAGCTCAAATACATGCTCGGCTACCCGATCGGTGGTGAGCATCTCTACGAGACCCTCGCCCGAGCCGTCGCCGGGCTGCGCCAGACGAACCCCGCAACGCTCGCGCTTGGCGGGGCCAGTATCGCCCTGCTACTCTTCTTCCGCAAAGGGCTGCGCCCGCTGCTGCGGCGGGCCGGCTTGCCGCCGCTCGCCGTCACCCTGATCGTCAGTGGCGCGCCGCTGGTGACGGTGATCGCCGGCATTCTGGTGACGTGGGCCTGGCGGCTCGATCAGCGCGCGGGGGTGGCGGGGGTGGGCAGCATCCCGTCGGGCCTCTCGCCGCTGAGCATACCAGCGGTGAATAGTGGGGACGTGCAGGCCCTGCTGCCAGCAGCGCTAGCGATCGTACTGGTGAGCGTGGTTGAGTCGATCGCAGTGGCAAAGGCCCTGGCGAGCAAGCGGCGCCAGGCGATCGACCCGGATCAGGAGCTGGTGGCCCTCGGCGCGGCCAATCTCGCCGCGAGCTTCTTCAGCGGTTACCCGGTCACCGGCGGCTTCGCCCGCTCCGTCGTCAACGACCAGGCCGGTGCTGTCACCGGGCTGGCCTCGCTGATCACCGCCGGTGCGATTGCACTGATCCTGCTCTTCTTCACCCCGCTCTTCTTCTTCCTGCCCCAGGCCGTACTGGCAGCCACCGTGATCGTTGCCGTGTTCGGGCTCGTTGACCTCAGGGAGCCCCGGCGGATCTGGCGCACCAACCGTGGTGACGCGGTCACCTGGGCGATCACTTTTGCGGCCGTTCTGCTACTCGGGATCGAGGCCGGCATCTTCGCCGGGGTAGGCACCTCGCTGGCGATCTACCTCTGGCGTACGAGTCGCCCCCATATCGCCGTGGTGGGCCGCCTGGGTGAGAGCGAGATCTATCGTAACGTCGAGCGCTACCAGGTGCAGACCTGGCCCGATGTGGTGGCGATGCGGGTGGACGAGAGCTTATACTTCGCGAACACCCGCTACCTGGAGGAGGCCATCCTCAAGCTGGTGGCTGCGCGGCCAGAGGTGAAGCATCTGGTGCTGATCGGCACGGCGATCAACTTTATCGACTCGAGCGCGTTGCACACCCTGGAGCATCTGGTGGACGAGCTGCACGATGCCGGGGTGCAGCTGCATCTTGCCGCAATCAAGGGGCCGGTCATGGATCGCCTGGCCCACTCGGACTTCATCGCCAGGCTCGGCGCGGAGCATATTCACCTCAGCACCCACGATGCCATGCGGGCGCTCGGCCATGTTACCTAGCGCACGAAGAATTCAGAAACTGGAGAACCGCATGCGCGAAAGCGAGGCGAGGACCTTCTGATGCAGCCTCAGCGTGGAAGCAATGAGGGATTGCCCATGTTACGCACCGTATGTGTCATCGGTGGCGGCCCGGCCGGAGTCGAAGCCGCACGGGCGGCGGCCGGCGCGGGCGCCAGGGTCACGCTGGTGAGTGAAGGGCCGATCGGTGGGCGGGCAGGCTGGGACAGCCTTGTACCGAGTAAAGTGTGGATCGCTGCCGCCAGTCTGCTGGAGCATGCCGAGACCGCCGAAGCGCGCGGCCTTATCAGTCGCGCGAGACAGCCGCTCGATCCGGCGGCGGTACTGGCTTACATCCGGCGCGTTGCCAGCGATTGGAGCGGGCAGCAGGCTGCACAGCTCGCCGCGCTCGGCGTGAGCGTTCTCCAGGGTCTTGCCGTATTTGAGGCCCCTCGCCGCCTTGCCGTACATGGTACCGACGGCCAGCTGGTCGGGCGGATCGAGGCCGATGCGATCATCATTGCGTCGGGGTCGGTGCCCCGCTTTCCCCCCGCGATGCGCCCCGATGGCAAACGGGTGATCGCGCCCCGCTTCATGAGCTCGCTTGAGCAGCTCCCCTCGGACATGATCGTGGTCGGGGGCGGTGTGACGGGGGCCGAGTTCGTTTCGCTCTTCGCCCGGCTGGGCGTGCGCGTGCAGTGGCTTGTGGGCCCTAGGGGTGTACTACCCGGGTTTGTGGCTGAGGCAGGCCAGATCCTGACCGAGCATCTGAGCCGGCAGGGGGTAGAGCTCCTGCGTGGACAGCTGGCGCAGCGGATCGAGCAGACTGGCTCGGGCGTTACCGTGGTGATGGCAGATGGCACGAGCCACCGCGCAGCCATGGTCTTCCTGGCGATCGGCCGGACGCCAGACCTCGCGCGCCTCAATCTGGCGGCCATCGGGCTCGCGCCAGCTGGTGACGGCAGGCTCGCGACTGACCTGTTTGGCCGCACGGCGGTGCCGGGGGTCTACGCGATCGGTGATGCTACTGGCGGGCCAATGTTGGCGAACCGTGCGATGGCCCAGGCGTGGATCGCTGGTCGCCACGCGGCTGGCGCAGTGACGCCGCCGTTCCAGCCGGAGGCAATCATTCACGCGGTGTACAGCGCGCCGGAGATCGCGCAGGTCGGCATGCTCGCGAGCCCAGAGGCCCAGGTCGTCCGCGTACCACTCTCACGTAGCCTGAAGCTGCACCTGCTCGATCACGCCGAGGGCGTGCTGATGGTTGCCTACCATCCCCAGAAGCGACACGTACTCGGCGCACTAGCGGCTGGCTATCATGCGGCCGAGTTGCTCACGCCCTTTGCGATTGCCATCCAGCAACCCACCACCCTTGATGCCCTGGCGGTTACGTATAGTGCCCACCCGACCGTGAGTGAGCTTGCGTTCGAGGCCGCACGTGCTGCATTGATCGCTGCTGAGCGCCTGGTTGCGCACTAGGAACACGCTGATGATGAAGCTCCGGTTCTTTGCCCTGCTGGTGTTGGGTTCGCTACTCCTTACGGCCTGTGGGCTACAGCCGGTAGAGACGCCCCACTGGGGCGTCTCTACCGGCTGGGGCGTCTCTACCGGCCCGGGGGCGTCTAAACGCCGCAGGATCCAGAGTGGTGGGTCATAAGCGACGGGAGTTCGGCTATGGCAACGACGCCGATCGTATATCGTGAGCAGCCCGAGGCCGAGGTGGCCATGCTGCGCCAGCGCGTGGCGCTGCTGGAGCAACGCACCCGCGAGCTCACTGCGCTGAACGCGGTGGCTGCCGCCGCCAGCCAGGTGACCGACCTGGATGAGTTGCTCAACCAGGCGCTTGACGCCGTGCTCAATGCCGTGGCGATCCCCGAACTGCGCCCGATGGGCGGCGTCTTTCTGATCGATCATGCCACTGGCCTGATGCACCTGGCTACCCAGCGGGGCTTACACCCCGAGTTCGTCGCTCAGGAGCGCTGTGTGCCCGTGGGCGAGTGCCTCTGCGGCTTCGTTGGCAAGCGTGGGCGCACGCTCGTCTCGCTCAACAATTGCCACGACCCGCTCCACACCCGCCAGTGGTCCCAGAGCACTCCGCATGGCCATATTATCGCCCCACTCACGGCGCGTGGCCGGACGCTCGGTGTGCTCTTCCTGTATCTGAACCCGGACCATACGCCGGATCCAAGCTATGTGGAACTGGTAACAGCAATCGGACTGCAGCTTGGAATGGCCGTCGAGCAGGCCCAGCTCTACCAGCAACTTCAAGCCAGTCTGGCGCAGGTGCGCAGCACGAGCCGCGAACTAGCCGCCCGGAATGATCAGCTTGAGCGGAGAAACCGCGAGCTGCGCGTCACCCACGAACTGGCGCTCGCGATGCACTCCTCGGCCGATCTCGCCGATGTACAGGAGCGGCTGCTCGCGCTGGTGACGAGCGAACTCGGCTATGAGCGAGCCATCCTCGCCATGGTCGATCACCGGGCCGAATCGCTAAGCGGCTGGTTGT
This sequence comes from Chloroflexi bacterium OHK40, assembly GCA_004367505.1. Classification (GTDB taxonomy): domain Bacteria; phylum Chloroflexota; class Chloroflexia; order Chloroflexales; family Chloroflexaceae; genus OHK40. The sequence goes on along the minus strand of SFCB01000232.1, from coordinate 1,832 downwards.
GCAGCGCGCGGCATCCTGGGGGCTTGCTCCAGCGCCTTCCGCATACGGCGCGGCTCGCCCTCGGATCCGGGAAAGGCCCGCTCATCGAAGCGATCTGCTCGACCCAACCCCTGTTGATCGCCGATGGCCAGGCGCCAACGAGCGACGCGCAGCTCAATCAGTGGCTTGGCCTGGAGGCCTACCTGGTGCTGCCGATGGTGCTGCGGCAGCAGCCGATCGGCCTCTTGATCGTTGACAATCCACACAGCCAGCGCCCGCTCTCCCCCGACGACCTCGTGCTGCTCTCCAACATCAGCCGCCAGGCGTCGGTGGTACTCGGCGGCGTACAGCTCTGCATCGATCGTGCCCAGCGGCTCGCGGTTGAGGAGGAGCGCTCGCGGATCGCGATGGAGGTTCACGACTCGATCTCCCAGCAACTCTACGGCCTGACCTACACCCTCGATGCCTGTGTTGACCTGTTGCCCACACAGCCCGATGTGGTGCGCGAGCAACTCGTACAACTTGTGCCGTACGCCCAGCAGGCCAATGCGGCCATCCGGCGGGCGATCTTCGACCTCTGGCCCGAGGAGCTGGATCGCGAACGTTTTGTGCACGAGTTGCGTGGCTACCTGGACGATCTCGCTCCTGCGTCGGCGTTGCAGCTCCAGTTTGAGGTCGCGAGTGGCTTCGATCAGCTGCCGAACATGGCGCGTAAACAGCTCTATCGGATCGCGCAGGAGGCGTTGAACAATGTGCTCAAGCACGCCGGCGCACACCATGCAACCCTTACCGTAACGGTAGAGCCGGCACAGATCACCATGCGGGTTGAGGATGATGGGCGAGGCTTCGATCTGCGCCATGTGCCAGATGGGCAAGTCGGCTACGAGCATCTGGGGTTGACGAGCATGCGCGAGCGCGCAAGCGCACTTGGTGGCCAGCTACATGTGCAGAGCCAGCCAGGACGGGGGACGACGATCACCGTTGTCATCCCACGGGGCTGTTAAGACAAAAGACAAGCCTATGAGTGACACGATCGGCGACAGTGTGGCCCCGATCAAGGTGCTCCTTGTTGATGATCATGAGCTAGTGCGGCGTGGCCTTCAGATGGTGCTGCGCGCCAGACCCGACCTGCTTGTGGTAGGGGAGGCCGAGAACGGCACCCAGGCGATCGAACTCGCGGCCCGGCTCCAACCACACGTTGTGTTGCTCGATCTGAAAATGCCGGGGCTGAGCGGCGCGCAGACGAGCCGGGCGATCAAAGCGGTGGCTCCGCTCACCAGGGTGATCATCCTCTCCGCTGTCGATGCGGAACAGGAGATCCTGGAGGCGACCGCCAGTAACATCGATGGCTATGTACTCAAGGATGCATCAGGCCAGGAGCTCGTGCTCGCGATCCGCACCGTTGCGGCAGGGCAACCCTATCTGCAAAGCGCGGTGACCCGGCGGCTCCTGCGCCGGCTGACGGCCAATGCCGAGCGCGCCGCAATTGTCGCGCCACCCCAGCTCACCCCCCGCGAGCTGGACGTGCTAAAACTCATGGCCACCAGCCGCTCGAATAAAGAGATCGCCGATCTGCTCGTCGTCTCGGAGGAGACGGTGCGCTCACATATCAAAAGCATCCTGACCAAGCTCCAGCAGCCGAACCGGATGCAGGCGGTACTGACGGCGATTCGCCTGGGGTTGCTGGAACTGGACTAGCGCACCGGTATCTCACGGCCCCTCGTAACGCACCCTGATCAGGCCGAAGGTCAAATCGAATCGAAGGGTGGGGATGGCCTCAAAACGCACCCTTCGATATGCGCCTCCGTTTCCGCCGCCAGGCGGGGATGGGCGTAGAGCCGCCCCAGTGGGGC
>SFCB01000228.1 GCA_004367505.1 Chloroflexi bacterium OHK40 | reverse complement strand
CGCCCGCCGCCGACCCGTTCGACGATGGGGACCCCTTCGCCGAGCTCGACAACCTCTCCGATGTCATGGCCGCCGATACGGCAGGCCCGGTGCGGCGCACTGAGCCAACCCTCGAGCCGGTGGCTGCCAGCGCCGACGATGCCGCGTCGGCCGCCAGCCGCGCCCAGGCGAGCGCCCGCGCTGCCCAGAGCAGCTCGCGCGCGGCAGATGCCGCCGCTACGAGCGCGCGGCGGAGCGCCCGCTACGCGGACGATGAAGAGCTCGAGCAGCCGCGCCGTGGGCTCAGCCCGCTCCTCGCCCTGTTGCTCTTCCTCGTTGGCCTCGGCTTGATCGGCTTGCTCATCGCCGCCCTCTTCCCCGGTCTCTTCGGCGGCGACCGTACCGCCCAGGGTGGTGCCGCCCAGACGGCCGCCGCCCAGACGGCGACGGCTGGCGGTATTCTCGGTGGCGGTAGTGAGACGGCACCGGCCGGGCAGGCGACGGCGGACTCGAATGCGCCAGCCGGGCAGGCGACGGTGGACCCGAATGCGCCAGCCGGGCAGGCGACGGTGGACCCGAACGCGACGGTGGATCCGAATGCGCCGCCTCCCGGTGCGACCACCGACCCGAATGCGACGCCTGTCCCTCCACAGCCCACGAACCCGCCTGTGGATCTGAGCAGCGCCAATCCGGCCATCGTGCAGGCCAATACGCCGCTTCAGAGCGAAGGCTGGATCTATGACTTCAACCAGCCGACCTACGCGGCCTCGATTATCGGGAACCTCGGCCAGTATAGCCCCGCCAACGGGCGCTTTGTGGTCGTGCTGGTCTTCGCGATCAACAATACCGGCACACCCCAGCCCATCCCGGCGAACTTCTTCGTGCTCAAAGACGCCCAGGGGCGGGTCTGGGAGGCGCGCCCGGAGGTGTCGGCCGCCTATGTGGTGCCCGGCGTCAACGCCGATCTTACCCACACCGAGCCCCTCCCGCCCGACGGGATTACGCGGAGCGTCGCGCTGATCTTCGATGTGGCCCCCGACGCGACCGACCTGGTCTTCTTTGCTCGCAGTAACCCGGCCCAGGGCTGGATCGTGCTGCGCAGTGTGTAGCCCGGCCCGCCGTGGGGCCGCGGGCCCGCTTCGGAATGCCGCACCGTGAGCCACGTTAGCCCGCCGGGCACCAACCAGTACGATCTTGACCACCTGCTGCGGATGGGTGCGGCCGCCGCCCAGAGTGGTCAGCGACACGCGGCCCGCTCGCTCTTTCTGGCTCTCGCGCGTGAGCACCCGGGCGATAGTCGGGTCTGGCTCGGGCTCGCCGGTGTCGCCGCCTCCCGCAATGAGCAGCGCGAGGCTCTGGAGCGGGTGGTTGCCCTCGATCCGGACAACGAGCGGGCCCGCCTTGCCCTCCAGCGCCTCGCCAGTAGCGAGCCGGCCCTGGCACGCCCGACCCCGGTGCTCCAGGAGACGATCGCCTCCCCTGCTGCTACGCCATCCGTCGATGAGGGCGCCAGCCGGGGAACTCAGCCGCAGGAGCAGGGCGCAGCACCCTTCCCGCTGCTGAACCTGATCGCAATGGGCGTTATCCTGTTGCTCCTCGCGACGGTCGGCGTGCTGATTGGCCGCGCCCTCCTGGACGGGCAGGCCACCCCGATAGCAACGGTGGCGCCCATCCTGCAGCCGCCTGTGGCTACGGCTAGCCCACTGGCCGCCCCGTCGGTTGTCGCTACTGAGCCAGCAGCGGCCGTTGCTTCGCCGACGCCTGTGTTGCTGGCCCCAACCGCCGCCAGCCCTGTCGCCTCAATAGCCCCTGGAACGACGGCCCTGCCCGCAGCGACTGCCGCGCCCGCGCCCACCACGACCCTTCCGCTCGGTACGGTGATCGACCGCGACGGCTGGAGCGCTGTGCTGCTCCGGCCCGATTACGCGCTGCCGCTCGACGGCACGATCGGCGATCTGCGCCCCGCCGGACGCTTTGTGCTTGCCGTGGTCGCCGTAAGTAACAACAGCCCGGAGCCCCGCGTCATCCCGCCCGATCTCTTCGTGCTGACCGACTCCGCTGGCCGCCGCTATACCCCGGTGCCCGGCGCTTCCACCGCCTACCTGTCGCTCTACGAGCGTGCCCAGTATGGCGATCTTGCCCTCGAAGAGCTCTTTGAGGGTGGCAGTGGCATGCGCAGCGTACCGCTGCTGTTTGATGTGCCCACCGATGCCGTGGGCCTGCGACTCACCGTGAATGGCGCCGGTCCTGCTGGCTGGCCCATCGGTGAACCTGCCCCCGACCTCGCGCCGAGTGGACCCTGAGAACGTCGCGGCGTCACAGCGCAGTGCGCCGGGCGCCTGTTGCACGCGCGGGAGAGGGTGCTCCCCTGTCCCCGCTCCCAGTGCGGGAGAGGAGGAACGCCGGGGCACAGCACGCGGCGTCTGTATAGGACGCGCCGGAATCATCTGCATCGTGTCGCGCCAGGAGTGGGTCACCACGGGTGGTGTTGCCGGCTCGCGAGCGCACTGTGAGACCCGGTGAGGCGGCTTGACGCCGCGTGAGCAGTATAGTAGGCCAGGAGTGGGTCACCACGGGTGCTGTTGCCGGGTCGCGAGCCTGCTGCGACGCCCCGCACCTTTTGCGCCCTTCCAGCGGTATATAGTCGAGGCTCCGCGCCCCGCCTGTTACCGTCCATGCTGGAGGCGCCCATGCGTCGCTCTGCGCCCACCTGCTGCCTTGCCCTGCTCCTTGCAGCCGTGCTCCTGGCTGCCTTGCCAACCGCTGTGATCGCCCAGTCCGGGGGCGTGCTGATCAACGAATACATGCCTGCACCCGGCAGCGGCGCCGAGTGGGTCGAGCTGATCAATCTCGGAGCGGTGCCGGTCGAGCTTGGTGGCTGGCGCGTGGACGACGATCTCCCCGCCAACACGGGGCGCACCATCCTCCCATCAGGCACAGTGCTGGAGCCAGGCGGGCTCCTCGTCGTAGAGCTTGGCGGCATCCTCAACAATAGCGGCGACACAGTTCAGCTCTTTGCGGCGGATGGCTCGCTGCTCGACGCCCACCAGTACGCCAGTGCCATAACCGACCTGAGCATTGCCCGACGCCCCGATGGCGCCGCCACCTGGCTGGCTGGCCCGCCGTCACGCGGGGTGCGTAACGACCCGCACCTACTGGCGCCCACCCCTACCATGCTCCCACCGGAAGAGCAGGAACTCGGGACCGCCACCCCCACGGTGAGCGCCGCGCCTACGGAGACGGCGAGCCCCACAGGGAGCCCAACGGCGAGCGCGACCCCGACGGCGAGTGCCACGGCGAGCGCGACCCCGACGGCGACCCCGACGGCGACCCCGACGGCGAGTGCCACGGCGAGCGCGACCCCCACGGCGAGCGTCACGGCGTCCCCGGCCCTTGAGCCTGGCGCCGTGCTGCTCAATGAGGTGGCAGCCAGCGCCGAGCCGGAGTGGATCGAGGTGTACAACCCTACCGATCATCCCGTGCGGCTCGGGGCCTTGCAGCTCGTTCGGCTCTCGGCCAGCCAGACGATCACGCGCGTACTTCCCGACCTCGACCTTGATCCGGGGGCGTTCCAGGTGGTTGATCTCCCTCGGGGGACCCTCCCCAACAGCGGCGCAAGGCTCATCCTCCAACGCGCCGATGGGAGCACAATCGACGGACCGCTGGACTACCCGAGCATGGCAGCCAGTGCCGTCTACGCTCGCACCAGCGATGGAGCCTGGGCGCTTGACTATCCCCCCTCGCCGGGTGGGCCGAACCTGCCTCCACCACCGACATCTACACCGACTGAGCCCCCGACGCTCACCGCATCCCCCACGGCGACAGGCACACGGACGCCCTCACCGACGCGGGAACCGACGGAGACGCGGACGCCCTCACCGACGCGGGAACCGACGGAGACGCGAACGCCCTCACCGACGCGGACGCCCTCGCCGACGCGGACGCCCTCACCGACGCGGACGCCCTCGCCGACGCGGACGCCGGTACAACCAGCAGCGGAGCAGGGGCCCGGGGTAGACGGCGGGAACTCTACGGGTAGCACACGCTACGGCCCGGGGGTACTGATGATTAGCGAGGTGCTGGCCGCGCCAGCCGATCGCTTCAGCCTTGAGTGGGTCGAGCTCTACAACCCTGGCCCCGACAGGATCGAGACCGGCGGGTGGCAGATCGACGATGCCAACCCCGGGGGGGCGCACACGCTTGAGGCAGGGAGCCTGGCATCGGGAGGCTATCTTCTGGTAGAGCTTGCGCGGCCGATGCTGAACAACGACGGCGACCGCGTACGCCTGCTTGCCCCCGATGGGAGCCTGGTGGATGAAGTGGAGTTCGGCAGGAGTAGCCCCGACCAGAGCCTCAGCCGCGATCTGGCAAACGGGGAGTGGCTTGCTACAGCGCCCGCCTCGCCGGGGGAGGCCAACCTTCGAGCAGCAGAGCAGGGAGAGCCTGCCGTGCCGAGCGAGCGGCTCGAACCGGGCCTGCATGCAGACTCACCTCCGGCGCCGAGCTCTGCGCCAGAGGCGAGCAGCGACGCCTCCATCCCAGCGACCGAGGGGGGAGCCCATAGCGCGTTGCCACACCTGGCAGGCACAGCGGCAATGCCCTACCGGCTCACCACCGCGACACCCCGCCCAACCATGCCCCCGAACCTCCCCGGACCTGTGGCGGATGCAGCGCCCCCGGCGACGCCTGCACCGCTCTGGCCTGCCCTGGTGGGCCTGGGACTGATCGTGAGCGCCTGTGCGCTGCTCGTTGCCGAACATTCACCGGGACGGCCAGAGGACAGCCAGGAACCTATGCTATAATCCACGCACACCCCGCCTGACAAAACCCCATTGGTGAGCGTGCCCGACACGGCGAGATGAAAGGAGGCCAGCGATGGCCGAACTGCAGAGCTTGATTCGAGAGCGCCTGGAGCAGAACCGCTGGGGATTGCTCGGGAATCAAGGCTACGTGCTCGGCATCGATCTCGGCAGCTACGGCCTGCGCGCCGCCCTCGCCGACCTGCAGCACCATAGTCTGACCACCGCGCACAGTGATCTGCCCAGCGCCACGCCGGACCAGCTGGTGGCCGAGGCCGTCGGGCTGGGGGAGCGCTTGCTCGCCGAGGCCGAGGTTGCCCGCGACCGGCTCGTGCGCGTGGGAGTTGGCTTCAATGGGCCGGTGGACTTGCGCCACGGCACGGTTCGCCTCTCGCCGCGTACCCCGGGTTGGGAGAACTACCCGCTTCAGGAGCGCTTCGAGCAGGCCTTCGACGCCGTCACGCTAATCGATAACGATGCCAACCTGATCGCCCTGGCGGAGGCCACCTTCGGTGTGGGCCGAGGATGTCAGCACCTCTTTTACATGCACCTGAGCAGCGGCGTCGGTGGGGGCCTGGTGCTGAATGGCCGCCTGTACCACGGCGCCACCTCCACCGCCGGCGAGATCGGGCACGCGGTCGTTGGGCGTGGGTGGGATGGTACGGGCCGCCCTGAGACGCTCGAAGAACTGGCCTCGATCGGAGGGCTGCTACGCAGCGCGCGCCGCTACGGCCTCGACACCGACAACCTCGAGCAGATCTTTGGCGATAACCCGGTGGGCCAGCGGGTGGTTCAGGAGACAGTGGACCTGCTCGCTGTGCGTTGCGCGCAGACGGTCGCGCTGATCGATCCGGAGATGGTCGTGCTCGGCGGGATCGTCGTGCGAATTGGTGGTGAGCGCTTCGTCAGCGCGATCGCCGAGCGGGTCAACACCTTCATCGCGCCGCAGTTCGTCCGCCCACTGCCGGTTGTCGCCTCGAAGCTCGGGCCCGACAGCGTAACGGTTGGCGCGGTGGCCCTGGCCCTGGATAGCCTGTCGGATTGAGCCGGTTCTCCAGGTGGACGGCGGTGGCTCGTGGCGCTGCCGCGATCGTGCACGGCAGTGGAACGACGTTCGTGCGCCGGTAGCGCTCGCTGTCTGGATGAGGATCAGCAGGGCTGTTTTGTGCTATAATTTGAGCAGCAAGCAGGCTGGCGATGAAGCAGGGAGGTAGACCCTCTCTGCTTAGTGCTGCTTTTAATGGAGAACTATGGACGCGAAACTGATCAGCTTTGGGGAGACAGCCATTGACCGGCTACTCCAGTGGCTGCGCTCGTCTGGTGAGCCCAAAGACATTCAAGAGCTTCTGCGGCAGTATCTCGAGATTCTGAGCAAAGCGGTGATGGAGGATAGCGAATGACCGCCGCTCCCACGACGGGTACCGCCGATCAACAGCTGGCCGACGAGATCTACCGGCTTATGGTGGCGCAGGGCACTCTCTTCGCCCTCGACACGCCCATACGGCAGTCGCTGGCCAACCTGGCCGAGTTTCTGGCCCCACGCTACCAGCGCGATCGCGAGGCCATGGCCGCGTTGATCGAGGCGGCGCTGCGCAGTGACAGCCGCTTCACCCGTGAGGAGTTGAGCGGCGAGGTGCGCTATGTGACGACCCGGCAGGGCGTCTACGTACCACGCGACGAGGTTGACACGCACAGCTTCAAGCAGCGCCTCCACGACCCGGAGCACCCGCTGCCGATCGATGATATCAGTGTGGTGGTCTCCACGTCGCGGCCGGCGATCACGACGGTCGAACCTGTCTTCATCTCCGATTACTGGCAGATGCAGGCAGGGATCATCCCGAGCCAGGGTGAGGAGGCGTCCGCCGATAGCGCCGTGGCCAGGGCGCCGGAGCCGGCAACCCTCGCCAGCCCTGCGGCCCCGGTCGTGCCCGAGCCCGCGCCAGCGGCGGAGGAATCGGCCGTCACGCCGGCTGTTGTTGCGCCGAGCACCCCTGTCGAGCCGCCTGCGCCCGTGTCGGTGCCGGTCGCGCAGGATGCGGCGCCAGAGCCCGTGGCTGCTCCGCAGGTCGAGGTGCCCACACCTGCACCTGTGCCCGCGCCTCAGCCGGCGGCTCCGCCCACCCCGGCGCCCGTGCCCGCCCCAGCGCCCGTGCCCGCCCCAGCGCCCGTGCCCGCTCCGGCTCGCCCAGCCCCCTTTCAGCGCGGCACGGTCTTCACGCTTCCGGATGGGACGGCGATCGACCTGCGGCGCCCCGTGCCAGAGATCCTGGCTGAGCACGGCGCGACCCTTGCCGCGCTGCTCGCCGATCGCCTGGAGCACGACCCGCTCCGCCGCATTGTGAGTTTCGGGCAGCGCTACATGCCTGAGGCGAGCGTCGCCAGCCTTGGCAAGAATGACCTGCGCAAGATCCGGGATTACATCCTGGAGCGCAACGAGCCGCTGCTCGATACCGAACTGATTGCGGATCTGTACTACCACAACCCCCGGCAGTCGGACTACGAGAGCTTCCGCTTTTCGCTGAACTACCGCCTCCATCGCGAGAAAGATTTCGAGTTCGTGGGCGTCGAGGGAGCCTACCTCTGGTCCACGAAGGGCCTGCCGGCGATGGGCGGCAAGCGCGTGAAGGCTGCGGAGATGGGGCAGATCACGTCCTACCTGGTGGAAGGCTTCGATGACAGCCTTGAGCAGCAGAGCGCCGAGGCTATCCGCCAGTCGGGGAGTGCGACGCGCATCCTCACCTTTTTCGAGTGGGAGTACGGCGTATTGCCGCTCGACACGGGGCTGGCAACCCTGTTGCCAGGGCCGGTGCTGCCAGAGCAGCGGAGTGCCGTGTTGCGCTTTGAGTCGCCGCAGCACTACACCACCTACCTGGTGGAGGTGCGCTACCCCGCCGGTACACGAGGCGGCTGGCTCCAGGGCCTTGAGGAGTTCTTCCGCGAGCATCTGGTGCCCGGCGCACTGATTACGATCAGCCGCACCGCCGAGCCTAATCTCTTCCAGATCACCTATGAGGAAGCCACGGAGACGACCGACCGGATCCTGACCTTCGACGAGAAGAAGAACAAGTTCGGCTTCGCTAACCTCACCTACTACGCCGCCGTCGATGAGGATCAGCTGCCGAGCCAGTCCCGCTTCGGCAGACTCAACCGGCTGAAGGCCTTCCCGATGGGCGAGCGCCGCAAGGCCGAGATGATCCTCGAGCACGTGGCCGAGACGATGGGCGACCAGGTAGGCACGCGCAGTGAGCCGCGCTACGCCATCACCCTGGACGACCTGATGGTAGCCTACAACGTGCTGCGCCCCGGTTCGCGGGCCTTCCTCCAGTCGCTGCTGGCGAGCGGCGAGCACTTCACCGCCGACGAGACGACGCCCGGCCTCTACTACTACACCCCCGCGCCGAGTGACGTCGATGAACCGGAGGAGGAAGAGGAGGAGTTGCAGGATCTGCAGCCCACCCGGCGTCGCTACGGTGGTCGCTACGATGAGGATGAGTAAGCGCCGGCCTAGCTGATGGCCTGCTCAGCGAGGGGGGTGTGGGAGTGGCAACACGCTCACACCCCCCTCGCCCCGCCTTGCCGGCCACGGCGCAACCGTGAAAGATACGGTAATGCTTGTCAAGAGCCAATCTGAGCGAGGACCGTGGGGCGCCTTCGGCGACCGGATACGACCTGCCCACACCAAGCTGAGCCAGAT
>SFCB01000053.1 GCA_004367505.1 Chloroflexi bacterium OHK40 | reverse complement strand
TCTCTACCGCCCCATTGGGGCGTCTCTACCGCCCCCCATCGGGCCCTCTCGCCCACACGTACAGACGCCCCATTGGGGCGTCTCTACCGCCCCATTGGGGCGTCTCTCGCGTTACCATGGTGGCAACATCCAAACCATCGTGCGATCGCCCGCACCGCGTGCTGCGCCCGTACAGAGAACGGTCCGCACTCCATGAAATCCATGAGGAGCCCATGCGCCACCTGACCGCCACCCTGCTCGCCTGCGCGCTGCTCGCCGCCCTGGCCCGCCCGGCGCCGCCCACCACGGCCCGGGGCGATATGCGCCTCTACCTACCCTTGCTCACCAGCCCGGCTGTGCACGCCAGCTACCTTGGTAGCAGCGGCGCCGACGCGCTCAACGCCGCCGCGTTCGACGACTCTGGCCAGGTGCTCCTGGCGGGCGTCCACGCCGGGGCGACAATCGGCGGCCGGGCGCCGCAGCTACTGCCCGGCGGCGATGGCTTCGTGGCCAGGCTCGACCCGGGTGGGCGCAGTGTGGTGGCTGCCGCCCGTGTGGGTGGCGTAGTACGCGACATGGAGCCAGCCGGCGATACAGTGCTCGTCTGCGGCGATTTTGGCATAGCCACCCTCACCAGCAGCCTGGATGCCATCCTCTGGAGCGACACGCCCGGCGATGTGAGCCGCTGTGCCGCTGATGCTGAGGGCACCGCCGCCCTCGTCGGCTCCACCATCTACCACTACGCCGCCGATGGCACGAGCCGCACAAGCTGGACCGTTCCAGGAACCCGGGCCGAGGATGTTGCCATCGACGACGCCAGCGGCCTCGTCTTTGTCACCGGCTATACCCAGAAGACGAGCGTACTCAAGGTAGCCTACCTGCGCGCCTACGCCCCCGACGGTAGCCTGCGCTGGGTGGCCTACGACTTCGCCGCCGATGCTCTGATCGCCGCCGGCCTTACCGCCGACTCCGAGGGCCGTCGTCTGGCCCTCGGCGCCGATGGGAAGCTCTACTTCGCCGGGTTCGCCGATGGCGGCAACGCGCTCTACGGGCGCGACCCCCGGGATCTCGCGCGCACCCTCGGTGCAGACCGGCTGATCAAGTTCGACCGCTACAATGATCCGTACAATATCAGCGGCGCGAAATCGCTGGCCTGGTACGGCCGCTTCGAGCCCACTACGGGCGAACTGCTGCTCGGGCAATGGCTGCTCACCCGCCTGAGCGACGGCAAGGGCAACTCGATCGGGGTGCGTGCCATTGCCGCCGACGCGGCTGGCAACGTGGCCCTCGCCGGTGACGCCTACGCTTTCATGGAAGGACGCGCCGGTATGCGCTTCGCCAATGTGACGCTCGGCAGCTACGAGGGTGGTGAGCCGTACCTGCTGCTCGTCAGCCCGGACTTCCGCGCCCGCCGGCTATGGACAACCTTCGCCGCGAGCGAGACGTCGGCGGGCGGGTCACCGGCTACCGCTGTGGCCCTGGCGGGCGGCCAACTCACGCTCGCTGCCACGCTGAACCCGCGTAGCAGCGGCCCGGCTCGGGGGCTCGTTACAACAGCCGGGGCGCTCCAGCCGGCCAATGCCTCCCCCGGCGCGACCGAAGGCTATCTTGTCCAAATGTCACTCCCGTGATCCCACCCGCCATCCAGGCCCTCGTGCTCATGAGCCGCCCGCTGATCCTGCCGAGTGGCGTGCTCGCCTTCGGTCTCGGGGTTGCCATGGCCTGGCCGGTAGCCGGGCCGGCGCCATGGCACCGGGTGCTGCTCGCTCTCGCCCTGACGTTAATCGCCAACCTCGCGGCCCACTTCGCCGACGAGTACGCCGACGCCGACACCGACGCCCTCGCGCGCCCGACGGGGGTCTCCGGCGGCAGTGGCGCGATCGCGGCCGGGCTCGCGGTGCCTGGCCTCGCTCTGCGGGCCGCCGCGCTCACCACCGCATTCGCGGTCGCCGTGGGCCTGCTGGGGACCCTGCGCGGAGTCCTCCCGCCAATCTGTCTCTGGTACCTTGCGCTGGGCCTCGCGGGCGGCTGGGCCTACTCCATGCCACCGCTCGCCCTCGAGCGCCGGGGCCTGGGCGAACTGGCCAACGCGCTGCTTGGTGGGATGCTCATGCCACTTATGGGCTACGCGGCGATCGCCGGCCCGCCCCCGCTCGTGGTACACCTCGCCCTGCTACCAGTAGTGGCCGCCGTGCTCGCCAACCTGATGGATGTCCACTGGGCGGACCGCCACGCCGATGCGGCGGTCGGCAAGCGCACCCTGGCAGTCATCCTCGGCCCTCACGCCGGCGCGCTACAGCGCCTCTGGCTCACCCTCACCTACGGCCTGCCACTGGTTCTCGCCGCCGCCGGGGCGCTGCCATGGCCCGTCGCCCGGGCGAGCCTACTCACCCTCCCGGTGGGCCTCTACGCCGCCTGGCGCTTCGGCCGCGACAGCCTGCCGATCGGTGGACCAGCGGCGATGGTAGCTTTCATGGTGGCGTATGCGAGCGGGTATCTCGGTGGGGAATGGCCCCCTGAACCCATTCTACCGCCAGTCGTAGCCCCGGATGACGAGGTTGATAGCTGGTGGACAGGAAACAGGCAATAATTGATCTACCAGCCGGCAGGAGCGTGCGCTATCATCCTGCTATCAGGATATGCGCCGCACCGTATGAGCAGGCCGGCGCTATACAGCTGGGAGCTGCCCCTTATGCGCATCTGGCGACGCGTAGCCATCGAGGAGCTGCACCACCTTGATGCCCGGCGCGACCACGAGCGGATCGCCTACCTGGACGCCTGTTTCGAGTTCCCGTGGGACACCACGCACTCGCTCGAACTGGCGCTCTTCCGCACTTTTGCCGTGGCCAAGGGCAGCGCCCTGCTCGCGGGCACGGGAGAGTTCACCGAGCGCACCCAGAAACGCTACGATGACACCGTGCTCATCCTCTCCGAGCTGCTGGAGCACGGCTACGAGAGCGAGCGGGGCCGTGCGGCGTTGCGGCAGATGAACCGCATCCACCGTCGCTACCCCATCCCCAACGACGAGTTTCTCTACGTGCTCTCGACCTTTATCTTCGAGCCGATCCGCTGGAACGCGCGCTTCGGCTGGCAGCCCATGCTGCCCCAGGAGCGCGAAGCGGCCTACATCTACTAGTGCGAAGTGGGCCGGCGCATGGGGATCCGCAATATCCCGTCCAGCTACGAGGCCTTCGAGCACTTCAATCAGGCCTACGAGCGTGAGCACTTTGCCTTCGCCGAGCCCAACCGACGCCTGGCCCTTGCCACACGCGAGCTCTTCCTGAGCTGGTTTCTGCCACGTCCCCTCCGGCCTCTGGGCGCCCCGGTGGTCCACGCGATCATCGACGAGCGGCTCCTCGACGCGGTGGGCCTGCCGCGCCCGCCCGCCTGGCTGCGCCGCGTGGTGGAGGCTTGCCTACGCCTGCGCGCGCGGGTGGTCCAGCTGCTGCCACCCCGCCAGCGCCCACGACTGATCACCCGCATGCCTCATCGGACGTACCCCAACGGCTACCGGATCGAGGAGCTCGGGCCGCCGCCGCCAGCCCACGCCGAGGACTGAGCGCCGGCCTACCCGACCGCGCCATCGTGCTTGAACCAGCGGGTAATCAGCGCGATGATCTCGTCGGCGCTCTCCTCGATCGACTTGTCGGTGAGATTCACTGTCGCCCAGCCCTGGCTGCGGAAGAGCCGCCGCGCCCACTCCACCTCGTCTTCGGCGCTCTCCTGATTGGTATAGCGGCCGCCGAGCGCAACTCCCATCCGCCGCTGGCGCCAGCGCCGTCGCGCCGTGATCTGCTCGGCCTCGACGATCAGGCCAACCACACGCCGCCGATCGACCTGCAGTAGCGCCTCGGGCACCGGCAACTCGCGCACCAGGGGCACATTGGCGACCTTCCAGCCCAGCACGGCAAGATACATGCTCAGGGGCGTCTTGCCGACGCGCGAGATGCCGACAAGCACAATCTCGGCGCTGTCGAGCTCGGCGACGCGGGCGCCGTCGTCGTGCTGCATGGTGTACTCGATCGCCTCCAGTCGTTCGAAATAGGCGCTGCGCCGCTGGGTGTAGAGGCCGGGCTTTCCAGCAGGCTCCCGGCCCACCAGTGTGGCCACCCGTGAGAGCACACTGCCGACCAGATCGATCTCATAGACGTGGCGCTCACGGGCCTTGCGCACCAGATCGCGCCGGAGGCCTGGCTCCATAAGCGTATGCAGGATCGTGCCGCCACTCGCCGCCGCCTGGTCGATCACCTCGGCCACCTGGGTCGGCTCACGCACGTTGGGCACCACAATCACCGGCACCCGTACACCATCGAACTGCGTTAGCACCAGGTTGGCCACCTCGGCGCCTACCGACCCGGCCCCGCCCGATACGATGTACAGGGGCGGCGATGCTCCCCCCTGCTGTGCCAGTTCACTCATCGGCCACTCCTCCACGATCCCGCGCGACAGGCCGGCACGCCGTGCGCCGCGCCGGCCCTCATCGATCCATAGTACCACGCCAGCGACGCTTAACACTGCCATCGTGATGCCTTAACATGCGCTTGACAGAACCTTAGCCTGCGGGCGTGACGATCGGGTTATGCTCCGCTCCCGACCCGACATCGTGCTTCTGGTTCTCGACACGCAGCGCGCCGACCGCCTCTCATGCTACGGCTACGCCCGCGCCACGTCGCCGCACCTCGATGCCCTGGCCGCCGATGCCACCCGCTTCGAGGTAGCCTTCGCCTGCAGCCAGTGGACGATGCCCTCCCATGGGTCGCTCTTTACCGGCCGCTACCCCCACGAGCACGGTCTGGTGCAGAGCCGCTCAGTGTTACCCCCCACCCTGCCAACCCTGGCTGAGCGCCTCGCTGCCGGCGGCTACGCGACGGCGGCCTTCTGCAATAACCCGCTCGTCGGGGTCATCAACAATGGGCTGCGCCGGGGATTCCAGAGCTTCCTCAACTACGCCGGGCTGCTCACGTCGCGCCCCAACCAGGCCGGCCCCCGCTCCGGCCCCGTGGGCCGCTATCGCCAGTTCTTCAAGCGCACCCTCGCCGCCCTGCTCGGGCGGCTGCAAGACTCTTTTGCCCGCTCCGACGTGCTCCTGGCGCTCTCGTTTACCCCGCTAATGGTGCCCCTCTGGCAGACGGCCCTCAGCTTCAAGGGTAACACCGGACGTAGCCTCACCCACGCCACGCGGCTCCTTGTGGAGCGCCGGGGCCTCGCCCCCGGCCAGCCCGCCTTCGTCTTCATCAACCTGATGGGTACCCATGCGCCCTATCACCCCCTGCCCCACCACCTGCAGCGCTTCGCCCCGCACGTGCCGGGCGACCACGACGCCCGCCGCTATCTGCGCCGCTTCAACAGCGATATCTATGGCTGGCTCGCTCCCCTTGCCACTCCCCTCGGCCCCGGCGATAAGGCGACCCTGGACGGAGTCTACGACGCGGAGGTAGCCGGACAGGACGAGCAGGTGGGGCGCTTCCTGGCTCAACTGCGCGCCAGTGGCGCCCTCGACCGCACCCTGCTGATCGTCTGTGCCGACCACGGCGACCACCTCGGTGAGAAGCAACTGGTGGGCCACTCGTTCGCCGCCTTTAACGAGGTGGTACGTGTACCACTCCTCGTGCGCGACCCGTCCGGTGATCTGCCCCGTGGCACCGTGCGCGAGGAGCCCGTCTCCCTGCGCCGTGTGTTCCACACCGCCCTCGCCGCCGCCGGCCTCGCCGATGAGCCCGAGCGGGCCTTGAGCCTGGCGGTATCCCGTAGCTCCGGCGAGGATGCGGTCTTCGTGGAGGCCGATCCTCCGGCTAATGTGGTCGAACTGCTGCGGCGCCGCCAGCCCAGCCTGCTCAGCCAGTACGCCTATGACGAGCCCTGCCGCGCCGCCATCGCGGGCGGCTACAAGCTGATCACCTTTGGCGTCCGCCGCCGCGCCCTCTACAGCCTGCGCGACGACATGGCCGAAACGACGGATCTCCAGCATGTGCTCCCCGAGCGGGTTGAGGCCCTCGAAGAGCTGCTCGACGCTCACCTCGCTCCTGGGACGCCCCCGGTCCTGGCCCTGGAGCGGGCCCCCGAGGACGACCCGGCCGTGCGGAAACGCCTCCACGACCTGGGCTACCTTGAGTAGAGCCGGCCCGCACCGGCCGCGTGATGGGTGATGAGGAGTGCGATGTACCCACCGGTTGACCCGATCATGGTCCAGCTCGGACCGCTCACGGTGCGCTGGTATGGCGTGCTGATGATGCTGGGCGTTCTAGCAGCCACCTATGTGGCCGCCCGCTACGTGGCCAGCAAAGGCGAGAATGCCGAGCACGTCTGGGATATGCTGCTCTGGGTGCTCATCCCCGGCTTGATCGGCGCGCGGCTCTACTACGTCTTTGTTCAGTCGCCCCGTGGGCCGGATGGCGTCGGGCGCTATGTGGCCGATCCCGGAGCCATTCTGCGCATCTGGGAGGGCGGCCTGCATATCTATGGCGGCTTCCTCTTTGGCGCCGTGGCCCTGCTGCTCTACGCCCGCTTCCGCGCGCTCAACCTGCCGGTCTTCCTCGATGCCATTGGCCTGGGCCTGCCCCTGGGCCAGGCCATCGCCCGTCAGGCCAACTTTATCAACCAGGAGCTCTACGGCCCACCTACCACCCTGCCCTGGGGCCTGCGCATCGATGCCCAGCACCGCATCCCGCCTTACAACGACCTGGCGACCTACCCCGACTCCACCCGCTTCCACCCGCTCTTCCTCTACGAGTCGCTCTGGAATGCCATCGGCTTCGGCCTGATCTTCTGGATCTCCCGGCGCTTCGCCAGCCAGCTCAAGCCAGGCGACCTGGCGCTGATCTACCTGATCTGGTACCCTCTGGGCCGCTTCTTCATCGAGTTCCTGCGCACCGACTCCTGGTTCTTCCCCGGCACCCCCTTCAACGTCGTTCACGTTGTCTCAGCCATTGCCGTCGCCGCCGCAACCGGCCTGCTGATCGCCCGCCACCGCGCCCGGCCCGCCCCCACCGCCGCACCCCAGCCGACCACGGAGCAGAGCGCCTGAAAACAGGCCGCGATCGGCGATCGCGGCCTGCGTCCACCCTATGCCCATCCCCCGCCTCCTGATCGTCGGCCTGGACTGCGCCGAGCCAGCGCTCGTCTTCGAGCGCTGGCGCCAGGAGCTCCCCACCCTTGGCCGCCTGATCGCCGCTGGCTCCTGGGGTCCGCTCGAATCGTGCGTCCCCGCCATCACCGTGCCCGCCTGGAGCTGCATGCTCTCCGGCCGCGACCCGGGCGAGCTCGGGATTTACGGCTTCCGCAATCGCCCCGACCGCAGCTACGGGCGGATGGCCGTCGCCGACAGCTCCACCGTGCGCCAGCCGCGCCTCTGGGACCATCTCGGCACCGCCGGGTGGCGGAGTGCCCTGATCGGCGTGCCCGGCACCTACCCGCCCCCCCGCCTCCACGGCGTGGCCGTGAGCTGTTTCCTCGCTCCCGGCCCCGGTGCCGGTATCACCCATCCGCCCGAACTGGCCGCCGAGCTGCGGGGCTGGCTCGACGCCGACTACCTCCTCGACGTGCCCGATTTCCGCTCCGAGGAGAAGGGGCGCATCCTACGCGATATTTACACCCTCTGCGATCAGCGCTTCATCCTCGCTGAGCGGCTCCTGGAACGCGAACAACCCGACCTGCTCATGCTCGTCGATATGGGAACCGACCGCATCCACCACGCCTTCTGGAAGCAGTTTGACCCCGCCCACCCCGGCTTTGTGCCCGGATCGCCCTACGCGGATGTGATCCGCAACTACTACCGACACGTGGACGCACGGATCGGCACGCTCCTGGCCCGCTGCGACCCCGATACGGCGGTGCTCGTTGTCTCCGATCACGGCGCCCGCCCGATGCTCGGTGGCCTGCGCCTGAACCAGTGGCTGCTCCAAACAGGTCGTCTGGTGCTGCGGAGCGTGCCACAGGCCCCTGGCCCCCTCGACCATAGCGCGATCGACTGGCCGCGCACGATCGCCTGGGGCGCCGGTGGCTACTACGGGCGCATCTTCCTCAATGTGCGCGGCCGCGAGCCGGAGGGGCTGATCGCGCCGGAGGCCTACGAGGCCGAGCGGGCAGCCCTCGCGGCTGACCTCACGGCTCTTCCAGGCCCCGACGGCGCCCCCCTGGGCAACCGTGTCTTC
Organism: Chloroflexi bacterium OHK40; assembly: GCA_004367505.1. Taxonomy (GTDB): domain Bacteria; phylum Chloroflexota; class Chloroflexia; order Chloroflexales; family Chloroflexaceae; genus OHK40. The sequence goes on along the minus strand of SFCB01000053.1, from coordinate 7,635 downwards.
ACCCCCCAGCAACTTTACCGCAAGGTGCGCGGTGTCGCGCCGGATCTGCTCGTCTACGTGGGCGATCTGGGCTGGCGCGCAATCGGTAGCATCGGCGGCGAGGGGCTCTTCACCCCCGACAACGACACCGGCCCCGACGACGCCAACCACGCGCAGCACGGCCTGCTGATCTTCCACGACCCGGCTCGCCCAACCGGGGGACGCCGCCTCGACGGCCTCAGCCTCTACGACGTCCTGCCTAGCCTCCTCGCCCGCTACGGCCTGCCCGCCCCACCCGACCTGCGCGGACGGATCGTCGAACTCTCATAGCGATGAGCGGTACTGTTGCGCCTCGCTGTCGGCCACCAGCTTCGCTGCCGAACACCGCGCTCGGCGCCTTGCGCTTTATCACCCTTCGCGACGCCACCAGCACCCACTGGTGGCTCGGCACCTCAATCGAAGCAGCCCAACCCTCCCTCCACCGTCGCCCGCATTCGCGAGCGCCGGCGCCACCGCGACCGACGCCGCGCGCGATCGCCAGCCCGCACACCCCCAGGAGCTCACCGTGCTGATCCCACCCTACGGCGGCCGCCTCGTACACCTCGTGGCTGGCGCCGAGCGCCTCTCACTGCTGGAACGGGCCAGGCGCCTGCCGGCCCTCCAGCTCTCACCCAGGACCCTCTGCGACCTGGAGCTGCTCGCGACTGGCGCCTTCTCGCCCCTCGACCGCTTCATGGGCCAGGCCGACTACGCCCGGGTGCTCGCCGACATGCGCCTGGACTCTGGCGCCATCTTCCCCATTCCCATCGTCCTGCGCGTCAGTGCCGACCCACCTCTCGCCCCCGGCGACGAAGTGGCCCTCCGCGATCAGCGCAACGATGTGATCGCCCTGCTGCGCGTGGAGGAGCAATTCGGGTGGAACCCCGAGCGCGAGGCCCGGGCCGTGCTCGGCACCACCGACCCGCGCCACCCACTCGTTGCCGAAATGCAGAGCTGGGGCGAACGCTGCCTCTCCGGCCCGCTCACCGTGCTCAGCCTCCCCCGCCCCGCCGACTTCGCCCAGCTCCGGCTCACCCCCGCCCAGGTGCGCGCGCGCCTCAGCGCCATGGGCTACAGCCGTGTCGTCGCCTTTCAGACCCGCAACCCCCTGCACCGCGCCCACGAGGAACTGACCCGGCGCGCCGCCGATACCGTTGGCGGCGCGCTCCTCATCCACCCCGCTGTGGGACTGACCCGCCCCGGCGATGTGGATCACTACAGCCGGGTGCGGGGCTACCTCTCCGTCGTCGAGCGCTACTACGACTCGCGCCGTACCCTGCTGAGCCTCATCCCCCTGGCGATGCGCATGGCCGGCCCCCGCGAGGCCCTCTGGCACGCCCTCATCCGGCGCAACTACGGCGCCAGCCACTTCATCGTCGGGCGCGATCACGCGGGCCCCGGCCTCGATAGCCACGGACAGCCATTCTACGGCCCTCGGGAGGCCCAGGAACTCGTCGCCCGCTACGCCGATGAACTGGGCATCACCATGATCCGGTTTGGCGAACTGGTCTACCTGCCTGACGAAGATCGTTATGTCGAGCGCGACGAAGCGCCACCAGGGGCGCGCATCTTCACCCTCACCGGCACCCAGGTGCGGGAGGAGTACCTGGCCCGGGGCCAGGCGCTACCCACCTGGTTCACCCGGCCCGAGGTAGCGGCCATTCTTGCCCAGGCCTACCCGCCACGGCACCGCCAGGGCTTCTGCGTCTGGTTCACGGGCCTCAGCGGCGCCGGAAAGTCCACCCTCGCCGACGTACTCACGGCCCTGCTCCTCGAGCGCGGACGCCAATCCACCCTGCTCGACGGCGACATCGTACGAACCCATCTCTCCCAGGGTCTGGGGTACAGCCGGGAAGACCGCGACGCGAACGTGTTACGGATCGGCTTTGTCGCCTCGGAGGTAGTGCGCCACGGGGGCGCGGCGATCTGCGCGGCGATCAGCCCCTATCGGGCAGCCCGCAACGCCGTGCGCCAGATGGTCGGCAATGAACGCTTCGTCGAGGTTTACGTCGATACGCCCCTGGAGGTGTGCGAGCAGCGCGATACCAAGGGGCTCTACGCGCGAGCCCGCCGTGGCGAACTTCCCGCCTTCACCGGCGTGAGCGACCCCTACGAGGCTCCGGTCAGCCCCGAGTTGCGGCTCAGCACCGTCGATACACCCCCGGAGGAGGGCGCCCGCGCGATCATGGCCTGGCTCGAGGCGCGAGGCTTTGTGCTGCCCGCGGGCTGATCTCAGCGCAGGGCCATCATGGCCCTGCAATTGCCCCGCTCCCACACGGCCACAGCCCCATCTTGCCGGCGGCCTAGCGCCGTGGCTTGGCGAGCGACACGCGCAGCGGTTTCCCGCGCAGGCTCGCCCCATCGAGGCCCCGGAGCACGCGCTGGGCCAGATCGCTGGGCACCTCCACAAAGGAGAAGCGATCATAAATATCGATCGCGCCGATCTGCTTGCCGGGCACTCCCACCTCGTTGGCGATCGCGCCCACAATATCGGCGGGCCGCACCCGATCGAAGCGCCCCAGGTCGAGGAAGAGCCTGGTCATGCCCGGCTCCACCCCGTCGCCGTCGCCCGCGACGCTCACCAGGGTATCTTCCTGCTCGGCCTCGTTGAGCAGCAACTTGAAGGCCGCCGCAGCCAGTTCCACCGGGTCATGGGACTCAGCCATCTCTTCGACCATCAGCACATAGGGGTCAAGGCCGCCGCTCTCCAGCACCTCGCGCAGCGCCTCGCGGAAGGCCTCGCGACGACGGGCGGCCACATCGGCGAGCGAGGGGAGCTTCAGGCGCTCGATGCGCGAGCGAGTCACGCGCTCGATGATCTGGAGCTGGCGCCGCTCGCGGGGCGTGGTGAGGGTGATCGCCAGGCCGGCACGCCCGGCACGGCCCGTACGGCCGATCCGGTGCACATAGCTCTCCGGGTCGCCCGGCACATCGTAGTTGATCACGTGGCTCACATCGGGAATGTCGAGGCCACGGGCGGCCACATCGGTCGCCACCAGCAGCTCCACCTGGCCCTCGCGGAAGCGCTTCATCACCCGCTCGCGCATCGCCTGGCTCAGGTCGCCGTGGATCACCTCGGCCAGGTAGCCACGGCCCTGCAGGCTCTCGCCCAGCCGGTCGGCCTCGGCCCGGGTGCGGCAGAAGATCATCGCCGAGCCGGGAGTCTCCACGTCGAGCACGCGGCAGAGCGCGTCGAGCTTGTCGCGGGGGGGCACCTCATAGTAGACCTGGCGGGTACGGGGGGCGGTGAGCTGCTCACTCACCACGCTGATCCGCTGGGCCTCGCGGGTGTAGCGGGTCGCCAGGCTCTGCACCGCCTCTGGCAACGTCGCCGAAAAGAGCGCCGTCTGGCGGGTGGCGGGCGTCTGCTGGAGAATGTACTCAATATCCTCCGCAAAGCCCATATCGAGCATCTCGTCGGCCTCGTCGAGCACCACCATGCTGATATGGTCGAGCGCGAGCGTGCCACGGCGCATATGGTCCATAATCCGGCCAGGCGTGCCCACCACCACCTGCACGCCACGGGAGAGCGCCCGGAGCTGGCGCTCGATCGGCTGGCCGCCGTACACGGGCGCCACGCGGGCGCCCGTGTGTTTGCCGTAACGAAACATCGCCTCAGCCACCTGCATAGCCAGCTCGCGGGTGGGCGCAAGCACGAGCGCCTGCGGCGCCCACGCAGGCGTCAGCCGCTGGATGATTGGCAGCGCAAAAGCCGCCGTCTTGCCCGTGCCCGTCTGAGCGTGAGCAATCACATCGCGGCCGGCGAGCAGTGCCGGGATGGCCTGCTCCTGGATCGGGGTCGGCTCATCGTAGCCGAGCTCGCCGAGCGCGGCAAGAATCGGCTCGCCGAGGCCGAGCTCCGCAAAGGTCGCCATGGTCTATCACTTTCTGCCCGCGGTTCGGGCGCACATCACACAACGTCGTCAAATGAATAGTCAAGAGCGCACGGCAAAGGCCGTGCGCTGGCACCGATGTTGATTATACCACAGCCAGGGCTACCGAATCCTGCGCGCTGGCTCGTTTAGAATTGATACCACCGCAGCGCCTCAGGGTAGGTTCATGCTCCTGTGTGCCCGGCAAATCCTAGACACAGTGTGGTATGCTGTAGTGTAGTCGCTGGACCGGCGCTGCACCATCGTAATGAATACCCTGCCGACAACGACACCCGCGTACCCTCAGACAGGGCGACCGATGACACCGCAAGCACGGATCCTGGTGGCCGACGATGATCCGGCCCTGTGCCTCCTACTCCGTGAAACCCTGCAGGAGGCTGGCTACGAAGTGCTCATCGCGAACGACGGCGATGAGCTCGTGCGCATGGCCCAGGATCACCCGCCGGACCTGCTGCTGATCGACCTGATGATGCCGTTGATGGACGGCTTTGAGGCGATCCGGCAGCTGCGGAACGATACCCGCACCTCGCACCTGCCGATGATTATCCTCACCGCCCGCAGCGCATCCTCCGAGGTGGTGGTGGGGTTCGACACCGGCGCCGACGACTATATCGTTAAGCCCTACGATATCGACGTGCTGCTTGCGCGTATCCGCAGCCACCTGCGGCGCGCCGCCAAGCTCCCGGTGCGCAACCCGCTCACCGGCCTGCCCGGCAATGTGCTGCTCCAGGCCGAGCTCGAACGGCACCTGAGCCAGGGAACCCCCTTCGCGCTCCTCTATATCGACCTGGACAATTTCAAGGCCTTCAACGACGCCTACGGCTTTGCCCGGGGCGACCGCGCCATCCATATGCTCGCGGGAGTCCTTGCCGAGGTGGCCCCACGCGAGGATTTTCTCGGCCACATCGGCGGCGACGACTTCGCGATCATCCACTTCGGTGGCCGGCCCGAGGAGTTCTGCCAGGCGATTATCGCCGCCTTCGACGCCCGCGTCCGCGAGCTGTACGATCAGGTCGATCTCCAGCGCGGGTATTTGCGCGGGGTCGACCGGCACGGCGTGCCACGTCAGTTCGGCCTGCTGAGCCTCTCGATTTCGGTCGTCAGTACCGATAACCAGCGCTTCAGCAGCGTCGACGAGATCAGCAAGGTGGCCGCCGAGGTTAAGGCCGCCGCCAAGAGTATCTCCGGCAGCAGCTATGTCTTCGACCGGCGCCTCAGCGCCCGGCCTCCCCGCCAGGAGCGCCGCGGCCAGCGCCGCCCGGCTGCCCTGCTGATCTACCCGACCGAGACGCTCCGCGCCTCGATCGCCACCAGCCTGCGCGTCCAGGGTTACCGTCCACTGATCGCCGCCCATCCCGTCGATGCCCAGGGCCTCCTCGCCCGCACCCCCGATCCGGTGATCATGATCGCCGATACCAGCGACGCCGCCGTCTGGCAAATCTGGCGCGCGCTGCCGGTTCCCGCGCCCCTGATCGCCGTCGTGAGCGATGACGCCGCCGCCGCCGAGGCACTCGGCAAGGGCGCCGCTGCCGCCCTCGTGGCCACCGATAACCTCGTCGACTTCACCGACCAGCTACTCATCCACCTGCCCCGCGCCGAGACGACCGAACAGCCCGATTCGTCCTACGCCCCCGGGTCGATCATTCGGGCCCTGCAGGCCCGCGCCTTCGATATGGAGCGCGAAGCCAACGAGGATAGCCTGACCCAGCTCGCCAACCGCCGCGGCGTTGACCGGCGCCTCAGCGAGCTGAGCGAGCAGGCTCGCCAGAGTGGGCGCCCTCTGGCCGTGCTCATGGCCGATCTGGACAACTTCAAGCAGGTGAATGACCGCTTCGGCCACCTGGTGGGCAACGAGGTGCTGCGCGCCGCTGCCGAGATGATGCGCCAGATCTGCCGCCCGACCGATGTGGTAGCCCGCTATGGCGGCGAGGAGTTCCTGCTGGTGCTCCCCGATAGCTCCGCCGACGAGGCTGCCGCCGTCGCCGAACGCATTCGCGCCGCCGTCGAAACCTTCGACTGGAGCGACATTCACCCCCAGCTCCGCCAGACGATCAGCCTTGGCGTGGCCGAGGCCGCCGGTCGCTCGCCCGAGGAGGTGATCGCCGAGGCCGACCACCGGCTCTACGCCGCAAAGCGCGCCGGGCGCAACCGGGTGGTGGCCCAGGGCTGATTGACACGCGCCCCGCTCCCGTGCTACTATTGGCCCGGTCCGTGAGCTGGAGCACTGGAATGGGTCTCACCGAGCGCAGCTACCGCCACGCTTGCTATCGCCCCGGGAGGGCAAGCTAGGCGCGTGCGTCGCGGGCGAGCAGTTAGTTCGAGAGCGTGGACGCAGCGTCCGCGCTCTTTTGCTGGACGGCACCTGGCCGCCGGCCGAGGGGGAATGCTACCATGGAGATGAACGAGCTCTTGCGCCGCGGTGTGGCCGAGGTGATCGTCGAGGCCGAGTTGCGCCAGCGCCTGGCCGCCGGGAAGCCCCTGCGCCTCAAACAGGGCTTCGACCCGACCAAGCCCGATATGCATATCGGCCACGCCGTGGGCCTGCGCAAGCTGCGCACCTTCCAGGAGCTCGGCCACCAGGTCGTGTTGATCGTCGGCGATTGGACTGCCCAGATCGGTGATCCTAGCGGTCGCGACGAGACGCGCACCCGCCTGACGGCAGAGGAGGTGCGAGCCAACGCCGAGACCTACATGGAGCAGTTCTTCCGGGTGGTCGACCGGCAACGCACCGAGGTGCGCTGGCAGAGCGAGTGGTTCGGCACCTTCACCCTCGAGAATGCCCTCGATCTCGCTGGCCGCTTCACCCTGGCCCAGATGCTCGCCCACGAGACCTTCCGGCGCCGCTACGACGCGGGCGCGCCGCTCACCATCCTCGAGTTGATGTACCCCATGCTCCAGGCCTACGACTCCGTGGCGATCAACGCCGATGTGGAGTTTGGTGGTACCGACCAGAAGTTCAACATCCTCGCCGGCCGCGAGCTGATGGCCCAGCTCGGCATGACCCCACAGCAAGTCTTCCTGATGCCACTCATCCCCGGCACCGATGGCCGCAAGATGAGCAAGAGCTTCCTCAATACGGTGGACATCCGCATGCCACCCGCCGAGATGTTCGGCCGCGTGATGTCGATGACCGACGAGGTGCTGCCACTCTACTTCGAGGTGCTGACCGACGTGCCGATGGCCGAGATCGACGAGATCCGCCGCGCCCTCGCCGAGGGTAGCGTCAACCCGCGCGACCTAAAGATGCGTGTGGCCCGCGAGGTTGTCGCTCAGTTCCACAGCCCGGACGACGCCCGCGCCGCCGAGGAGGCCTTCGTGCGCCAGTTCGTCAACCGCGAACTCCCCGCCGAGATCCCCGAGCACGCCCTCGCGGCGCCCGCCCCGATCGTCGATGTGCTTGTCGCGGCTGGCCTGGCCACCTCCAGGAGCGAGGCGCGCCGCCTGATCGATGGCGGCGGCGTGCGCGTGGACGGTGAGCGCGTGCAGGGCTACGAGCTGCTGCTCCAGCCCGGCGCCGGGGTGGTGGTGCAGGTGGGCCGCCGCAAGTTTGCGCGCGTGGTGTAGGCGTACCCCCTCGCCAGAGATCTGATCCGGCCGCCGCTCCGTAGACTCCTCCGAGAAAACGGAAACGAGGCCACCATGATCCGCAGACTCCAGGCGATCGTCCTGGCGCTCGCCCTTGCCGGCTGTAGCGCACCTGCTGCCATTGCCCCCGCTGCGCCAC
>SFCB01000075.1 GCA_004367505.1 Chloroflexi bacterium OHK40 | reverse complement strand
GTCAGGTGTGTGGTAACTCCTGTTGTACTGGATGGAGCGCGATGCGGCAACTCAGCCGAACGTCCGAGCGGAATGGTTAAAAGTGCAAAGGTAGTGCTGGGAGCAGCGCTTCTCTCCACCGATTATGATAACCTAAAACGATTCGATGCCAGTGGTGCACCACTCTCCGCAGATCTCGACCGCCGTGTTGAAGAACTGCTGGAACGTTATGTTAGCCAGGCATCTAAGTATGCCGAAACCCAGAACCGCGACTTAAGTCTGCAAGTCGCTCTAGATTCTGTCTTGCGCGCATCCCCGCTGAGTGCGCAGGACTTGCGTTTGCTCAACTACGCGATAAATACCACGTTTGAACACGAGTATGCAGGTGATGCCAGTCATTTATCTGCATGGTATTTCGATGAACAAGAAGCATTTGACGATGGCGATGTAATTTTCAAACACGGCTACCGTACGATCGTAGATTTTTTAGCACAAAATCTCGAAATTCGCCTGAATCATGCCGTGCAGCATGTGACCTATGACGATAGCGGCGCAACCATTACAACGGCGCAAGGTGTCTGGCGCGCTCGGGCGGCGTTGATTACTGTGCCATTGGGTGTGTTACAGCACGGCAGCATAACATTTGAGCCGCCATTGCCTGTAGCTAAACAACAAGCGCTTGGGCGCGTCGCGATGGGGTTGTTGAACAAGTGTTACCTGGTTTTCCCTGAAGTCTTTTGGGACGCTGCTACTCTGCTCGGCTATGTTGGAGAACGCAAAGGCGAATGGGCGGAGTGGCTCAATGGAGATGCGCTGCTTGGCGCGCCGATGTTACTCGGTTTCAACGCTGGCGAGTATGCCTATAAACTGGAAACACAATCGGATTCGCAAATTGTTGCGATGGCGATGCAAACATTGCGGCACATGTACGGCAAAAGCATTCCTGAACCGTTACATTACCGCATTAGCCGTTGGGCGGCTGACCCGTTCTCGTTCGGCTCATATTCCTTTTTAGCAGTGGGTGCAACACCTAACGATTACGATATACTGGCACAGCCGGTCGGGAAACGTCTGTTCTTTGCTGGCGAACATACTCAGCGTAACTACCCTTCCACCGTGCATGGTGCATATCTTTCTGGGGAGCGTGTCGCTGATGAGATATTATCATTACTACAATAGGCTTCGCTCTTATCGGAGCACTTTGCAGCTGGTATTGTAGCGATCAAGCGTCCTCAAAACATCCCTAGGGGCCTCACGCGGGCCGTCCGGGCGGCCCTTCCCTCGGCTTGAATTGACATAAGGAGACTGCATGCCCAGCATCACACGCGACGGGGTGCGCATCCACTACGAGCTCGCAGGGGCCGGGCCGCCGGCTCTGCTGATCCACGCCTTCTCCGGCAGCCACAGCAGCTGGGTCGGCTATGGTTTCGTCGAGCGACTCCAGGACCACCATCAGCTGATCCTGCCGGACCTCCGGGGCCACGGGTTGAGCGATGGGCCGGTGCTGCCTGAGGCCTACCGACTGGAGGAGCTGGCCGAGGACATGGTGGCGCTCCTGGACGCGCTCAGGGTCGAGCGGGTACACTGCCTCGGCTACTCGATGGGCGGGCTGGTGGCGCTGAGCCTGGCCACGCGCCACCCGGCGCGGCTCCGCACCCTGGCCCTGGGCGGCTGCAGCCCCTACCCACCCGCGCCCGGGCACCACCGCCACGAGCTACTGGCGCTGTACGAGCGCGCCGCTATCGAAGGCCCTGATGCGCTCGTCGAAGGCATCCGCGCGTGGGCCGGCGGCGGCATCAGCCCCGCGTATGAAGCGCGGCTCCGGGCGGCCAACATCGCAGCGGGGGCCGCTTGCCTGCGCTGGCTCGCCGCCAACCCGCCGGACTACAGCGCCGCACTGCCGGGCATCACGCTGCCCTGCCTGATCTACTGCGGCGACGCCGACGCCAACGCTGCGGACGCGCGGCGAGCAGCGGCGGCCATGCCACAGGGCCGCTCCATCACGCTACCGGGGATGGGGCACGTCCAGGGTGCCGGCGCGAGTGCCGAGATAGCGCCGCACCTCCTGGAGCACTGGCGCTAAGGAGGAACGCAACACCTGCTTGACAGCCCCGGCAACAGGCGGTACTATAAATACCGATTACTCTTACTAATCGGAATGTATTTCGAGGCCAAATTTGACATAACTCCAGGCAGGCGCCATGCACCCTGACCCCCAGGAGCCGCTCGCTCCAGCGCCCGATACCGCCCTCGTCGCCCCGGCTCCGGCCATCGATCCCCGGGCCGCCCTCGCCGCCGACGAGCAGGCCCTCTCGGCCGCCTTTGCGGACTATCGCAGCCGCGTTGATGATGATACCCTGCGCCGCCAGGAGGCCGACCTGGCCCTCTTTGCCTATTTCCTCGGCCAGGTGCGTGCCATTCCCCCCGACCAGGCCGCCGCCCTGGGCGCCCGCCTGCCTACCAGCGCCACCGCCTGGGCCAATGTTACCCATGGCCTCGTTGCGGCCTTCCTGCGCTGGCAACTCCAGGAAGGCTACGCCGTTGGCTCGATCAATGTTCGCCTCGCCACGGTGCGCCGCTACTGCGCGCTCGCCAACGCCGCCGGGGTGGTCCCGGCCGATACACTCGCGCTCATTCGCACGGTGCGCGGCTACAGCGGCCGCCAGGCCCGCGCGGTGGACGCCCAACGCCGCCGCGCGAGCACGCCGACCCGCCTCAGCACGAAGAAGCCGCAGGCCCGCGTGCTCTCCCCGGCCCAGGTGCGGGCCCTCAAGCAGCAGCCCGACACACCTCAGGGGCGCCGCGATGCACTCATGATCTGCCTGCTCGCCGACCTCGGGCTGCGCGTAGGTGAGCTCGCGGCGCTCCCCGCCGATGCGCTCGACATCGAGCGGGGGACGCTCACTTTCTACCGGGAGAAGGTGCACACGACTCAAACCCACCGCCTCAGCCGTGATGCCCTGGCCGCCGCCGAGGCCTACCTCGCCGCCGATGGGCCAGCCGGTGAGCGGTTGCTGCGTGGCTCTCGCAAGAACGGTGAGCTCTGGGGCACCATGTCTACCCGCGCCATCCGGGAGCGCGTGGGCTTGCTCGGCGAGCGCATTGGGGTCAACGACCTGAGCCCGCACGATCTTCGGCACACCTGGGCAACTCGGGCCGCGCGCGCGAGCAGCGATCCGTTTGCGCTGCGCGACGCGGGCGGTTGGAGCAGCCTGGCGATGCCGAGTCGTTATGTCGAAGGAAGCACGCTGGCCAACGAGCGCATCCGTCTGGAGGAGGAGTAGCGCACGCTGTTATGCGCGGGCATGCGGTGCCGCGCTAGCATCCATGAATGCGCAGAGCGCCGCAACGCTCTCGGCACAGAGGCCCGTGCCCGCCTCACGCAGCAAGATCGCCCGAACCTCAGGCCACGGCAGTGCACGCCGGTAGGGCCGCTCGGCGCACAGGGCGTCGCAGCAGTCGGCAACCGCGAGCAGGCGTGCCGCCAGCGGCAACTCGGCGCCACGCAGACCGTACGGGTAGCCGGAGCCATCGAGTCGCTCGTGATGCAGGCTCGCCACGTAGGCCAGATCGCGGAAGCAGTCCACCCGTTCCAGGATCTCCCGGGTGTAGCGGGCATGCTGGCGCATCGCGGCCATCTCCTCGGCACTCAGCCGCCCCGGCTTGTCGAGGATGCGGCTAGAGACGCCGAGCTTGCCGATGTCGTGGAGCAGCGCCGCCCGCCGCAGATCGCGCAGCTCGGCGGGTGAGAGGCCCATGATCGTTCCAGCCCCGACCGCCTTCTCGGCCACCCCGGTCGAATGAGCGAAGGTCCACGGCGACTTGGCATCGATCACTTGGGCGAAGGCCTCGGCCAGCCGATCGAGCATGGTATCATCGGCACGTAGCTCCCGGTCGTCGGGCCGGTAGGCGGCCAGGGCCTGGCGTGCGTCGCCGCTGAAGGCGTGCCAGAGCGCATGGTCCTCCCAGAGCGGCTCCATGGCATCGACGAGCGCCGGATCGAACCAGGTGCCACGGCGCTTCTCGGCCATCCGGCGGGCGGCATCGAGGCCCAGGTTGCTGGCGAAGATCTCGACGGTCTGTGCGAGGCAGAGGATGCGCCCGAGCAGCGGGATGACCTCACCACGCAGGCCCGCCGGCGAACCCCGGCCGTCCCAATGCTCGTCCAGGGCACTGATGGCTGCGGCCGTCTCAGGACCGAAGCCCAGCTGCAAGGCAATCGCGGCGCCACGGTGGCAGCGCACCTCGAAGAGTTGCCGCACCGCCGCGCCACCACCCTCCACGCCAAGCTTGACGAGCAGCGCCACGCGATCGAGCGGCGAGCCATCTGGCGCCAGCGAGCGGATGAGATCGACCATCGATTGCGGGAAGTCCGCCCAGTCGCGCAGTTTGACGTCGTGCTTGTAGGTCAGGTCGTCGGCGCCAAAGAGCTGGCAGATCCGCGCGGCATTGCTCGAACAGCCCAGGTCCTTGAGCAGGAGCGCGTAGAAGAGCGCGCTGCGCTGCGTTGAGGTGAGCCCGAGCGCATCCGCCAGGCGCATACCGATCAGACAGCTTCTGACGGCATGCCCTTCAGGCTGCCCTTCAGTTATGTCGAGTGCATACGAGAGGGCGGCCACAACCTCCGAGAGGTAGACCCGCTCGGGCGCGACGGGGAGCGTGGAGCGGGCCGGCGGTGCATCGATGATGGCTGGCATGAACAACACTCCGTGGTGTGTGATCGCGGCCGGGCGCGTGTGGGCGAGTGTAGTCCTGACCCGTTACTGCGTAGCGACCGCAGCTTCGGGCCGGCGCCCGATGCCGAGCGCTTTCTGCCGCTGTACACTCCCCGTACCGCCCACGCGGCCGCAGCAGCGCGCCGCAGCTAGCAAGGAGGCGCCGATGCCACTGCCAACCCGAAGCCGCCCGCAGTTCCCCACGGGCTATCTGGCCGGGGACCTCAGCGAGACGACGATGCTCACCTGGGAGGAGGTACGCCAGCAGCTCGAACACACTCGCATCTTCTGGCTGGGCACCGTCCGGCCTGATGGCCGCCCGCACGCCACCCCGATCTGGGGCGCGTGGGTAGGCGACACCTACTACTGGGACGGCAGCCCCGACACGCGCTGGGCCCGCAACCTGGCCGCCAACCCGGCGATTGTCGTCCACGTTGAGCGCGAGGGGCTGGCCATTATGGTCGAGGGCGATGTTCAATTCGGCGACGTGGATGCGCCCACGCTGGATTCCATTGCCGCATCCTACAGCGCGCGCTATCCCTACCGTCCCGATCACACGGAGGGCTGGTATATCGTCCGCCCGCAGCGGGTTTTCGCCATCCCCGAAGATCTGAAGCGTGCCGCCAGGTTTACATTCTAGTCGGTAGACGCAGCCGACCCTCACCTCCGCCTGCGCGGGGCAGGTCTCCGCGCAGGCCGGGAAAGAGGAAATACCACCCGTCAGGATTACGTTATGTTCGATGATTAGTATTTGGCGTCCCCTGTCCCCTACCGGGAGATCAGCACCGGCACATGACTGGCGCGGAGCACCTGGTCCACCGAGCTACCGCGCACAATCTCGATCTCGGGGCGGGAGCCATAGCCGCCGAGCACGATCAAGTCGGCGTCCCGGGCCTTCGCAGTGGCGAGGATCGCCTGGGCGGGCGGTCGCCGGTCCACGACGTAGCTAGCCGACACGCCACGCTCCTGGAGGTAGCGCTGGGCCCGCTCTACAGCGGCCCATCCGGCGTCGATCTGTTCGAGGACCGTCAGCACGGTGAGGGCCATATCGTCGTGCAGGGCCAGGTAGGCCGCCAGGTAGAGGGCTTCATCGGCGCGAGGGCCGCCGTGGTAGGCGAGCAATGCGTGGCACAGCGGCGTGGGGGTATCGGGCACGGTGAGCAGCGGCTGGGGGCTCCGCTGCACCAGGTCGCGCGCGCCTGAGCGCAGGCGGGCAAACGGCTGGTCGGGCGGGGGGTGGGCCAGCCGGATAACCACCAGGTCGGCCCAGTGGGCCCGGGCGCAGATCCGGCTCACCACGGTGCCGCTCTCCGCCGCGAAGACGCCGGCCACGCCTGCGGCAGCCGTCCGGGCCTCGAATTCGGCCCGCATCGCCGCCAGCTTGGCCTCGGTGGTGCCCACCGGCGGCAACACATGCAAACCATAAACGGCAGCACCCTCGCGGCGGGCAAGCACGAGAGCTTGTTCCAGCGCAAGCCAGCCGCCCGCATCGCCGCTCAGCGGGGTGAGGATACGGTGGAAGATCCGCGCCTGGCCATCGGTGGGAGCATGCGCGCGGCGCCAGTATCCGGGAGGTGGTCCCGGGCGAACCGTCTCGGGTACGACGGCCGCAAGCAGGCGGCGCCGCGCGCGCTCCAGCATGTGCCGCGCGCGAGGGCTGTGGCGCCGGGCCAGGTCGGCAGCGGCAGCGGCGGCGGGCACGGGCCAGCCGAGCTCGGCCTCCAGCGCCTCCTGGTGCGCAGCCGTCCAGACATAGAGGTCGGTCTCGGTGCGGCCCGTGAAGTCCGCCAGGAGGCCTCGCTCGCGGATCATCTCGACCGCCGGGAGGTAGACGTCGTCGTACCAACTGGCGGCAGCCTCGGGCAGCTCCACGGTACGGCCCGCGCGCAGGGCCATGCGCTGGCGCTGCCGCTCAATCTGGCCAGCGATGGCCGCGTGGGCGCCGGGGGCGGTGGCCCGCAGCTCCAGGCCCGGGCGCAGCTCGTCCAGGTGCGTAGCCTCCAGAAGGGCCGCGTGTTCACTCGCGATGATCACATCGTCCGCCGTGGCGTCGGGCGGCAGACTGGCCCGCGCCGGGATGCTACAGACCATCGCGGGCAGGTGGGTATGGCCGAGCTCGCGCGCCACGGAGACGCGGTGGTTACCGTCCTTCACAAAGTAGAGGCCACCGAGCTCGTAGAGCTCAATGGGCGGCAGGGTCCGCCCCGAGAGCATCGCCTCGCGCACCCCGGCCCAGCGCTCCTCGTCGGAGCTGCGTCGCGGCAGAAAGTGGCGGTTGAAGTCGGCGTAGCGGCCCACGCTGCCCACCACCAGCGCCAGCGGGACATCGACAGGCCCCTGGGTGGCCCACGGCTGCTGCGCGCCGAGCCGCTGCTGCACCTCCGTGAAATCCAGCAGATCGTCCGGCTCTCCACGCAGCCATGCGAGCAGATCCTCGATGATCGCGCGCCGCCGCGCGCGGCGGAAGTCGTCCACCGCAGCCTGGCGTCGTTGCTCCTGGAGATCCATCGTGTGCTCCAGTTACTCATCACGGAGCCGGTAGCCCACCCCGGGCTCTGTCAGCAGGTAGCGCGGTCGCGCCGGCTCATCTTCGAGCTTGTGGCGCAGGTGTTGCATATAGATCCGCAGATAGTGGGGCGAATCGGTGTACTCCGGGCCCCAGACCTCCAACAGCAGCTGGCGCTGGGTGACTACCCGCCCCCGGCTGCGCACCAGGGCCGCCAGGAGCCGGTACTCGATCGGGGTGAGGTGGACCTCGACGCCTGCCCGCAGCACCTGCCGGTGCGCCAGATCCACCCGGAGGGCGCCGATCTCCACCACCGGGGCCGCGCCGGCCTGGCTCGCAGCCGTGCGCCGCAACGCGGCCCGGATGCGAGCGAGCAGCTCACCGACCCCGAACGGTTTGGTGAGGTAGTCGTCGGCGCCCGCATCAAGCAGGGTGATCTTTTCCTGCTCCTGGCCCCGGGCCGTGAGGACGACTACCGGCGCGTCGGACCAGGCCCGAATGCGACGCAGCACTTCAAGCCCGTCTGCATCGGGCAGACCCAGATCAAGGATGATCCCATCCGGGCGAAGCTGGGCAGCCAGCTCCACGCCCTGCTGGCCGGTGGCCGCCTCGATGGGCCGGTAGCCCTGCCCCGCGAGCGACGCCCGCAGAAAGCTCCTGATCTGGGGCTCGTCCTCGATGATTAGCAGTGATTGCGCCTGATCGCTCACCTGTTTGCATCCCCTGGTCAATCTCGCCGGCGGTGGGAATCGTTGGGCTCTGGCGAGCGAGCACACGCACGATCACCTCGCCGCTGACGATTATGCGGCACCGGCGAGATGGAGCGCGCCGCAGTGGGCTGGCTTTCACATCATAAGGCACACAGGTTCAAGGCTGAGTATACCCGCGTGGACCACGGTGTCAACAATAATGGGGCGGTAGAGCCGCCCCACGGCGGCGGTAGAGCCGCCCCACGGCGGCGGTAGAGCCGCCCCACGGCGGCGGTAGAGC
>SFCB01000119.1 GCA_004367505.1 Chloroflexi bacterium OHK40 | reverse complement strand
TGCACAGCGTGACGAGCACCGCGATGGTCACACCCACGTAGCTGATCGCGCTAAAGTAGGCCACCTGGTAGCCCGCCATCAGCGCGCCAAGCAGCGCGGTCACGCCGACGTCCCGTGGCTGGAGTTGCCATGCGCGACCGTAGCGCAGGGCGCAGGTTAGGAGCAGGACGGGCGCGGCCAGGGCCAGGCGAAAGAAGCCGATCGAGAGCGCGTTGGTGGCGCTCAGCTGGTAGAGCGCCTGGGTGGTGACACCGACGGTGCCCCAGAGCAGGGCGGCGCCCGCGATCAAACCGAGGCCGCCGCGCTCGGTGCGGGGCAGGGGCGAGCTTTGCACAGTGAACCGATCCTTTCCTCACTCAGCGGGAGATCCAGCGCGAGCGAGGGCGGGATGGGCAGAGCAAGGTCAGCGCAGCGGCCGCGCGCTTCAGCGAGGCGCCGCGTTAGCTCACGACAGCGCACGTCGGCGTGGCAGCGCTCCCCTGGCCCGGCGCACGACCGGTTGCGCGCTGACCGTTGCACATTCTCCACTGCGCACGGGGCGCAAGGGGAACGCGCGCTGACTGCCGCCAATTGCTGCGGGGCCGGTGGCGTGATCTACAGATGGGAGCGAGCGCGGGTGGTGGGTGCGCTCAGGCCAGTGGAACCGATCGGCGCGGTCGCCGATGCGTGCGTGGGGTGGGGTTCGGATCGAAGCAGGGAACCTGACGCAGCGGAGCGATCGCCGCTGCGGCACTGAGGACGCGCGCAGGATGCCGAGATGCGAAGGGGCGAGGCGAATGTTCAGCGCGATCCGTCAGGCAACGGTCACACGGCATCCGCAGCGCAGGTCGATCGTGATGGGAGCGGTGAGCGATCGCCGCGCGGTATCCGGCGTGTCGTGGTAGACCACGCCGGTGCGCGGGTCGACAATCAGCACGTCCTGGACGCCGTAGGCGAGGTAGAACGGGGCGCCGTCGCTGCCCAGGTCTTTCTCTTCATAGCCGAGGCTCAGCACTTCTACGACAGCGGCGGGGATGACGGTCAAGGCTTCGTCGCTATCGGGCGGTTCTGTGCAGAAGATCGCCAAATCGGGACGCTTGATCGAGTGATCCGGATCAGGAAAGCGGATGAGCGTGTCGGCCAGGGCGAAACAGCCACACCCGGCGGGATGGCCGGGAATGGGTCGCAGGGAGCGCTCGATCCGCTGAAGCGTCTTCTGATGGCGGCTCGCTGGCGAAGCTTCCCACTTCATCCGGCCGCGCACATATTCGAGCCGCACCGGCGCCTTGACGGCATCGGTCTGGGCAATCAGTTCGGCAATGTCGATCGTGATGCTCATGCGGTTCACCGGTGTTCGGTCAAGGAAAAGGCTGTGCACCCACAGTATACCAAACGATGGATCGCCGCACCTCACAGCGTCGGTCGGGCGCGATACTGCACACGCTCCGCAAGATGCGCCGCGCCGATCTGCTCGGCCCCGGCGAGGTCGGCGATAGTGCGGGCGATGCGCAGGATACGCTGATACGCGCCGGCGGAGAGGTCGAGTTGGCGCACGGCCGCCTTCATCAGGCTGTGGCCGGCGCCGTCGAGCGCGCAGTGGATACGGATCGCCTCCGGCCCCATGTCGGCGTTCGTGGCGTAGCGCGGGTCGTTGGCGAAGCGGGCGGCCTGGCGCTGCTGGGCGGCGATCACGCGTTCGCGCACGACCGCCGACGGCGCACCTAGCCGCCCGGAGGTCAACCGTTCGTAGGACACGCGTGGGACTTCCAGGTGGATGTCGGTCCGCTCCCGCAGGGCAGGCGGGATGCGCTACTAATACCGACGCACCTGCTGCGGCGTACACTGACAGATCGCCTCAGGGTCGCCAAACCAGCCGCACGGGCAGGGCCGCGCCGTCGCGACCAGTTGGAACGCGGCCGGCAATGTCAGTGCTCCCGCGGCGTGGGCGATCGTCACAACGCGATCGTCCAGGATGGTTGGGAGGCGGACGAGCCGGGCGCTGAAGCTGGGCAGATCGTCGAGGAACAGGGCGCCGCGATGCGCCAGGCTAACCAGACCAGGGCGACTACGCCGAACGTGGCGGCCAAACAAGGCGGCGGCGCTCACACCGGGTGCGGGGGCGATCCACGGGCGCACCGTCGGTGGCTCTGGCACCGCCGTACCGGCAAACGCGGCGAGGGTGGCGACCCCGGCGGCTTCGGTTTCTGAGAGGGGCGGCAGCAGCCCACGGAGCGCGCGGGCGAGCACGGTTTTGCCCGACTCCGGCGCGCCGATCAGCAGCACATGATGCCCACCGGCCGCCGCAACCTCCAGTCCGCGTTTGACATGCTCCGGGGCGTGGATCGGCTGCAGGTCAATCGGTTCCGCATCGAAGGCGTTGGGATTGGTGATAACAGCCCTCCTGGATCGGGGATCAGACAGCGGCAGACATACAGCGTCACGTACTGGAGCGGGATGGTGCGCAGTGGCGGGCTGACGACGCCGGCGGCGACGAGGGCGTCGAGCATACCCTCGTTTTCGCTGTAGTCCTTGATGAAGACTTCGTCCGGCGCGAGGCTGATATCGGGCATGTGCACGGTGGCCACGGCGATCGACTCGCCGTCGGCGCAATCGGTGAGTTGCAGGGCGATACGCCGGGTGGCGCCGTAGGTGCCGCGGTCGATCCGGCACCGCCATCCGCGAAAGACGACCTGTCGAGCCGGCATGGGCAACTCCGTTCCTTGTGGCGTGTACAGTGCGCAGCACACGGCATTCCCACACCCGCATGCGGGTGTAGGTACTGGGGCGGGTGGCATTGCACCGTTGGTGATAAGCCGAGGGGATACGGGCCGACGGAGTCAGCGGAGGAGAGCAGTTCGGCTTCGGCAAGACGCGCAATGGGTATCTGTGTAGCGGACTGGGGCGCAATTGGGTTGATCGGGAGGAGGGCGAGTTGTCAGCGCCTGCCGTTTGCAGTGGGACTAGGGCAGCCGTGACGGACGCGGGTACCACTGTGAAAATAGCACCGCCGGGTTCCGCGCACCACACGCGGGGCGGCGATAGCGTCTCAGTCAAGGGTGTAAATTCGGCTGGTGCTTCGTGTTCTCCCACGCGGACGAGGCGGGGGCGCGCCCCCGCCTCGTCCGCGCCACCGGTCAACGAATAGGGGCAACAGGCTTGTCTGGGGCGGGAAGCAGCTCGTTCGGCTCGGTCAGTTCCTTCCGGCGCTCCATTGAGGCCTGCGAGAAGTAGCGCCGCTCGACCTGCCACTCATCGTCGATTTCGAGCAGGACTGCCCCAACCAGGCGTAGGGCAGCGGCCTCATTCGGGAACACGCCCACCACATCGGTGCGCCGCTTCACTTCGCGGTTGAGCCGCTCCAGCGGGTTGGTGCTGTCGATCCGCGACCAGTGTGAACTCGGAAAGGCCATATGCGCCAGGATGTCGTCGGCGGCCGCCAGCAGCACAGCCGCGGCTTTCGGCCAGGCACGCTGCAAGGTCTGCACGACCTCGTGAAGCTGCGAGCGAGCCGCAGCCTGGGTGGGGCGCACGAAGATCGTGCGGATCGCCGCCGCGACCATGGCCTTGTCCTTTTGAGGCACGTGGGCCAGGATGTTGCGCATCGTGTGCACACGACAGCGCTGCCAGCTCGCCCCGGTCAGCACGCTGGCAATCGCCTGTTTGAGCCCCTCATGCGCGTCGCTGATCACCAGCTCGACCCCACGCAGACCGCGGGCGACCAGGCTTCGCAGTAAGCTCGTCCAAAAGGCGGCGTCTTCACTCGCCCCAACTTCGACGCCCAGCACCCGGCGCTCGCCGCTGGCAAGAACACCAACGGCGATGACCACGGCCATTGAGACGATGCGCTCGTTCTGGCGGACTTTGAGGTAGAGAGCGTCGAGCCAGAGGTAGGGGTAGTTGCCCTCAAGGGGCCGGGTGCAGAAGGCGGTTACGACCTCGTCGAGGGACTGGCAGATGCGCGAGACCGCGCTCTTGTCGATGCCGTCAAGCCCAAGGGCTCGCACGCGGTCGTCGACCTTGCGCGTGGAGACACCCTCGACGTAGGCTTCCTGAATGACGTTGATGAGCGCACGCTCGGCACGCCGGCGAGGCTCCAGAAAGCTGGGGAAGTAGCTGCCGCTGCGCAAGCGCGGGATCTGGAGCGGGATGGCGCCGACACGGGTCTGCCACTCGCGCTCACGGGTGCCGTTACGGTAGGTGGTGCGCTCGGGGCTACGCTCGTGGCGCTTGGCACCGATCTGCTGCTGCACTTCGAACTCCATCAGGTCGTGGAGCACGCGGCTGAGGGCCTCGCGCAGGAAGGTGGGGGCGAGCTCCAGGGCGAGCTTGCGCAGATCCTCAAGCAGTGCTACCGTGGGGGCGGCCATCTGGTGTCTCCTTTCGTGTGTCTGTAGCAACCTCACGAAAGCACCAGGTGGCCGTTCTTGTCAAACGGCCCTCGGATTTACACCACACTCTGAGACATTATCAACGGGGGGTGCGCCAACCACCGGTGAGGTTGGCCAGTTCTACCTACGATCTACCCACGATCTACACATCTCCGCGCTATACTGCATCCAGACATGGCTGAGTCAGCGCGGAGGAGCGCGATGAAGGCGACCATTCTGATCATAGACGACCACCTGAGCGTCCGTACGCTGGTGGCCGACTATCTGGCTGAGCAGGGGTACCGTGTGCTCACGGCGAGCGATGGCGATGAGGGCCTGATGGTCGCCAGGCGCGCCCGCCCCGATCTCGTCTTGCTCGATGTGATGATGCCCGGGCTCGATGGCCTGGGTTTTCTGCAAGCCTACCGCCGCGACTTTAGCGCCCCGGTGATCCTCCTCACCGCGCGGGTTGAGGAGACTGATAAGGTTGTTGGGCTTGAGCTCGGCGCCGATGATTATGTCACCAAGCCTTTCAGCATGAAAGAACTGGTGGCCCGCATTCGCGCCCAGTTGCGCCGGGCCGCCGTCGCGCAACGGCTCCCGGCAGACGAGGTGCTGCAACTAGATGGCCTGACGCTCAATCGGGCCACCCGCATGGTGACGGTGGATGGCCAGCCGGTGAACCTGACGCCCTCGGAATTCACCCTACTCGCCGTACTCATGGCAGCGCCAGGCCGTGTCTTCTCCCGCGAGCAGCTGCTTGAGCAGCTTCAGGGCAATACCTACGAGGGTGTCGAGCGCACCATCGACGTCCATATCCGCAACCTGCGTAAGAAGATCGAGCCCGATCCCGGCCAGCCGCGCTTCGTGGAGACTGTCTTCGGGGCAGGCTATCGCTGTCGCCCACCTGGCGAGAGGTGAGGCCGTGAAGCTTTCTACCAGGCTCCTCCTGGCCTTCGCGCTCACCAGCCTCGCCGGCATCGCGCTGGCGGCCTTGCTCGTCAGACAGCTTGTCACCAGCGCCTTCGACGACTACGTGCGCGACCAGCGCCTGGCGGCTTACGTGGAAGCGGCCAGCGCCTACTTCGCCCAGCAGGGGAGCTGGGAAGGCGCCGCAGGGGTGCTCCGAAATGCCAGTGAGCCGGAGAGCCCCTCTGGCCCCCCCTTTGCGGACGGCCCGCCAGGCCGCGCCCGCAACGACTTTGTGCTCGCCGACGTCGAGGGAACCATCGTTGTCGCCCCCAACCCGCTCTTGCGCGGTACGCCTGCTCGCCAGGAAGACCTGGCCCGTGGCACGCCGATCACCGTGAACGGCCAGCACGTAGGCACCGTCTTCAGCCTCGGCCCCCCGCCAGGGCGCAACCCCGCCGAAGAGCGCTACCTGGCCCGCACCGATCTCGCGCTCGGTGCCGCTGCCCTTGGCGCCCTCGCTGTGGCGCTCCCCCTGAGCCTGCTCCTCGCCCGCCTGATCACCCGGCCTGTCCGCGATCTAACGACTGCCGCACGGGCGATCGCTGAAGGCAAGCTGCGCCAGGAGGTGCCGGTTCGCTCGCGTGACGAGCTTGGCATGCTCGCCGCGCAGTTCAACGTTATGAGCGCCCGCCTCGACCGCGCCAACGAGCTGCGCCGCCGGATGACCGCCGACATCGCCCACGACTTGCGTACCCCGCTTACCGTGATCGCCGGCTACCTCGAGGCCCTCCGCGACGAGAGCCTGCGGCCCACCCCCAAGCGCTTCGCAACGATGTACGACGAGACGCAGGTCCTGCTGCGCCTGGTTCAGGATCTCCACACGCTCTCTCTGGCCGATGCTGGTGAGTTGCCGCTCAAGCTCCAACCGGTAGCCCCACGGCGGCTGCTCGAGCGCGTGGCCACCGCCTACCAGCACACGGCTTCCCAGGCAGGCATAGCGATCGAACTGGATGCCGAAGACGGCCTCCCCGATCTTCGGCTCGACATCGAGCAGACGGTTCGCGCCCTCGGCAATCTCATGAGCAATGCGCTCCGTCACACTCCCACGGGCGGAAGGGTTACGCTCACCGCTCGCCTCACAAACGATGGGGTAGCCCTGGAGGTAGCAGACACCGGGCCGGGCATCCCCCCAGAGCACCTCCCGAACATCTTCGAGCGTTTCTACCGGGCCGACTCATCGCGCTCCCACACGGCTGGTGGCTCCGGTCTCGGGCTCGCGATCGTCCGTTCGATCGTCGAGGCCCACGGTGGCCAGGTAAGGGCCAGCAGCGTGCCCGGGCACGGCGCGACGTTCACCATCACCCTTCCTGCGTCGCCCGCTGCTCCCTCCACGCCTGCCGCCCGGGCGGGGGCGCGGCTCGCATAACCGGGCCGCGCAGAGTCCGTGGGTGCTGCCCGGAGCGCTGCGCGGCCCCGTTCGCGCCCTTCGAAGCTCCACCTACTCACCGATCCAACCAGGCCTTCACAGCCGCTGAACATCGGCAGGGTATGCTCGATTTACGGCCCCGAGCATGGGCCCGGGGCACGCAGGAGCCCGACCTGTGGCTCTCGCTGGAAGCATACACTGAACGATAGGAGCGGACAGGATGAAATGGCGATCAATCGGGATGCAGGCGGCCCTCGCCCTGGGCCTTGCCATTGCCATCGGAGCAGGGGCGCTGGCTGGGATCAGCAGGGTGAGCGCCCAGACAACACCACAGGCGCAGAGTGCGCCATTGAACACCCTATGGGAACTTTTCCTGGACCGGCTCGCGGCGACGCTCGGGATCGAGCGCGCGGCACTCGATACCGCCATGGCGACGGCTGGAGCCGAAGCGGCTGCCGAGGCCGTGCAGGATGGAACCCTTACCCAGGAACAGGCCGACGCCCTGACGGCACGGCTGCAAGCCGGTGACTACGGCGCGCTCTTCGGCAGACGCGGTGGGCCTGGCGGCCCCGGCAACGGGCATGAACTGGCCACTGTCCACATGGCCGCGCTGGATGCGGCAGCGGCCGAGCTCGGCCTCACCAGCGAGGAGCTTCGCGCGCAGCTGCATAGCGGCAGCACGGTAGCGGAGCTGGCCGAGGCCAACGGCACGACGGAGCAGGCGGTAATCACGGCAGCCCTGGCCGCCGCGAAGGCTGAGCTCGACGAGCTCGTTGCCGCCGGCACGCTCACCCAGGAGCAGGCCGATGCGATCTACGAGCGGATGGAGCAGGCCGGGAGCAACCTCTTCATACGCGGCGGGCCTCGCGGCGGCTTCCATGGCGGCCCGGGCACGCCGCCGGCGGCGCCCACCGCACCCACCGACACATCCGACGCCTAACGCACACCCTGGCCCGGCGCCTGAGAGGGCGCCGGGCCCCTCGCCAGCATAGCACAGACCGTGGCCCGATAGGCCGCGGCCTGTTTGCATGCGAATCATCGGCACACAACGTCCACCTGCGTGATCGCGCTGGACTACGGTTGGAGCACACGCGCACCCCATCTGGGACAGCCTGTTCAGACGCACACGCTCCGGCCGTATGCGTGCAGCGCCGTCTTTCACAACTCTCGCGGCCCTCCCTTTGGGCCTGATGCGGTGTTCCTTCCCGCAACACGCCATGGGCGTCAGGGCCCCAGAGCCCACATAGGCGGGCTTCGCGCACTCGGCGCCGCGCGCTTGAACGCTACGGCACGCGGGACAGGAACATCCGTCACACCCCTTCGCGCCTGGCACGGGCTTTCGCGCCGCTCGTCGCTCGCAGATTTGACGCCTGCTACGCCCGCCCGTATAATCGGCCCGTCCGATACGACCAACGGCAATGGTCGGCCCAGGCGCAGATGCCTTGCCCGGCCCCTCCCCCCTGATGCCCGACCAGGACCCCGAGCACTCCACGAACGAGTTGCGCCCCTACCCGGCGGCTTACCGTGCGGGCCGGTGGTATTGCTGCGTGTCTCGACATGTGGCACCCCGGTATCCGGCTGGACGTTCGCCCGTGACGGCCCCTTTGGGGTCTTCACGCTCCCCCTGGAGCCACGCCGGGTCGATCGTTCATCGAACGGTAACCGGAGGCTCAGAGCGCTATCAGGGATGTATCAGCCGCCACCACTACAATCGGCGGTAGAGAGCCGGTCGCGGGGCCTCAGCCCGCATCGAAGCATCAAGCGGCACCAACGACCTGAGGAGAATGTGAGATGGTCAGACGTATTGTCGTTGCCCTCGTGCTCGTCGCAACCCTCGCCACACTGGTGGCCTGGCCGCGCCAGAGCGCCGCACAGCAGTCGGTCCCGGAAACCTACCCGCCCTACCAGGCACGCTACTTCGGGGAGACGGGCCACACTGCGGTAAACGGCTTCCTGGAGTTCTGGAAGAACACCCCTAACGCGCTCTTCGTGCTCGGTTACCCCATCTCGCAGCCCTTCATCGAGGAGAGCTTTACCAACCCCGGCCAGTTCTACCGGGTGCAATACTTCGAGCGCGCCGTGCTCGAGGAGCACCCGGAGAACTACGGCCAGCAGGGCAACCGCTTCTATATCCTCGGCCGCCTTATGGGCACGCGCCTGGCCCAGAGTCGTCAGAACGAGGCGCCGTTCCAGAAGGTCGGCGACCCGGGCGATGGCACCTGGTTCGCCGAGTCTGGCCACACCCTCCGCAATGGCCCCGCCCCCTTCCGCGACTTCTGGCTGAACAACGGTGGGCTCGAGGTCTTCGGCTACCCCCTCAGCGAGCAGTTTCAGGAAGTTAACCAGGCCGACGGGCAGACCTACTGGGTGCAGTACTTCGAGCGGCAGCGCATGGAGTGGCACCCGAACGAGCCGAACCCCCAGTACCGCATTCTGCTCGGCCTGCTCGGCAACGAATACCGCGACCAGTACCATCGCGGGAACGGCGCCTTCAACTACCGCCGGGCCGACCAGGCGCTGCCACGGCAGTTCATCTACGGCTTCAACGCCCATCTCTATGGCCAGGGCACGGCCTGGCAGGACCGCAACCGCGCCCTGACGCTCTCGAAGAACGCCGGGGTGACCTGGATTCGCCAGCAGGTGCGCTGGCGCGACCTCCACGACGTCTCAGGCGCGATCTACTGGGCGGAGCTCGACAATATCGTCGACGATGCAAGCCGCCAGGGCGTGAGCCTGCTGCTCAGCATCGTTTCGGCGCCCGACTGGGCCGGCGGCCCCGGCATGCCGCGCCGCGAGAACTTCGGCGATTTCGCCAACTTTATGGGCCAGATGGCCGCCCGCTACCGGGGCCGCGTTCAGGCTTACCAGATCTGGAATGAGCAGAACCGCGCCTGTGAGAATGGCGGCGATTGCGCCACCAACGGCGGGATCGGCGGGCGCGTGGCCAGCGCCGACTACTTCGTTGATCTGCTGGAGGTAGCCTACGATGCGATCAAGGCCAACGATCCGTACGCGATCGTGGTGAGCGGCGCCCCGGCCAGCACCGATACCAACCGTGCCGATATCGCGATCAGCGACCTGGAGTTCCTGCGCCAGATGGCCGTGAACCCCAAGTTCCGCAGCCACGTCGATGCGATCGGCCTGCACCCTGGCGGCCACTACAATCCGCCTGACACCAAGTGGCCTGAGAACCCTGGCCCCGGGCCGAACTGGCGCAATAGCAGCGAGTTCTACTTCCGGCGCATTGAGGATACCCGTAACGTCCTGGTGGCGAATGGCATGGCCGACCGGCAGATCTGGATCACCGAGTTCGGCTGGGCCACCGCCAATAACACCCCCGGCTACGAGTACGGCAACAGCATCTCGCCGGAAACCCAGGCCCAGTGGATCACGCGCGCCTTTGAGATCGGGCGCAACGAGTGGGCACCCTGGGTCGGCGCGATGTTCGTGTGGAACCTCAACTTCGCGATCCCCTGGCGCTACTTCGGCAATGAGTTCCACGAGCAAGCCGCCTTCGGTGTGCTCAACGGCGACTGGAGCCCGCGCCCGGCCTATAACGCCATCCAGGCGTTCCAGAAGCGCTAACTCCGCGCCCATCCACGGCCAGGACGCAGGGGGCGGGAACACCGCCTCCTGCGATTGCGTTTGATGATGGTGAGCCTGTTACTGTGGAGGAAGCTATGCGCAGCCCCGCACACCGCTTCGGCGGTCTGCTGATCCTGTTGCTCCTGGTGCCGCTCGTGGCCGCCTGCGGCGGCGCCGCCCCGCCTGAGCCGACCCTGGCTCCGCCAACCGCTGAAGGCCAGGGCGCTGCGGCGTCCACCGAGGCCCCTGCCCAACCGACGGCTGCGGCAACCGCCGCCCCCAGCCCGCCCCCCACGACTGCGGCTGCGACGCCTGACCCGGGCGCCGCCCCGACCGCCGCGCCGATCAACCCCGACTACCTGGAGTTCGGCGTCGTAGGTCACCTCTACTACACCGACCGTGACCGGGTACTGCAACTCACCCAGAACGCTGGCTTCGACTGGGTGCGCCAGCAGGTTGTCTGGCGCGATATCGAGGACCCCACGCAGAATATCTTTGGCTGGGAGGAGCTCGACCGGGTGGTGGACACCGTGAATGCTTATGGTCGCAAGCTCCTGGTGAACGTGGTGCGCTCTCCCACGGCCTACAACGCCACGAACGGCCTGCCCGACGATCCGGCTACCCTCGGGCGTTTTGTTGAGCTCATGGCCCAGCGCTACGGCTCCAAGATCCACGCCTACGAGATCTGGAACGAGCCAAACCTGGCGGTGGAGAATGGCGGCAACATTGTGCCTGAGGATGTGGGGCACTATGTGGAGGTGCTGAAGGCAGCCTACCCCCGGATCAAGGCCGTCAACCCCGACGCGATCGTCCTGGCTGCGGCCTCGTCCTCAAGCGGGGTGACCGACCCGAACATCGCACTGGCCGACGAGGAGTTTTATCGGGCGATGTATAGCTACAACGGCGGCGAAGTGCGCGACTACTTCGACGTACAGGCGGTGCACCCCGGTGGCGCCGCTAACCCACCCGACACGCTCTGGCCCGAGAATCCCAGCTTCATTGAGGGCTGCCAGCCCGCGCCCGACCGCTGCTGGAACGACGACGAGACCCACTACTTCCGCCACGTCGAGAATGTGCGGCGCTGGATGGAGGAGTATGGGATGGGCGACAAGGAGATGTGGATCACCGAGTACGGCTGGGCTACGCCCAACGACACCCCTGGCTATGAGTTTGGAAACTTCGTCTCGCTTGATCAGCAGGCCGAATACATCACCGGGGCGATCCGACGCGCCTACGAGGAGTACCCCTTCGTCGGCAATATGTTTCTCTGGAATATGAACTTCGCGGTGCTGTGGGGCGAGCAGGGTAACCCCAACCACGAGCAGGCGTCGTTCGGCATCCTGAACCCGGACTGGAGCCCGCGCCCCTCATACCTGGCCACGCAGAGCCTGATTGCGGAGCTGAAGCAGCGCCAGGGCCGCTAACGCAAGGGTTGAAGGGGAGGGCTGTCGGGGACGCCGTCTGGAACCCTGTCTAACATGGAAAGAGGCCGACGGGCCAACGTAGAGACGCCCCACTGGGGCGTCTCTACGGGTGACCTCCGGCGTCACGATGCCCCGGCGTCACGACGCCCCGGGCCATCCATAACCG
>SFCB01000163.1 GCA_004367505.1 Chloroflexi bacterium OHK40 | reverse complement strand
CCTTTGGGGCCGCCACCCCGGCCGCCGTCACCGCTGGCCTGGACGAGGCCAGGGCCGCCCTGGCCCGGGCTGAGGCCGAGCTCGCAGCTCTCGGCACCGCCCCCGCACCCGCAGCGCCCGGCGCCCCGGGGACGGCGCCATTCCCCACGGCGGCCGAAGCGTCCGCTCCGGCCGCGCCGCCCGCCCCACCAGCCGAGGCCACCCCTGCCGCTCCACCGCCACCACCCGCACCCGCCCCGGCGGGCCCACGGCTCGTCGTCGCCGATGGTGGCCACGAGTTGCCCCTGCCGCTCGACAAGGCCGAGATCATTGTCGGGCGCGAGGACCCGGTGAGCAACATCTTTCCCGAGATCGATCTCACACCTTTCGGCGGTGAGATGGGCGGCGTGAGCCGCCAGCACGCCAGGATCACCCATAGCGGCGGTCAGTGGCTCGTCACCGACCTCAATAGCACGAACTATACGCGCCTCGATGGGACGCGCCTGGAGCCAAATACGGCCACTCCCATCCACGACGGCGCCCGCCTTCAATTTGGCCGGGTCGTGGTGATCTTCCGGGCCTGAGGCGCTCGCGGACACCCTCGACTGGTGGGAGATGATCAACCGCCGACGATCGGGACCAAGCCCGGTCGTCGGCGGTTGGCTGTCGGCGCGTGGGAGCGCGGGCCCGGCCGGGTGCTACGGCCGGATGATGGTGATGCGCCCCTCTCCGCCTGGCGCGTAGCGTGGGTCGCTGGCGGGAACCGTCGGCAGCCCATCAACCACCGGCAGGCTGAGCAAGTACTCCACCCACACCTGCTCGTAGGTTGCCGGGAACTGCACCTTGTTCGGGTTGGCCGCGAAGGTCGGATAGTTATCGCCGCCAGCCGCCGTGAAGCTATTGGTGATGATGCTCACGTTCGGCGCGCCCGCCACCGGCGCACCCCCGGAGATCAGCGGCGTGCCGTCGAGCAGGGTAGCCTCCATGACTCGGCTTCCAACCGGGTTGCGCACATCGTAGACGACGCGGAAGCCAGCGATCTGCAGGAACTGCCCACCCCGGGAGGGGAGGCTTGCCGCCGAGCGCTCAAGGATGGCCTTGAGGTCGCTGGGCGTCACCCCCTGCACGACGGTCATCAGGTTGGTGAAGAAGGCGAGCACATCGAGCGTATTGCGGCGGCTGATCGGCCCGGGCACGGTTCCGCCCACGGGCAGCACATCACCCGCATTCTGCCGGATACCGCCACCGTTCTGGACGGCGATGACCGGATTGGCCGGGCCACGCGCCGGTAGCCCGAACGCCGGGCCGTAGCGATCGTAGGCGGCGAGATAGGCGTCGGTGATCAGGTTACCCGCGTTGGTTTCCGCGTCGCGCACACCCACGCCGGGCTGGCTCGGGATGCCGATCTGCGAGACATTCAGCGGCACTTCGGTGCGGGCGATCGGGTTGCCAAGCGCCGCAAGACAAGCCGACACCGGTTCCACCACACTCGACTGAATGCCGGCATCTGGTTCCACAGCGTCGGTGATCCCCAGCGCGGTGGCGCCAGCGCTCACCGGCACAACCCGGCGCGGGAAGCTCGTGGCGGCATTGATGCTCGTCACTTCGCCCCTGGCGTTGAAGGTCGCGTCGATCCGCCCCAGGTACTTGTAGTTGCCCGAGGTCGTCACGATGTAGGTGGGCTTGCCGTCGGCGTCGTTCTCCACGATCGGGTAGGGGCCCTGAATGGAACTCGGCGCGTCGCCAGGCAGCAGCGTGGCCGGGTCGTTGATCAGCAGATCGTCGCCGCCGCCCGCCACCACGATATCGACGTTGCGCAGCAGCCGCACCAACTCGCGGTCGTTCGCGACGGCCTGCAGGTGGCTCACGAAGATGATCTTGCGCAGGCCGTACTGCCTGGTCAGCCGATCGATCTCCGTCTGCACCACGGCGGCGGTGCTGGCGTTGTCGGTGCTGGTGACCACCACATTGCGCGGCGAGGAGATCGTCGGGAGCAGGGGCGTCGTCGCGCTCACGATCCCGAAGCGCTGCCCGGTCACCTTGTCATCGAGGATCAGGCTCTTCGCCACAACCTTGCCGTCGCCGGTGCGGCCCACAATCAGCCCATCGTCCTTCACCAGATCGGCGAAGCCGGGCTCGGCGCTGAAGTCGAGGTTGGCGCTCAGGAAAGGCTGGGTCAGCCGGCCACCGATGGCAAAGGCGCGGATAAAGCGCTCCAGGAAGTCGGGCGAGAAGTCGAACTCGTGGTTGCCGAGGATGTGGGCGTCGTAGGGGATCTGGCGCTGGGCCACGGCATCGTAGATCGGCGTCTCGGGTGGGTTGGGCGGCAGGGAGCAGGCCAGGGTCGAGGAGGCCAGGAAGGCATCACCCGCGTAGACGTTCAGCACCGCGTTGCGGTTTGCCCGTGCATCGGCGATCTCCCGTTCGGTCACCTGCTTGAAGGCCGCCACCCCGGCGATCGGCAGCGTGGTGCCGCTCACCGTGGCGCTCAGGGGCAGCAGCGACGACTCGCCATCGTTGTTGTGCAGCAGGCTAAGCGTGCCGGCGCCGTTCGGGTCGATCTGCTCATAGATCGTCACCGTCCCGCTGATCTCATTGGCAACCAGGAAGCGCGCTCGGCGCGAGGGGCTCTCGTGGGCGGGGACGAAGGTGATAATCTCCGGGCCGGAGTCGGGGCCGATCGTGCTGCCGGCGAAGATGCGGTTGTTGGTGTACTGCACGAACGTGGGCGCGCGCGGGTCAGTGATGTCGAAGATCATGACCCCGCCGATACGCTCCAGGCCGACAAAGGCGTAGCTCCGTCCATTGATCGCGCCGACGGCCACGGCCTCGGGTTCGGGGCCCTTGTTGTCGCTGCGGTCGTCGAAGTTATTGTTCGAGTTCGAGGCGTTGAAGTTGGCGGGGAAGGTGTTGGCAGTGATCTGCTCCAACTGGTCACCACTGTCCCAGACCAGTTCGCCACGATCGTTCCAGATGGTGAAAGAGCGCCCGCCAAAGGCGTAGATCGTCTCGAAGAGACCATCGCCGTTCGCATCGCCGCTGGCCCGGGTCACGGTGAGGCGGCCGAGGTTGGCGTTATTCTTCAGTTCGCTGGCGTTGGGGAAGACGGCGGGGTCGAGCCGGTAGCCGCTGTTGCCGACGCGGATCTCCTCGTTGAAGATGTCGCCCTCATCGGGGCCACCAGGGATGTCGGCAGGCGGGTAGACGCGGGCGTCGCCCTCGTTGGCCGTCACCAGGTAGGTGCGGCCACGAGCTCGGTAGCTGGCGATCGCATCGGGCATGTAGAGGCCGAACACCGGCCAGGAGCGGATGTTGATCGCGTTGTCGCGGTCGCTGGCGTCGAGCCCGTTCCCGGCGAGGCTGTGATCTTTGCCGCCCAGGGCGAGGATCTTCACAAACTCGGCCCGCCGGATGTCGAGCACGCCAACCGCGTTGGCTTCCTGGAGCGTCACGTAGGCGTAGCGCCCGTCGGGGGAGAAGCTGATGTACTCCTGCTCGAGGTTCTGGGAGACGCGACGCGGGTTCGTGAGGCCGGCGGTGGGCCCGAAGATGCGCACGGCGGGGTCGAGCTCGTGGGCGCGGCTGCCGCCCTGCTCGAAGGCGCCGAATCCGGCCATCTGTACGCTGCCGTGGGGCCGGTTGCGACCGAGGATGCGGATCGGAATGATGCTGACGCTGCCCTCGGGGTCGATGCTGTAGTCGTCGCTCGGCTCGCCCTCATTCGCGACCAGGAGGGTGTTGCCCCAGGGCGAGAAGACGAGCATGTCGGGCAGGGCACCCACGGTGAGCGCGCTCAGGAACTGGCCGCTGCGGTTGAAGAAGACGACCTTGCCCGGGTCGGTTTTCGGGTTGGCCTCTACCGCCACCGCCACCAGGTCATCGCGCACGGCCACGCTGTTCGGCCCGGCGCCGTAGGGCGAGAGGTCCACGCGCTTCAGCAAGGCTGGGGCGGCGGGGTTGCCGATGTCCACAATGTCGAGGCTGTTATCGGCGGAGTTGGTGACGAAGATCAGCTTCCGATCGATGGCGACCGTCTCGGCGGAGAGCGCACCGAGGCCAGTGCTGTAGGTGCCGATTGGGGCGAAGGCGATCCGCTCACGGGGGCCGTGGGCGCTGGCGGCCGGGGTGGCGAGCACGCTGGAGACGACGATTAAGACGGCGAGCAGGAACATGGGCACAGCAAGACGTCGGCGCTGCATGCGCTCTCCCTTCAACGGTGGCACCGGGTTGTGCCTGGCCAGAAAGGGCAACCGGAACAGCGCGGGGCACGCCGGCAGACGCCACGGTCGGGGGCGTGGAGGCAACACAGGGCCACGCGAGGCACAGGCGGATTGTTTGGCCGGGCGATTCGGATGTGGAACCACGAGTCGTCTTCAGCCGCATCGAGCGGCTTGGCATGCCGCAGCCGCCCGAAGAGGCCAAAGGATCACGTGGTTGCAGCCGAGTATAGCGGCCCCGGGTTAAGCCGCTGTTAAGCGGTTGTAACGCCGCCGTAAACTGCTCAGGGCGCGAGGGCGGTGAAGTCGCGCGCGCTGCGGATCAGCGCGCCACGGGCGCCGCTCTCCAGCTCCCAGAGCCAGAGTGCCGCCGGGCCACGGGGGGTGCTGGCGACGGGGCCACGGAGGCCGGGTGGGGCCTGCTCCGTCAGTACGTAGGCCATGGCCTCGCCGGCAAAGGCAGCCGGGCCGAGTCCACCGAGGCTCTGCCCGGTGAGCAGCAACTCGTTCAGCCCTCGCCCATTCCAGCGATAGAGCTGATAGTCCTGCACCACCTCGCTCGCGCAGAGCGTGCTGAGGTAGAGCAGGCGTCCCTCAGCATCCCAGGAGAGCGGGCGGGTCCAGTAGGGGCCCGTGCGCAGCACCTCAGGCTCGGGCTCGGGCTCGGGGGTCGGCGGGGTGGTGGCGGTCGCGGTGGGCGTCGTCGTCACCGCCGGCGCCTCGCTGGCAGCCGTTGTCAGCGTAGCCGCCGGCGTCCCGCTGATCGGGCTGGCGGTGAGCGCTGGGCGCGCGGTGCGCGTGGGACGCTGGGTTGGGGTCGCCTCGCCTTGTGTCGGTACGGGCGTCGCGGGCGGCAACTCCGTCTGGCCGCCGATCCGCTCCAGCACGGCGCCCTGGGCATCGAGCACCACGAGGTCGGCGCCGAGCCCATCGCTGCGAATGGCCTCCACGGCGAAGCGGCTGCCGTCGCGGGCGGCTAGTGGGCGACCAAGGGCGGCATAGGGTGGCGCGTCGCCATCAGGCACCAGGATCGCGGCGCCCACCTCGTCTACCTGGCCATCGGCGCGGCGCAGGAAGAGCG
Organism: Chloroflexi bacterium OHK40; assembly: GCA_004367505.1. GTDB lineage: Bacteria > Chloroflexota > Chloroflexia > Chloroflexales > Chloroflexaceae > OHK40. The sequence goes on along the minus strand of SFCB01000163.1, from coordinate 4,134 downwards.
TGCTCCGGCCATCCTGGGCGGTGGCGGCGAAGACGAGCGCCCCATCGGCGAGCCACTGGGGGCCAGAGCGGCTCCATTCATCGACCCCCTCGGTAGCGCGCTCGGGCGTACCGCCATTGATCGAGACGGTATAGATCGCCCGCTGGGTCGGGAGCGCGCCCGTCTCGTCCACGGCAAAGGCCACGGTAGTACCGTCGGGGCTAAAGGCCGGGTCGGCGCAGCTCACGCCCACCTGGGCCAGCGGGCGCGGATCGGAGCCATCGGCGCCCATCACCCAGAGAGCGCTGGGCACAGGCAGCTCGGAGTCGGCCGGGTCGAGCCCGGGGGCGGCGCGACAGAAGGCAAGGGTCGTTCCATCGGGGCTCACGGCGAGCGCGGTCTCGGTCTCGGGCGACTCGCTGAGATTACGAGCGCCGGTGCCGGCCGGGGTCAGGCCGCCGCCCGCAGTGCGCAGGCCACCCTCGACGCGCCAGATATCGCCGTCGGCGATCACATAGAGGGGGCTGGGGAGGCCTGGGGCGCCGCCGGGCGACTCCACCCGCAGGGGATCGCTGGTCGAGACGACGGTGGAGCTGCGGGCGACTGCGAGGATCACGCGGGTGGGGTTGCGCTCCACCGTCAGGCGGAAGGGCAGCGGCTCACTCAGGCCGATCAGCAACTCGGCGCCGGCATCAGGGGTGCTCGCGGGCACAAGGCGGGCCGCGGTGATGGTGCGCGTCCCGCTAAAGGTGAGCGTCTGGGAGACAACAGAGCTGCTAAAGGCCTCGTCGCGGAGCCAGCCGGGGAGATTCAGGCGCAGCACATAGCTGCCCGGCACCTCCACAGATCCTCTGGTCGCGGCGAGGTCGGCACTGCTCAGGCAGGAGGCCTCGACGCCAAGGGGTGCGGAGCCCTCACTGAGCTCGAAGCGCAGCACCACCTGCTCGTAGGCGGGGGTGCCACTGGCGCTCGCCTCGGTGAGGCGGGCGGAGAAGCGGCCCACCGTACTGCCGGAGCGCTGGTTGCAAAAGCTGAAGCCGGTAAGTGCCGGGTTAGGCGTGGGTGTAGGTGGGAGCGGCGTCGCCGTTGGCGGCGGCGTAGGGCTAGCGGTCGGCGAAGGACCAACCGTCGGGGTCAGCGTGGCAGTGGGCTCCGGCGTACCGGTGAGCGTCGGCGTGGGGGGCACCGGAGTAGCCGAGGGCGTCCCGGCGAGGATCGTCTCCACGTTTGCGATCTGCTCACTCTCGCCGACGGCGGCGAGCTCGCAGCCGGAGAGGGCCAGGATCAGCACGAGGACGAGAAAGGAGGCGGAGGGGCTGGACGAAAACAGCTTCACAGGGAACTTTGCCTTTCCCCCGTCGCGGCCACCCGGGCGGGGGTGACGGGGGCCGGGGGCGGCGGCGCCGCCCTGGCGGGCGCGGCGTTTATTCGCCGGGCAGCACAACCTTGATCCAGCCGCGGCGCATCGCATAGACGACGGCCTGCGTGCGGTCGTTCACGGCGAGCTTCCGCAGGATCGAGGAGACGTGATTTTTCACCGTCTGATTACTGATGTCGAGCTGGAACGCGATCTCCTTATTCGTGCGCCCGGCGGCAACCAGTTCGAGCACTTCGAGCTCACGGGGAGAGAGTGGCGAGTAGATACTCTGGGTGTCCTCGTCCACCACCATCAGGCGGAAGGCCTCAATCACCTGCGAGGCCACATCGGGCAACGAGAGCACCAGATCGTTGATCGGGTAGCCACCGCGGCGCACCTCGGTGAGCACCTCGTGCAGCGCCTCCCAGCCGATATTGCGCGGTAGGTAGGCCGCCACCCCGGCGCGAATGGCCTTCACCACATGGTCGCCGTCCATATCGGCGCTGAAGAGCACAATCCCGACGTGAGGGTGGGTGCGCTTGATCGCTCGGGAAACCTCAAGCCCATTAATGCCCGGGAGATCGACCTCCATCAGCACCAGGTCGGGGTCAGTGTAGTCGACGAGCTGAATCGCCTGCTGGCCATTGCTGGCCTCGCCGGTGATGCGAAAGTCGCTCTCGGCATTGAGGTGATGGCGCAGGCCCTCACGGAAGAGGGCGTGAGCGTGGACGAGAACGATCGATGTAACACTCACGGTCGGCCCCCCATACAGCCATATGGAACCAGAAACATCCGTCGGTCGCATACGCAGAGACGTAGCCGACTGGGCCTACGAGGTGCCGAACGAGCAACGTGGTTCCATGTAGTGCCGGCCGCGCAGAAACTGGCGCGCCACGCCTCCAGATTCGGGCTGAGGAAACACTTTACACCTGCGGTTCCGCCCATTATAGCCGATCGCTCTACGTTCGACAAGACCAGTTGGCTTCGCGCCAGAGTGCTGCCAGACGATCACTCCGGGCGAGCGCGCCAACAGCGCCGGCGCACCCTTTTGCCCGCGCCAGCGGTATATCATCAAGAGAGACTCACCCGGCATTACGGGCGCTCACGGCTTGGTGTGGCACCCGCTGCCGGCGCGGAGAGGCCCATGCACCAGCACGAGTTGCCCGACGACGACGCTACCGTCCTGGTGGCGGTTGTGCCACGCCCGCGCGACCTAGCCCTTGCACGGGACGAGGGCTGGTACCGGGTGCCCCTGGCCCGTGTGCCGCCACGCTTCGCGGCCGACTACCTGGCCTTCTACCAGACGGGCGCCTTCGGCCCGGAGCGCTGGTCGGTGCGCTGGTATGCGCCCGTGCTGCGCTATCGTGTGGCCACCCGTCTGGAGCTACTGCCCGCTGAGCGAAGCCATCCCCGCGCCCACGAGCGCTACTACCGGGTAGAGCTCGGCCCGCTGCAAGCGCTCCCCCTGCCCGTGCCAGCCGCTCGCCTGCGCCGCGTTGTCTTCATCGCTACCAACTTCGGCCAACTCCGCCGCGCGACCGACGTGCGCGAGCTCTGGTGCCCGCGTGAGCCTCCCGGCGATGACCTCTGGGGCGCCGGTCTGGCGGGTCGTTCACTCCGGTGACGCGCTGAGCGCCTGTGCGAGGATGGGCTCCCACGGGTGTGCCCCCGGTCCCCGGTCCACTGCCCCCTGTGCCCTCGCGGGCCGTGGCGCTCAAGCGCGCGGCTAGAGGGAGGCGAAGCCCGCCTGCGTCGGCTCCTACGGTTGCCAGTGGTGGCCTGGCCCCTGGTGTGCCGTGGCCGTGACGCACACGGCGGGCTGGCGTATTATGATGGGACGCCACATCTGGACCACGCCCCGATCGTGTGTAGCGCAAACATCGTGTACACTGCTCCAATGCACGCCGTGATTGTCGCTAATTCACCCACGTTCGTTGCCGGGCCCTTCCGCGAGCTCCTGGCCCGCGCCGATCTGCTGATCGCCGCCGACGGGGGCGGCAACGCGCTCCACGCCGCTGGCATCACCCCGCACCTCGCCGTGGGCGACCTGGACTCGCTCGCCCCGGCCGCCGAGGTTGATTTCGCCGCAGCGGGCGCTCGCATCCTCCGCTACCCCACCGCGAAGGACGAGACCGACCTGGAGCTCGCCCTGTTGGAGGCCGTCGCCGCTGGCGCCGATACGATCGACGTACTCGGGGCCGTTGGCGGCCGCTGGGATCAGGGGCTCGCCAATGTTTGTATGCTTGCGCTACCAGAACTGGCCGGGTGCCGTGTGCGCCTTCTCGACACTGACCAGGAAGCCTACCTGGCCCGCGGCGAGACGCCGATTCCCGGCCAGCCCGGCGAGACCATCTCGCTCGTGCCGATTGGTGGCCCCGCACGCGGCATCACCACCCGTGGGCTCTACTACCCGCTGCACGAGGCCGAGCTGCGCTTCGAGCGTTCTCGGGGCATCAGCAATGTGATCACCGATCCCCCCGCCCACGTATCGGTGCGTGAGGGCATGCTCCTCGTCGTGCATCTATTCGGGTCCTGGTAGGCCGCCCCCCGTTCATCGTAGAGACGCCCCAATGGGGCGTCTCTACGGGCCGGGGTGCAACGTGCCGGTCGGGGGGCGACGTGCCGTTTGGGGTGCAACGTGCCGTCCGGGATGCAACGTGCCGGCCGGGGTGTAACGTGCCGGTCGGGGTGCGACGTGCCGGCCGGGGGCGTGCCGGCCGGGGTGCGACGCGCCATCCGGGGTGCGACGCGCCATCCGGGGGGCGACGTGCCGGTCGGGGGGCGTGCCGGTCGGGGGG
>SFCB01000290.1 GCA_004367505.1 Chloroflexi bacterium OHK40 | reverse complement strand
CGCCCCAACGGGGCGTCTCGGTGGGACGCCCCAACGGGGCGTCTCGGTGGGACGCCCCAACGGGGCGTCTCGGTGGGACGCCCCAACGGGGCGTCTCGGTGGGACGCCCCGCACGCCCGGCGGCTGAAGCCGCGGGCTATGCGCCAGCGAAGCCGGCCTGCGCCGGCTCGACGCGGCCTCGCTGGCGGCACGTGGGGCGGCTGGCCGGGGTACAGGTCAAGCCTTGCCCGCATTGGGCGGTACAATCAACAGGTACGGCTCGCGGCAACAACAGAAAGGCGCTTGGAGGTGCAGTTCGTCGTGAGCGGTGAGCTCTGGTACTGGCGAGGCCCGGCCCCTCACTACTTCATCCGGGTTCCGGAGGAGCAATCGCGGGCCATTCACGCGATTGCCGCGCTGGTGACTTACGGCTGGGGGGTGATCCCCGTACGGGCTCGGATAGGCCAAACCACCTGGATGACCTCGCTCTTCCCAAAGGATGGGCGCTACCTCGTGCCGATCAGGGCGACTGTGCGTAGGGCTGAGCAGCTTGAGGAAGGCGCCCCGATAACGGTCCATCTAGAGGTTGGGCGAGCCTGAAGGGGGTAGACCGCTGCTGCCGGACGGGGCGCTCGAACGCGGGGGATCTGCTCGTGCGGTTGCCGCTCGCCAGCCCACGCGCAGGTAGCCGTTGAGATTCAGGTTAGAGTCTGTGGACAACCCTGCCCGCCGCATCGATGAGGATGTAGCCGTCACGGGTGAGCAGGAGTTGGTGATCGCCGAGGCCAGCCAGGGGCACGGAGCGCGCGCTGAGCTCGGTGCCGCCAGCAAGGGTGAGGCGCAGGGTGGGGCCGTGGTAGGCGCCCACATCGGCAACGGCGGAGTGCCGGGGCTCGGGCCGCGTGGCCAGTACCCCGACCAGGCCGGCGGCGGCAGCCACGAGGAGGGCAGCGATGCCGGCGGCGGCCGGGAGCACCGCCACTGTCGCCACAAAGGCGATGGCCAGGGCGACGAGCAGCCAGATGGTGGCGCGTAGCGGACGCCGGCCGGTAATGGTATTCAGCGCGCTCATAGCTATCTCTCCAGGCGGCTCCCGTCGCGGCCGAGCGAGGGGTGGCTCCCGCCGCGCCAGAGACCACCGTACGATGCTTCTCTGTGAGGAACAGCATAACAGCGCGGTGTTGTAGGGTCGCTAGTGGCGTGTTAGCGAAGCGTTGGAGGTGCAAGGGGCCGGGCTCCCTGGAAAGCTGCCGGATTAACGGCCGACGTGGACGCTCAGTGTGTAGCTTCCCAGCGCGGGGTATGCGTACCCGGTGTATTTGTACGAAGTCACCTGGACGGTGTAGAGACCATCAGCGGGGAGTGCGGTCTGGATGAGCGCGTCCAGGGAGTCCTGGATAGCGGCTGTACTCTCCTCCGGTACATCGTCATTGTAGGCGAGGATCTGGCCATCCGGGCTGAAGAGGAGCAGGACGGGGTCGTCCATGCCCGTCCCCCCACCGGTCGCGTGGAGCGTCGCACTGTCGCCTGCCTGGCCAACGAAAGTCCAGAACTCGGTCATCCGCTGAGGGTCGAGGGTACCGCGGACCGATCCTGCCCCGCTGATCAGGGGGATTGCCTGAGCCGGAAAGGGAAGGTTGCGGAGCCGCTCGATCTCGCGTCTGGTTGCTTCCAGATCGGACCGGGTGGTTGTCAGCTGGCTGCGTGCCGTGTCTAGATCGGACCGGGTGGTTGTCAGTTGGCTGCGTGCCGTGTCTAGATCGGACCGGGTGGTTGTTAGCTGGCGTTGCAGGTTGGCCTCCCGAGCCCGCTCGCTGGGGAGCTCAACGTCCACTATCCCCGTGAGCAGGAGCAAGGCAGTCGAGACGATCGTGACGGCGAGGGTGACGAGCATGCCGAGGGCGGTGGTACGGGCGAGGCGCAGGGCGAGCATGGTGTCGAGGGCGTCGACCACCCATGCGGCCGGGGGGCGCTGATCGGGCTGGGGGGCCATCATGCCATCGAGCAGCCGGCTGAGTCGCGGGGGAAGCCTGGTATGCTTGCCACCCGCGCTGAGGATGTAGGCGAACGAGGCCGCAAGCCCGTACACATCGGAGCCGGGCTGGGGCTTGCCGGCCGCCTGCTCCGGGGCAATGAAGCGGGGCGAGCCAGCCCGGCTCTCCGCTGGCGGCTCGGCGCTGGCGAGGCCGAAGTCCACGAGCCACAGCCGTTTACGTGTGTCGAGCATCAGGTTGTTCGGGGTGACATCCCGGTGCAGCTTGGGGACGATCCGGCCATTCGTTTCGGTATGGCCGTGCATGTAGGCGAGGGCGCTGGCGGCCTCACGGAGCAGTTTCAACGCCACGCGCTCTGGTGGCGGCCGATGCTGGAACTGCTTGAAGAGGCTGTGCCCTTCGACATACTTCATCACGAGGCAGTGCTCGTCGGCCAACAGACCGTAGATCTCCGGGATGCCTTCGTGGCCGGGGCTATTGAGTGCCACCAGCATGCGCACTTCGTTGTGCAGTGCTGCCTCCATGCCGGGCCGGGCACGCAGCTGCTTCACGACGCACAGCCGGTTCAGTTCCCGATCCCGCGCCAGGTAGATGCTGCCGAAGCCGCCCGTGGAGTGGTACGCCAGGATCTCGTATTTGCCGCCGATCAGGTCACCCGGTTGCAACCGGCGCGGCGCAGAGCTCGCGCCCGCCTGTTCGCTCTCGGGCACGGTCGGTGTGAGCGCGGACCACTGGCGGCCTCCGGCCGACGAGCTCGGCTCGCCAGGGCCGTTGAGGAGTTGTGCCGCGAGTTGCCCATCCAGGCTGGCGGCATCCACCGCGAACGCACGCTGGAGGAGCGTCTCGCGGGGGGCGCCATCACAGTTCGCCAGCATGATCATTGCTCGCTGGTGGCGGGGGTTCTGTTCGAGCGCCTGTGCGAAATACAGGGCGGCGCGGGCACGGTCCACGTTGTAGCACGCACAACCCTGGCGGAAGAGTTGCTCCGCCTGGCTGGCTGGATCGACCGGGCCCGTTGTGCCTGCAGGACTCGAGAGCTCCATGGCCTAACCTCCCCTTCCAGGCTTACTGGTAGCGGTTCGCCGGGCTCGACTGGCCTGACCGTTTGGTACAGGCGTGGCTTGGTGCAGCGGCGCACGATCCGCCAGGGCCTGAACCCCTCTCCCCGTCAGGTAGCCGTTGCCCAGTCCTTCTCGGTGGTGGACAGGTAGCTAAAGCCCAGCTCGATGCGCCCGCCACCCTTGAGCGGAAGCTCGATCAGGGCCCCGTCGGAGAGGCGCACGGGCTCGGTGATCCGCACGCGGTTCAGGAAGGTGCTGTTCGTGCTGATGGGGTGGAGCATAAAGATCCACTCGCCATCCGGCTGAAGGTGGGCAGTAATGCTGGCATGCCGAAGGCGCGAAATGGTGCTGGTCGCCTCGCAATGCTGAATAACGAGCATGTTCTGCGTCGGGTCGCGCCCGATCGTGCAGACTGTGAGCGGGTCGGGGGTGCTGGCGCCGGGTGGGAGGCACAGGGCGAAGGGATTGGGCCGCGCGAGGTGGGCATGGGGCTCGGGCACAACCAGGTGGGGCGTGAACAGGGGTCGGGCGGCCACAGCGGGTAGCTCGAGCGCGCGCAGCAGCTCTGGCAGCGGGTCGCGCCCATCGATGGCCTTGATATGGGTGAGCTGGGTTATGTAACCATCGTAGGAGACTTTGCCGTCGATCATGTCCAGGCGGATCGGGTAGACAGGGCGGTTCCAGCGTTTGGCCTGCACTACCTCGGCCACGACCTCGTCGGAGTGCACACTGTATTGTGAGAGCACCAGCACCACGCCACGGCAGTGCTCGATGCGCTTCATCAGCTCAACCCGGTAGTTGAGCCCGGCGTACTGATCGTCGCCGAACCACCAGGTGGTATATCCGGCGAGTTGCAAGCGGCGCGCAAGCCGGTGGATGTAGTCGTGATCGCGCTCGGAGCCGGAGAGGAATAAGGTCTCGCCCACAATCGCCTCCCTCTGCTACCAATAGATCCTGGCGGCCTTGGATGGTCCGGCGTCAGTTCCACCGTGCTCCATTCCTCACACCAGGTGTTGTGGAGCGGTGAAGTAGTGGGGCTGTAGGAGTTGAGCCATGCGCTGCCGTCACGTTGCCCCGATCTGAGACGCCCATTCGCTCCGCGCCCTGCGCCGCGATGCATAGTGGAGCGGGTTCACTTCAGTCGATGCTCGCGCCGAGTGCCCTGAGCCACGCTTCGGCGCTCTGCCACTCGCGTTGCATATCCATGCGCCTGAAGAGCTGGATGGCGTATCTCAGGTGGATCACGAGGCTCACCCCGTATTCCTTGGCGGCGCAGAGCCTGGCCGAGACCAGATGGATCCACGCCTGAAGTTCGGCATCGTTCGAGGAGGTCTTCGCGCGACAGGCGTCCATGCGCTGCCAGGCGGTGGCGTATTGCCCCTCGCTAATATCGAGCTCGGCAAGCCGCAGCAGGTTGCGCGCCTCGAAGCGGGCCAGGCCGTGAGTCTGAGCGAGGGCGCAGGCCTCCTCGTAGGCGGCCCGGGCCGTCTGGTGCTCCTCCTGAAGCTGGAGCACTCGCCCGGTCCAGTGGAGGGCCGCGTGGAGCATGTCGTGGGGCAGATCGGGGGCCCGGTCGCGGATGCACTGCCAGCAATGCTGCGCGGTGACCAGATCACCGCTGGCAAGGGCGTAGAGCCCGCTGGTATGATGGAGTGTGAAGAAGGTTGTCGGGTCGGCCTGCAAGGGGGTAGCGAGCTCCACAAGGCGCGCCAGTTCGGCGGCGACCTGTTGGGGGCGGCCCTGGCGGCTCAGCAACTGGATGTGGAGCGCCAGGACGTAGATCTCTTCGGAGGTTGCCCCGGCCAGACGGGCCGCCTCGATGTAGCGCTCGTGCAGGCGGATCTTCTTGTCCCACTCGGCGGTGACGTAGTACAGGAACTCGAGCCCCCGGGCCAGGGCGATCAGGTCGTGGTGGCGGCCCTGCGCGGCGGCGAGGGTAAGTGCAGCATCGAGATCGGGCTCGGCCGCCTCTAGCACCGTGAGCCGGGCTACATCGTGGAGAACGAAGCCACCGTGCTCACGGGCGAAGCTGACACACCAGGCGAACCAGCGTGCCTGGAGCGCTTGCCGCACGGCGGGCAGCTCTCGAAGGCGCCCTTCGGCGTAGTGGCGCGCGAGGGCGTGCATCCCGATCCGCCGGGCATCCGGCCGATGAACCGGCCCGACCTCGTGCTGCTGGTCGAGCAACGAGAGCCCGAAGAGTGTCGCGAGGGCCGCCTCCAGGCGTTCGGGGCTGAGGCCGGCCACGGCGGCGAGGTCGCGCCGTTCAGGCACGGCGTAGAAGAGCGTTGTGGCGAGGAAGACCTCCCGCGCATCCGCATCGAGGAGCGCCCAGGCCCGATCGAAGAGTTCGGTGAGCAACTCGCCGGAGGGGCTGAGGACGTTCCGCAGGGCGGTGTCGTGGAGCCGACCAAGGCGCAGCTGGCCAAGCAGCAGGTTCAGGGCCTTGGGGTTGCCGCCGGCGGCGTTGAGTAATGCCGCCGTTGTTTCCGGCTCAAACAGCTCTAGCTGGAGCTCTTCGAGCCGCTGGCGCAGCAAGTGCTGGCTCTCCTGCTCGCTCATGGCGCCGACCGCCACCAGCGAGGCGCCCTCGAGAAAGGCCAGATCCAGGCTGCGGGTGGTGACGATTACCTTGCTCGGCTCGGGTACCGCCGCGAGCCAGGCCAGCAGGTCGTCATCCGTCACTGTTTCCAGATTGTCGGCAACGAGGAGCACCCGCCGCTGGCGCAGGAGCTGATCGACCAGACTGCGCCTGGCATCGAGGGAGCGGCTCGTCAGCTGGGGTGCGCCGAGCACCCGCACGACTGTGTCGAGCACGGCGGAGAGGCTGAGCCGCCCAGAGGCGGTCCGGTCGCTCACCCAGATGGCGCTGTCGAAGGTCGGCGGCGCCGCGCCGGCCTCCGGGGAGGCGCCATTGAGGCAATGACGGGCGACTTCAAGGGCCAGGCTGCTCTTCCCCATGCCCCCGGCGCCAAGGATCACAACCATGCCGTGGCGATGCAGGGCCTGGGCAATGGCGTCGTATTGCCTGGGGCGCATTGTGAAGCGGCTGTAGCTCGGCGCAGGGAGGTTTGCCAGCACCTGGCGGCCCGGCGGGGCAGGGGCCAGATCGGGGAAGAGCTCGGCCACGAGCGCCTCGTGGTCGGCATAGTTGCCAGCCCGCAGGAAGGTCTCGAGCCAGAGCTGCGTGAGCATGCCTCGTCGAACGCCCATGCGGGCGATGAGGAGGGTAAATGCCGGATCGAGCACCTGGCCGGCTTTGCGCCGGTGGATGGCGGCGTCACCAAGATGGAGTGCCTCCCCCAATTCCTGGATGATGGCCGACTCGTTGCAGTTCTCGATGCAGGATGTGGCGGCGACGGCAGCACTTGCGTAGCGTCGGTATGTGTCGCTGACCATTGGCATTTTCCCCCGTGCCATACACGCCCGTGGCGGCCTGGAACGTTCCTTCCCGCTGGAGGTTTGATGCAGCGATCTATTCTGGCGTGGCACGCCGCTCTCGGATGAAGTGCCGAGGAGCCATCGGCGATCATCGTGAGAGCGGTGCGGGTCGGCCTGGGCCTGGCAGCCATTGTACATGCCGCGAGCGAAAAATGCTCTCGCAACAAGGAGCATTTTTTATCGCCGCCCCGATCTATATGTTGATTCGAGGCAGGGGCGGCCTGGTCTGCCGCTACGGTCCTGGCCGACCGGAGAGTCACCTGCCGCTAGAGGGAGCACGCCTATGCCCACCTTTCCCGAGCGGGCCACGGAACGCCCCGGGATCACCCGCGCCGATGGCACCCTGAGCGTCGCGATCACCGGGCACCGCAACCTCGGTAACCAGGCGCCCTTCGTGACGCGGGCGTGCCATGCTGTGCTGGCCACCCTCCGGGCGCGGCATACCGGTACCATGCTCGCGCTCTCCGGGCTCGCCGTGGGCGCCGATACCATCTTTGCCGAGGCCGCGCTCGCCCTCGATCTGCCCCTCCAGGCCGTGCTGGCTGCCGACGATGTGATTGAGGACTACCCGCAGCCGGCCGACCGCCGGCGCTTCCTGGAGCTCTGTGGGCGCAGCCACACGGTGCACCGGCTCCCTTTCGCTTCCCGCTGCGACGCGGCCTATCTGGCGCTCGGCATGTTCCTGGTTGATCGCTGCGATCTGCTGGTGGCGGCCTGGAACGGGCTACCGGCCGCTGGCGTGGGCGGAACGGGCGATGTCGTCGCCTACGCTCAAGCCTGCACCCGGCCCTTTGTCCATCTCAACACCCGAACGGGTCGTATTGCCTGGCCCGCCGCTGGGAAGTGGTGACGCCGCCCCGCAGGGGTGCCAGAGCACCGTGAGGCGAGGCGTATATGTGAAGCGCGGAGATTATACGAGGGAACCATGCTCACGCACATGAGCTCCGATCACCCCGATGGACCACTCGGCCAGCACACTCCGGCGCAGGTGCGCTATCTGGCCCGCTCCACCGGTTGGGGCGACCTGCTACCTGAGCTCACCACGCGCATGCCCGCCGCAGCGCTCCCGACTCTGGATGATGCCTGGGCCTATGCCTGCTATCACCACGGCCCGCAGGTTCGGCGAGATGGGCGGCCATTCGCCACCCATCTCGCCGAGACCGTCGAATTTCTGCTCGCCGGGTCGCCATCCCCGGATCCGACGGCGATCGTTGTGGCGCTGCTCCACGACCTTGTAGAGGACACCCCGGTGTCGCTCGCCAGCATTCGCCAGCGCTATGGCCTCACCGTTGCTACCGCTGTAGCGAACCTGACGATCGTGCCAGCGATGCCTGGAACACCCCGTGAAGCGGTGCGGGCCGCAGCGTTCAGGCGGCTGCGCGTGGCTCCTGCCTGGGTACGACAGATCAAGCTCTCGGACCGACTCTCGACTGTCCAGCGGATCGATTGCCATCCCCAGCTTGCGAAACAGGTGCAACGGTACCACGAGACGCTCACCTACGTTGTCCCCCTGGCTGCGCCCTTTCCCTGGTATGCTGCCCAGTTCGCGCTCTGGCGCGATGCTTTTCGTTACCTGGAACGTGCGCAACCCTGAGCACGGGTATAGCCCCGCCGGCGACGCGACAGCCTGTCCAGCAGCCCCTGCGCCCCGATCGGTATGACACCACCCCCGGGAAGAGTGATCGTCTATAATGATGCCAACCGGCGAGCTCCCCACCGGGAGCGTCGGAAGGTGCTGGCCGGGGCGCCACAGTTACCGTGGCGCTCAAGGGAGACGCGGATGGGTCCTGCCGCGTGGTCCGCGGTTCGCTCCGGTTGGCAGGGCCAGGGCGCGCGCTACGGCGTGGCCCTGCTGATGAGCGTCCTCGCACTGGTGCTGTCCTGCTTCGCCGCGCCATTTGCACGGCCGGCGATATTCATCTTCTTCTATCTCGCGGTGGTGGCGAGCGCGCTGTACGGCGGCTGGGGCCCCGGCCTTGTCACGGCGGGGCTCAGTGTGCTCGCGATGGCCTCCTCGTTCCTGATGCCGCTCGGGTTGCTGGCGCTCGACCGGCCCGGCGTACTTGATCTGCTTATCTTCGTCCTTGCGGCTGCGTTCACCGTCGGCCTGGCCGAGCTGCGCCGGCGCAGCGAGCAGCGGGCTCGCGAGCTGAGTGAGCAGTATCAGGTGATTCTCGGGAGTATTGGCGACGCCCTGATCGTGACGGATGTGGAGGGGCGAATCCTGCTGATCAACCCGATGGCCGAGGCGCTCACCGGGTGCTCCGCAGCCGAAGCGCTCGGGAGACCCGCCGATCAGGTCTTCCAGATTGTCAATGCCCGGAGCCGGCAGCCCGTGGCCAGTCCGATCGCGCAGGCGATCGCCGAGGGGCGCACGGTGGGCCTGGCAAACCACACCCTGCTGATCGCCCGCGATGGCACCGAGCGGCTCATCGACGACAGCGGCGCGCCGATGCGCGGGCCTGATGGGCGCCTGCGCGGGGTGGTGCTGGTCTTCCGCGATGTGACGGAGCGCGAGCGGGCCGCGGCCGCGCTGCAGGCCTCGCGCGATCAGCTTGAGGCGATCTTGCATGGGGTTGCCGACGGCATCACCGCGCAGCAGCCGGGCGGCCAGCTCATCTACGCCAACGATGCGGCGGCCCGCGTCGCAGGCTTCGCCACGGTCGAGGAGTTGCTCGCGGCTCCTCCAGGCGTGTTTCTGGAGCGCTTCGAGCTGTTCGACGAGGCCGGGAGACCCTTTCCCATTGAGCGGCTACCGGGCCGCCGTGTGCTCGGCGGCGAGTCAACGGCCGAGGCGCTCATCCGCTTCCGCGAGCGGGCGACCGGCAGCGAGCGCTGGTCGCTGGTGAAGGCGACTGGCCTGCGCGACGCGCGTGGTCAGGTGCAGTTGGCGATCAATCTGTTTCACGATATTACCGCCCAGAAACAGGCGGAGCGGGCCGCAGCCCGGAGCGCCGAGCGGGCAGCCCGCCTGCAGGCGTTGACCGCGGCGCTGGCAGCGGCGCTAACCCCCGCCGAGATCGCGGCAGTGGTGCTACGCGAGGGCCTCGCAGCGGTTGACGGCGACGCCGGTAGCATCTTTCTGCTCACCCCCGAAGGCGATGCGCTCGAGTTGCTGCACGCCGTAGGGTACCCGGAGGCGCTCCTCGCCCCGGCGCGGCGCATTGCGCTCGGCGACTCCACGCCGCCGGCTGATACGGTGCGGAGCTGCGGGCCGATCTATGTGCCCACCCGCGCGGCCGCCATCGAGCGCTGGCCGGCGCTGGCCGCCGTTCATCCCCACATCCCCTGGCACGCATGGGCCTACCTGCCGCTGCTTATCGATGGCCGGGCGATCGGCAGCCTGGGCCTGGCCTTCCAGGCCGAACAGCACTTCGACCCACCGGTGCAGCACTTTCTGTTTATTCTGGCCCAGCAGTGCAGCCAGGCCTTCGAGCGCGCCCGCCTCTTTGCGGCCGAGCGCGCGGCGCGAGCCCGGGCCGAGACTGTTCAGCGCCGCGTGAGCTTTATTGCCGATATAACGGCCAACCTCAGCGCCGCCCTGGACTACCCCACCCGCCTGCGGGAGTTGGTACGCATGACGGTACCGACCCTCGGCGACTTCTGCATCGTCTATGAGCAGGCCGCGGATGGCCGGATTACCCGTATGGCTGCCGCTCACCACGATCCGGCCCAGGAGCCAATCTTACAGCGGCTGCAAGCCGAGGACCGGATCGACCCCAATGGGCCCAACCCGGTCGCGCGGGTTTTCCGCACCGGCGAGGCCGCGATTGCCACCCAGCTGACGCCACGGACCCTGGCGCCGCTGGTTGAGAGCCCGATCCAGCGCGAGGCCGCGCAGCTGCTCCAGCCCAGAGCTTACATGATCTTCCCGCTGACTGCCCGGGGCCGGACGGTTGGGGCGATGAGCTTCATCCTGACCGACCCGGCCCGTAGTTACGACGACGACGAGATCGCCCTCGCCGCCGAGGTCGCCCAGCGGGCGGCGCTCTCCTTCGATAATGCCCGCCTCTACCAGGAGGCCCAGGAGGCGATCCGCTTGCGCGACCAGTTCCTCTCCATTGCCGCCCACGAGCTCAAGACGCCCCTCACCGCATTGCTCGGCACCGCCCAGTTGCTCCAGCGCCGCGACCAGCGCGAGGGCCTGCTTGGCCCCCGTGAGCGCCGCAGTGTGGAGGTGATCGTCAACCAGACCAACCGGCTGAGCGCGATGGTGACGACGTTACTCGACATCGCGCGCCTGGAGACCGGCCATCTCGGGATCGAACGTGAGCGGTTCGACATCTGCGCGCTGGTTCGCCGGATTGTGGATGAGCTCGATCCCAGCCTGGAAGGCCGTATCCTCGATCTCCAGTGTCCGACCTCCCCGCTCATGATCCTCGGCGATGCGCTACGGCTGGAGCAGGTGTTCCAGAACCTGCTGCAGAATGCGTTCAAGTACAGCCCGGAGACGGAGCCAGTGTCAATTGAGGTGCGCCAGCAGCACGACCGTGTGGCGATATCCGTGCGCGACCGGGGCATTGGCATTCCTGCCGCCGCTCAGCCCCAGCTCTTCCAGCGCTTCTTCCGCGCGAGCAACGTGGAGGCGGGCCAGGTGCAGGGGATGGGGATCGGCCTCTATGTCGTGCGCGAGATTGTGACCCTCCATGAGGGCACCATCTCGGTTGAAAGCGTTGAGGGCCAGGGGAGCACCTTCACGGTTATCCTTCCGCTGGCACCGCCGGCGTAGAGACGCGCCAGTAGAGACGCGCCAGTAGAGACGCGCCAGTAGAGACGCGCCGGTGGCGCGTCTCTACGCCGGGCGCGGCTCCGTCGCATCCCAGCGCATTGACAGCGACGGGCGCTGCTGCTATACTCGGTTCATCCTTGTGAAACCCTTTCATGCTCATGAACCAGGCCTCCCACGCTGAAGCCGCGCAGAGCGGCGTGAAGTCGGCCGCGCGGGTGCTCGACATCTTCGAACTGCTGGTGCGCCACCGGGACGGGATGTCGCTCTCCGAGATCTGCGCGGTGCTCGGGCTCCCGAAGAGCAGCGGCCACGCCCTGCTGATGACGCTCGTCCGGCGGGGCTACCTGCGTGAGGGGCGCCGCGAGCGGACGTACCGGCTCGGGCCGGCGCTCTTCGAGATTGGCAGCGCATACATTGCCAGTACCGACCTGGTAGCTGAAGGCCAGGCCGTCGTGTCGGAGGTGGCCCGCCTGTGCGATGAGACGGTCCACCTCGCCGTTCTGGATGGCGCCGACGTGCTCTACGTCGTTAAGGAGGAGGGTACCCGCACGGTCCGTATGGTCTCCGCCGTGGGCAAGCGCTTTCCTGCACACGGCACGGGAGTGGGCAAGATGCTGCTCTCCGCGCTGGACGACGTTACTCTCGCCGAGCGCTTTCCCGACGGCCAGCCGCTGGCCGCGCTCACCCCGCGCACGATCACCGACCCGCAGGCGCTCCGGGCCGAGCTGGCAGCTATTCGTGATCGTGGGTACGCCTTCGATAGCGAGGAGTCTACCCCGGGGCTTTCCTGCGTGGCGGCGCCAGTGTATGGGCCAACGGGCGAGATGGTCGCCGCTATGAGCATTGCGGTGCCCAGCGTGCGTTTTACCCCCGCCCGCCGCGACGAGTTGCTCGCGCTGGTGCAGGCCCAGGCTCGGCGCCTCTCCACCCTGCTCGGCTTTCACGGGCACTGAGCACCTGGCATACTGGCGGCCCATTTGCAGGCCGCCTCGCTCGCTCAGAACGTCGCCGTGAGCCCTCCGTCGACCACGATGGTGTGGCCGGTGAGGTACGTGCAGCGTGAGGAGGCGAGGAAGACGACCGCCTCGGCGATCTCCTCGGGTCGGGCTGGCCTCGCCAGCGGAATGCGCCGCCGCTCCACGTAGAACGCTTTGAAGTCGGGCGTCTCGTGCTCGCTCACGCCGTCAATGATCGCCATCGGGGTGTCGACAAAGCCGGGAGCCACGCCATTGACAAGGATGCCGTGGGGCGCCAGTTCCACCGCCAGGCAGCGGGTGAGCTGATCCACCGCGCCCTTGGCGCTGTTGTAATGGGAGGAGCGGGGTGCGCCGAGGAAGGCGTTCACCGAGGAGATGTTGACGATCCGCCCGCCCGCGCCGCGCCGGACCATCTCCTGGGTGGCCGCCCGGGCAACGTGATAGGTGCCGAAGTAGATCACATCCACGGCCCGGCGCCACTGCGCGAAGGGTGTGGCCAGAAAGTCGGCCTCGTAGAAGATCCCGGCGTTGTTGATCAGGATGTCCAGCTGCCCGTACTGTGCCACGGCGGCCGCCACCATCGCCTCGGCGTCGCGGGTGATATCGGCCTCAACAAAGGCCGCTCGCCCGCCGCCCGCGTTGATCGCCGCCGCCGCCGCCGCCCCCGCCTCACGTTGCAGGTCGGCAATCAGCACTGCCGCGCCCTCGCGAGCCAGGGCCACCGCCGTTGCCCGACCGATCCCACTTGCGGCGCCCGTAACCAGCGCCACCATCCCCACGCACACGCCGCTCACGACACCTCCCCATCTGCACTGATCTGCGCCACCCGCTCGACGCCCCGGTAGAGCACCACCAGTACCTCCGTCTCCAGCGTGGCGCCCGGCGCGAGTCGGCTGGCGGTGCCCCGGGCGATGGCATCTTCAAGCCGGTAGGGGTAGCCGGTGCAGGGTTCGAGGATAGTTGTGTAGAGCCCTCGCCAGCCACCGTAGGCCCCGAAGACCCAGACCGACCGGAAGACCGATGGGTCGAAGCTCAGCCCGAAGCCGGTCCGAGTAGTGGTGTCGGTCAACGCGCACCAGCCGGCGCTCAGCTCGACGGCGTAGTAGAAGTCGCAGCGCGCGGCCTCCCGAGGTGGCACCTGCCGCACATCCACGCGACCGCCAGGGGTGTCGGCGTAGGGCCAGCGAAACGCCTCCACGGCCAGGCGATCGCGGAAGCCCGGGTCTACCTCGACCCGACCGGCGGGCAGGTCAATCCGCGCGGCGGGGCTGATCCGCAGGGCCGGGTGGAGCTTCCAGAGGAAATCTAGCGGCGCTGGCCCCCCGTTGCCGAGCCGGTAGCCGAATCGTAGCATTGGCTCATCGGCCCGCAGCGTGATGCGCTTCTCGATGCTTGTGTTCGTCACGACGCCCGAGCGCCACATCCGCAGGGTTACCGCGCCGTCCGCGGCATTGACCTCCCAGGCGAAGGGCATCGCCCAGAGCTCGCCGTGGTCGGGGTAACTATCGCCGCCCACCGTCGCCGGGGCATCGTTCGGAAAGAGCTCATCCCACCCACCGCAAAACCAGTCGTCGTAGGTGGCGCCGAAGTGGGCCAGGCGCGGCGGTACGCGGGGGTGATGCCAGAGCACCTCGCGGTCGGCGGCCTTATCCACCAGCGACCAGAGCTTGGCGCCCAGTTCGGGCAGCACAACGGCCCGCAGGTGGCGGTTCTCCAACACGATGGCGCGGAAGCCGTAGTAGGCCCAGTTCGGGTCGATCGTCACATCGCTCATGCGTCTGTGCTCCGCTCGATCTGAATGATCTCGGCCCCGAACTCCGGCAGTGTCACCGCGATCCCCTCGCTGGCGAGCGCGGCTCCCGTGCGCAGGGTTGTCGTTCCGGCGAACGCCACGCGGTAGGTCGCTTCGGGCAGCAGGCCACGGGGGCGAAAAGTTCGGGTGGGTGCATCGCCCTGGGCGCGGTAGACCATCACCACGCTGCGGTCCTGCGCGGGCGCAACGGCCTGAATGGCATCCCAGCCCCAGCCACCACCATCCACATTCGCGCGGGGCCGGCGCAGGTGGATAATTCTGGCATCGCGGATGAGGCCGCGCAGCGCCTTATACTCGGCGATGGCAGCCTTTGTATCGGCCATCTGACGCTCGTCCCAGTCGCCGATCCGCTGCATCAGGATCAGCGGCCCACCGAAGATCGAGCTGCGCAGCGTATAGGGCGTAGGGTCATCCTCCATGTAGCGCACGCTGTAGCGGGGCGAGAAGGGGTAGGAGGCACCGTAGACCCCCTGGCGGGTGGCGTAGGTGGCAATATTGTCCACGGTGATGCTGGTGTGGTAAAGCCGCGCCATTTTGTAGGTTAGCATGCAGCCGCCGTCTTCGCAGTTCTCCAGCACCAGGCCCGGCCGCTCACGCCGAAGCGTCTCGATCAGTACGTCGAGACCGAGCTGTGAGCCGCTATAGTTGCTGTCGCCGGGGGCGTGGGTATGGTCGCTGCGGGTGCACAGCTTCACCATATCCTCACCGTCCTGGATGAGATAGTCGATCTGCTCTTCATCGACGAGACGCAGGATTGCACTCGTGAGCCACTCGCGGCAGGGGGCATGCCCCAGGCAGAGGAACCCGGCACCGAAGTAGTCGTCATAGCTGCTGGCGAGCCACTCGGGGTGCTCGATGGCCACTGGCGCCTCAGGGCTACATTGGGCCAGCGCCATATGCACGCCGAAGCGCATGCCGTAGGCGTGGGCCCGCTCGGTGAGGGGTGCCAGGCCACGGGGAAACTTCTGCGGGTCGGGTCGCCAGTCGCCGATCGCCCGGGCCCACCCCAGGTCAACGACCACGAGCTCGACGCCGAGTTCGGCGCAGCGGTCGATCACAGCGAGTTGCTGGGCCTCGCTGATCTCCTGGCCGTACTTCCAGGAGTTGTACTGCACCCAGGGGTAGCGCTCGTCGGGTCGGGGTGGGTGGACATAAGCCTCAGCGAAGCGCTGCGTCACATACCCCGCCTCGTCCCAGTCGCCGTGGTAGCGGCCGAGGAAACAGGCCGGCACGGCGAAGCTAGCGCCGGGCGCGAGCGTGTGGGCCAGCTGCTCCACGTCGCTTCGGAAATAGCAGCGCTCCGGCTCGGCCCAGGCGCGCAGGCGGCTCTTGCCATTGAACTCGATCCCGCAGACGAGCCCGGGGCCGGTGTGGGGCGGCTGATCCTCATCGTAGTCGTGGGGGGGCGGGCGCAGCGCAAACCAGGCGCAGCTCGACGGCCCGTTATGGTGCGAGGGGAAAGAGCCCATGCGCACCTCCAGCGGGATGCGGTTCGGCCACACCTGGGCCTGATGTTCGCTAAAGAAGTCGCGCCGGTAAGCCCAGCTGAACTGATCGACATGGAAGAGGTAGAGCGGCGCGCGCGCGACATCACAGGCAAGGATGGTGCAGGCGGTCACCGTGAGCGGCGCCGTACCGTGGTTGGTCAGCGTCGCCGACAGGCGCAGGAAGGGACGGTCGGGGAAGAGCTCAAGCTGTTGCAGCAGCGTTAGCATGCCGTCGGCGCTGCGGGCCTCGATCCGCAGGGTGGGCACGCCGCCGGGCTCCTCTCGCGCCACCTGCCTGGCGCTCGCCCAGCGCAGCGGCCGGCCATCAACGGCGAGGGGCGAGAGCGGTGCCGGGGCGGTGTCGAGGCCCGGGGCCTCGCCGCTGAGCCACCAGGTGAGGGCGCCATCGCTGAGCGCAACGTGGCAAACCGCACCACCGGCGGCGATCGTCCAGGCGTCAGTCATCAAAACTCTCCTGTCCAACAGCGAGGGCTGCGGGGCGCAACGTGCCAGGCCCCTGGGAGATCGGGGCCGTAGCAAGGACCCGGCGTGCCGTGCGAAGCACGGCGTACCGGGCCTCCGGGATCAGGCCAGGGGGACGGGTGGCGCCGAGCATGGGCCCACCCATCCCTCCGGACCACCGTCTCCGAGCGTTAGCCCTCCGCGAGGAGCGCGTTGGCCTTCTCGTCGATATCGGTAGCGGCGGCCTGCGGTGTCATATTATTGTTCCAGACCTCGCCGAGGGTCGGGCCCATTATCTCATTGACGATCTGGGCCGATTTCCCGTGGTACAGGTCGCCGATGCGGGCATCGGGCAGCGTATCCATCACCGACTTAAAGCCGCCTGGGAGCCCCTCAAGGTAGGCCGGGTCCTCGCGCTCGGCCCGGCGGATGGGGATCCAGTCGCGGTTCTTCACGAGCTCCTTCTGGTACTCCGTGGCCGACCAGGTGGCCCAGGCGATGGCCGCCTCGGGGGCTTTGGAGCCATTGGCCACCACCCAGCCACCGAACCAGAAGGGCAACGCCCGGGCGCCCTTCCAGGTGGGCAGGGGCGCCATATCCCAGGCGAAGGGCGAATTGGCGTTGCTGGACATATACCAGGTGCCATCGGCCACCATCGCCAGCTTCCCCGTCTGGAAGAGCGAGACATCCTGGGCAATCGCGGCGGCCTGGGTAGCGTCGGGGGCTACCTTATGCACATAGACGAGATCCTGCAACCATTGGAGGCCCTCGACATTGCGCGGATCGCTGACGGTAAATTTCGTGGGCTCGATCACCTTATCGAAGAAGGCCGACCCGGCGGCCCAGCCGAAGGTCTGGGCGCCCCACCAGGCGCCGAGGGCACCCTTATCAAAGCCCCACTGGGTCGTCTCGCCGCCCTCAGTAATCGTCAGTTCCCTGGCCACCTCGAGCAGCTTATCGTAGCTCCATGTCGCGTCGGGGTATGGGATCCCGGCCGCATCGAAAATATCCTTATTGTAGTAGAGGGCCATCATCTGGATATTCTCGGGCAGCCCGAAGAGGTTGGTCCCATCGAAGCGCCAGTAGTCATAGAGCTCCAACGGGTACTGCTCGGCATCGGCGAAGGCCTCCACGGCGGCGAAGTCGGCCTGCAGGTTACGGAGCAACCCCGCCTTATAGTGGGAGTAGGCCTGCACATCCCACATATAGGTATCGATCGGGTCATTGGCGGCATAGGCCAGATCCAGCCGGGACCAGTACTGGTCATAGGGCAGGAGCTGGAGATCGATCTCGTACTGGCCCTGGTGCACCTCATTAAACATCTGAGCGCGGAGCTTAAAGTTCTCGTCGAGCACCGGGCTATTGTTCCACATCATCGCCCGGATCTTCTGCGGCTGGCCAGATACCTGGGCCGGGGCCTGGGTGGCACTCGGCTCAGCGGCCGGCGACTGGCTCCCAGCCCCGCAGGCGGCCAGCGCGAGGCTGGCGGTGCTGGCGGCGGCCAGGCGTAAGAACTGGCGCCGGCTCAGCTGCGCCTTCGGTTGGTCTGTCTCCATCGACATGGCTACGCACTCCTCCGTGTGAACACCTGCATCCTGAGGGGAATGTATCGGGGGCGGCCCCGCCGCTACCCTTTGATACCGCTCATCACGATCCCGCGCACGAAGTAGCGCTGTGCCGCCAGGAAGAGCGCCAGCGGCGGCAGGATCGACACCGTCACGGCCGCCATCATCAGGTGCATCTGCGGCCCGATTCGTGGCGAGCCCTGGAAGAACGAGAGCGCCACCGCGATCGTATACTTCTCCTCGTCGGCGAGGTAGATCAGCGGCATCAGGAAGTCGTTATAGGTGGCCACAAAGGTAAACACGGCCACGGTCGCGAGCACCGGCTGGCTGAGTGGCAGCATGATGCTCCACCAGATCCGGTAGACGCTCGCGCCATCGATCTTTGCCGCCTCCTCTAGCTCCGCCGGGATCGTCATGTAGAACTGCCGGAGCAGAAAGATGTTAAATGCGCTGCCAAAGAAGGACGGCACGATCAGTGGCAGAAAGGTGTTCACCCAGCCCACCGCGTTGAACATCAGATAAGTGGGTACCAGCGTTACCGCGCCCGGCAGCATCAGCGTGGCGAGCACCAGCATAAAGATCAGGTTCTTACCGGGGGCGTTGAGCCTCGCAAAGCCATAGGCCGCGAAGGAGCAGGACAGCAGCGTGCCCACCATCACCAGCGAAACGATGATCGCCGTGTTGAGGGCATAGACGTGGAAAGGCACCCTGGTGAGTGCCTCCCAGAAGTTGCTGAACTGGGGTGGGATGGGAATCCAGACCGGGGGCGAAAGGTAGACCTGCTCGGGCGCCTTGAGCGCGGTGGAGAGCATCCAGAAGAACGGCAGCAGGATCAGCAGCGCCCCCGCGCAGAGCAGCACAAAGACGAACGCGGTGAAGGCCCGATCCTGGCCCCGACGGGTGCGCCAGAACGGCAGCGTTCTCTGCCGGGTGGTCATCCTTACCTCCCCTGCCGCTCATTCTCGTAGTAGACCCAGAGCGGTGACGACTTGAAGACCAGCAGCGTCAGCAGCATTACCACGATGAAGATGAACCAGGCGATTGCCGCCGCGTAGCCCATGTTCAGGTACTGGAAGGCGTGCTGGTAGAGGTAGACCGAGAGGAAGAGCGTGGCGTGGTTTGGGCCGCCACGCGTGATCACAAAGGCATCGGTGAAGACCTGGAGCGCGCCGATGATGCCAAGCACCAGGTTGAAGAAGGTAACGTTCGAGATCAGCGGCAGTGTGATGTTGCGAAACTGGCTCCAGCGGCCAGCGCCGTCGATCTCAGCCGCCTCGTACAGCTCCTGGGGAATGCCCTGCAGGCCGGCCAGAAAGATGAGAGTGGTGCCACCCAGACCCCACACGCTGGTGATGATCAGTGCTGGGAGCGCCCAGTTCTCGTCTAGCAGCCAGGCTGGCCCCTGGATTCCCACCTTGCTGAGGAGCACGTTGATCACGCCGAACTCGGCGTTGAACAGCCAGCGCCAGAGCATCGCCACGCCCACGCCCGAGATCACCGTGGGCATGTAGTACACCGAGCGAAAGAAGAGAATGCCGCGCATCCCGTGGTTCAGCAGCACCGCTAACCCCAGCGAGAGCACCAGGCCCAGGGGCACACTCACCACCGAGTAGATCGTGCTCACCTTGAGCGCCTGCCAGAACAGCCGCTCCCGGAACATCCGGGCGTAGTTCTCCAGGCCGATCCACTGTGGCGGCGTGAGGATGTTGTACTCGGTGAAGCTCAGCCAGAGTGAGGCCAGTACTGGCCCCAGTGTGAACAGCAGCAGGCCCAGGATGGCCGGCGCCATAAAGACGTAGCCATGCAGCGCGTCCCGCGTCCAGCGGCGCGACGGGCGCTGCGCCGGGGCCGTCTCCGCGACGACCGCGCCACCTGCGGTTGGGTGAGTTTGCACCAGCGTTGCTCCTCCCTGAGCACAACCGGTAGCGATGCGAGCGCCCACGTCCGTACTGTCGGGCGTGAAGCATATTCACAGATGTGAACGACGTTCTAGAGGAAGAATAAGCGCAGTATAACAGTTGGGCCAGGGGGATGTCAAGAACGACGCGATCTGCCGAATGCGGCGTACCGTCGTGCAGGCCAGCCTGCCCCCGCTTGTGCGGCGGTGGGCGCTACCACCGCGCCCGCGCACGCCCCTGGGCCCGCGGGGGCTGGGTTCCCGCTTTTGCGGGAACGACACTGCGGCGCGTGTGTGGCCCGCGCAGGCGGGCGTCTAGAGCGGGGCGCCCGCGGGGGCTGGGTTCCCGCTTGCGCGGGAACGACACCGCTCCCTATCGCCGCGCTTCCGCGCCATGCCCACCACGCGACTCCGCGCTATGGCCCGCAGGTGGGCAGGAACATCCGTCACCCTCCGACCTACCGGAGCAGCACGAGGGCCGAGCCCTCCTCGGGCAGTTCAAAATGTATCCCCCGGGTCAGCTCGGCGCCGCTGTGCGCTTCGGCTCGATCCTCGCCCAGCCAGGTGAGCGTGTAGCCACGCTCGGGGTCCATGCCTTCCGGCACCACATGCCAGGCCGGTGCGCCTCCGGGGAGGCGGAACACCGCTAGCAGGTGCTCCGCGCCGCCGGGCATGCGGTACTGGAAGGCGGCCCAGCGCTCGCCCTCGCCGAAGCGGCGGGGCTGGCCGCTCAGCCTCAGCAACTCCGCCTCGCGAACGAAGCGGCGCACATGGGCTTTGTAGTCGGCGATCTGGTCCTGGTAGCGCGCCGCAACCCAGCCGGGCAGATCGGGCAGGCGCTGTGAGAAGCCGAAGCGCCGGAGCATCGAGATGCGGGTATAGTAATCGACCTGGTGCGGGCGAAGGGCGGGGTCGCGCGGGTCGAAGTGCTGGCAACGATGCTCGGCGTGGCTCCATTCGGCGTAGCCCCAGTGTAACAGGGCGCTGGGCGCTAGCATCAGGCTCGCACCCCAGAAGCACTGCAAGCTATGCTCTGGCCAGTCCGGGTCGCTGAGGAAGGCCATGTGGGTCTGCCTGGCGAGCCCCAGGTCGATCCGCAGGCCGCCCGAGGAGCAGTTCTCCAGCACAACGTGTGGATGCCGCTCCCGCAGCGCCGCCAGCATTCCGTAGTAGCCGCGATAGTGTGCGTAGAGCCCGTCGCCCGGGCCGTGACCGTGGTCGTCCCGGTCACAGCCTGCCCCAGGGTCCAGGTTGAAGTCAAGCTTCACCCAGTCGCAGCGGTAGGCGCTGATCAGTTGGTCCAGGGTGGCCAGGGCCCACGCCTGCCCGGCCGGGCTCCCAAGGCAGACGTAGCCGAGCGGCTCGCCGTTGCGGGTGGCTAGCAGATCAGGGCGCTCGTGGGCGAGCCGGGCCGCCTTGCCCACGGCCTCGATCTCGCACCAGAGCCCGAAGGCCATCCCGCGCTCGTGAACGTAGTCAGAGAGTGCCCGCAGGCCCGAGGGGAAACGGGCGGCGTTGACGGTGTCCCAGTCGCCACGTTGCTCGTACCAGTGGCTGCCGGGGTCGCTCTGTCCGAACCAGCCCGCGTCCAGGGTGCAGACCTCGATCCCCAGTTCGGACGCAACGTCCACATTGCGCCGGAAGACGGCCTCGTCCAGATCTTTGTCCTCGTAGCTCCACCAGTGGTTCCACTCCACGGGCAACTGGTCGGCCAGGGCATTGTGGGGGTACCAGTACTGCCGCCCCACCAGGGCGTACTGGCTCGCGACCGTGTTGAGCGCGCTGCCTGCGGCGAGCGCCACCACGACGGGCGGTGCCTCGATCGCCGCGCCGGGGGCCAGTTCGGCTGTAAACGCCCAGTCGTGGAGCCCGCCCGAGAGGGCCACCCCCGCCGCGCCGGGCTCCAGGCGCACCACCCAGTTGCCTGACCAGGCCACGGCCCCGGCGAGCACGGAGTGCCCATCGCGGATCAGGGCAAACCAGGGGACGTGGCCATGCGAGGAGCGGCCCGCGCGGCTCTCCAGCACAACTGCCTCGGTGAGCGGAGCCCGCTCGGGCTCGAACTCCAGGCCCCAGGAGCCAGTGAAACTCAGCCGCTCGTAACTCCCGGCAGGCAAATCGAGCACCAGCGAGTCGAGCCGCGTGAGGTGCAGCGGCTCGGCGCCGATGTTACGTACAGTGAGCCACGACTCCATCAGCGCTGTCCCGGCGTACAGAGCTGCGTGGTACTCAATCGCCAGGCCGAGCTCGTCGTGGCGTAGCGATAAGCTCAGCGTACGGCGGCCGGGGGGCTCCTCGCGCAGAGCGACCCCGGCCACGGTCAGTTCCGCTGCGCGCCCATCGATCCGCCGTCCGGCAACCTCAACGGCGAATAGCCCCGAGGAGGGCAGCGCCCAGGGCAGGTCGGGAAGGCCGTAGGCAGTGAGCGCAAGGCCGCCGGCGGCGCGGAACTCAAAGCTGAACGCGGGCGTGGAGAGGTCGATCGTTTCGGGTACCACAATTGCTCCAGTTCATCCCGGCATTGCCGTTCGCCCTTGAACTTCGTGAACACGGGGGCCGGGCTCCTGCGCGCACGGGAACGACCTTCCTGGGGCCGGGTGCGGCGTCCTATCTTGCACGCCAGCACGCCTTAGGTCTCACGGCCGCGGCGCGCGCTGCTTCCACCCCCGCGCAAGTTCAGGGGCGGGCAGCGCGTCTGGTCGGAACCGCAGTTCACAGCGTGGGACGCGCTGCAGGCCCTCACCCCCTGTCCCCTCTCCCGCATGCGGGAGAGGGGGGAAGCAGCCCGTCAGAATGCGGTACATCGCCACGCGCACGTGCGTACTGTCCGCCCTTGAACCCGCGCAAGCGGGGGGGCAGACCGCCACCGGCGGGCTTCCCCTCCCCGTAGCCGCGCGCTTCCGCGCCACGGCACGCGGGTGGGCAAGAACATCCGTCACCCACTCACGTTTCAGCACCTTGGAAGCGCATGCACAATCTCGATTATACTCTCTGTTCCGACGGGGGGATCAAGACGGTCTCAGGCGGCGCGCCCGATGCCATCGCATGCGGCTGCGGCCCGGGGCAGCGCTCCACCTACCGGTGGCCGCGCCGGCAAAGACCCATCAGCAAAGGAACCACTCCCATGCGCATCGATGCTGTGGACTTCTACTATCTCTCGATGCCCGAGGTGCTCGATATAGGCGATGGAAGCCAGGACGCGCTGCTAGTGCGTGTGCAGGCCGGTGAGTACGTGGGCTGGGGCGAGTGCGAGGCTGCCCCCCTCGTCTCGATCGCCAGCTTCGTCTGCCCGATGTCCCACAGCGCCTGCAAACCCGTGCGCGACTCGGTGCTCGGCCAACCGATCGATACCCCCGACGACATCCGCCGCATCGGCGATCTGGTGCGCGCCCAGAGCCTCGATCTACTCCAGGCCGACCATACCCTCTCCGGGATCGACGTGGCTCTCTGGGATCTCCTTGGCCGGCGCTTCGGTGAGCCGGTCTACCGGCTGCTCGGCGACGCACGGGCCACCCCGAAGCTGCCCTACGCCTCGCAGCTCTTCGGCGACACGCCTGAAGAGACCCTGCAGAAGGCGCGGGCTGTGCGCGCCCAGGGCTACCGGGCCGCCAAGTTCGGGTGGGGGCCGTACGGCCACGGCACTCCCGACGCCGATGCCGACCAGGTCTTCGCGGCCCGCGAGGGCCTCGGCGACGACGGGGTGCTCCTGATCGACGCCGGGACCGTCTGGCTGGACGACGTGGATGCCGCGCGTCAGCGCCTCGACGCGCTGCGGGCCTGCCGGGTGAGGTGGCTGGAGGAGCCCTTCGTCTCCGGGGCCCTGGGCGCGTACCGGCAGCTCGCCGCCCACGCGGGGCCGGTTCGGCTCGCGGCGGGCGAGGGCTGCCACACCTACCACATGGCTGAGCAACTCCTCGACTACGCCGGCCTCGGCTACATCCAGATCGACGCCGGGCGGATCGGTGGGATCTCCGTGGCCCGCAAGGTTGTGACGGCGGCTCGCGCCCGGGGGGTGACATACGTCAACCACACCTTTACTTCGCACCTCGCCTTGAGCGCCTCGCTGCAACCCTACGCCGCCAGCGAGCCCGATGCGATCTGCGAGTACCCCGTCGAGCCGCGCCAGCTCGCGCTAGCGATCACCGCCGAGCACATCCTGCCCGACGCCGACGGCCGCATCTACCTGCCTGAAGGCCCCGGGCTGGGCCTCACTGTGAACACGGCTGGCTTTGCGCCCTACCTTGTGGATGTGGAGATCCGCGTGCGCGGCAAGACGATCTACCGCACGCCCGCGCTCTAAATATGCCGTGCCGGGGGGCCGAATCGCGTTCGGGCTACGCCGCTCAGCGGCGCCGCGAAGAGCGCCTGTTCGCAGGCGATTGACGATCGGTCGCGTCCCCAGGCCATCGGCTCAATCATCCTAGACTACAAAGAGCAACTCCGGCGCACATGCGCAGGTGATCAGGATCTCCGGCAGGTGCAAGCCATATGGCTCCAGATCGGCACGCACGTCGTGGACGATGCGCCCCGGCAGGTCAACCCGGATGGCCGGGTACGGCTCGGCGGCCAGCGGGGCGGCATCCACGATGTTGGGTGCAAGCGTGGTAGCGCGGTAGCACGGACGCCGGGCGATGCCAGGCGCGGGCACTGGCTGCGGTGGTGCTACGGCGCGGTCTCGAACCCCCGGATCGTGGATAGGGGGTTGCTCAGGGGGTGGCAGCACGGCGGGCCGCAAGCTGGGCAAGGATCTGCGCGTGTTTCTCGCGGGTGATCGGGTAGAACCAGGTGAGAACCATCCCGCAGATCAGGATGACGGTGGGCACCGGGCCGATCATCAGCCGGATGGTAGTGAGGGCCGACTCGGGCTGCTGCCCGGCTGCCAGGTTCTGGTCGAAGCCGGAGGCCTGCAATGCGAGGCCAACCAGGAAGAGCCCGAGGGCCAGCCCCAGCTTTTGTAGCAGCACCATGAAGCCGTAGAACATCCCCTCGCGCCGCTGCCCTGTCTCCAGTTCGTCCAGCTCGATCACGTCGGGCATCATGCTCCAGGGGATGAGGTAGGCCGTGGCGATGCCTGCACCCGCGATGACGCCGAGCACGATCGCCAGCCCCAGCTGCTCCGGCCGCAGGAAGTAGAGGAAGGCCTGGACAGCGATCCAGATCAGCGAGCCGATCATGTAGACGGCCTTCTTACCGATCCGCCGGCTCACAGCGCTCCAGACGAACAAAAAGACCAGCGCTGAGCCCTGCACCGCAAAGAGCATGAGCGGGATAATGTCCGATGCCTGGCTGAAGCTGAGGCCGAAGACGGTGGCAGGGAACTGGGGAACGCTGCCAAGCCAGAAGACGATGAAGAAAGTGAGGACGGCCGAGGTGACCTGTACAGCCAGCCAGGAGAAGAGGTAGATGCCGACGACGAAGAGGAAGGGCCGGTTGCTGAAGACGTAGCGGATCTGCTCGGGGAGGCTCAACTCTTCGGCGCCGGGCTCGGGCTCGTAGCGCTCGCGCGTGCCGGCGAAGCACCAGAGGAAGGGGAGGGCGATCAGGGCGCCCACCACCGCGCCAGAAATGAGGTAGCCCGTGCGCGGATCGTCGGGGAACTGGCCGACAATCACCTGGTGGAGGATGCCGCCCACGATGCTGCCGCCGATGCTGAAGGCGAAGCGGTAGGAGTTGAGCGCCGTGCGCTCGTCATAGTCGCGGGTGAGCTCGGGGGTCAGCGCGGCATAGGGGACATTCACCACCGTGAAGGCGGTATCGAAGAGCAGAGCGATCAGCAGGTAGTAGATGAACAGCCCCGTCGTACCGAGGGGTGGAATGACCCACTGCAGAAAGAAGAGCAAGCCGAAGGGCAGCGCCCCGAAGAGTAGCCAGGGGCGGCGCCGGCCCCAGCGGGTGCTGGTGCGGTCGGTGAGCCAGCCGATGATCGGGTCGTTCACCGAGTCCCAGATTTTCACGACCAGCAGGATGGTGCCCGCGAGGCCCGGGGGGAGGCCAGCTACGGTGGTGAGGAAGAAGAGCTGGAAGAACGAGGCGATGATCGTGGCGATGGCGGGGCCGAGATCGCCTGCACCGAAGGCGAGCTTTGTGCCAAGGGGCAGGCGCTCGTGGGTGGACGTAGCGGGCGCGGCGCGGACGGCGGTGTCTGCCATGGGGCCTCCGTAGGGCTGTGGCCTGTTGGCGCTTATTCTAGCACTGCGCTCTGGCGGCGACTAGTGGCCGATGGGTGAAGCGGCTACCGGGTGGCAGCACCAGAAAACTTGGCCGCGCCAGGCAACGGCCTGGCGGGGACAGGGGAGCGCACAGGGGATAGCGGACAGGGGTGCAGGGCCATCCGGCAGACCCCTGGGGCAAAGGGGCGCCAGCCTAGGATTGCTGTACCGTTCTGCCCACTGGGGGCAGGAACACATGTCATGCCCCCGGCGCGGTACCGGGAAAGAGATGTGGCTACGATCAGGAGCCGGGGACGTGGGGGGGCCGGTTGCCATACGATCGCGTGGCGACGTACCCTGGGGCGGCCCAGCGGGCCGCATTGGCGATCACCCGCTGCACCTCGGGGTGGTGGTAGGTCGGGTGGGTCTCGTGGCCGGGGCGGAAGTAGAAGATGCGCCCGGCGCCGCGCGTGTAGCAGGCGCCGCTGCGGAACACCTCGCCGCCACTGAACCAACTGATAAACACGAGCGTCTCCGGGGGTGGGATGTCGAAGTGCTCGCCGTACATCTCCTCCTGGTCGAGCATGATCAGTTCACCGAGGCCCTCGGCGATGGGATGCCCTGGCGCCACTACCCAGAGCAGCTCGCGGTCGTTGCCCTCGCGCCATTTCAGGTCGCAGCTCGTGCCCATCAGGGCCCTGAAGATCTTCGAGAAGTGGCCGGAGTGCAGCACGATCAGCCCCATCCCGGCGAGGACACGCTGCTGCACCCGGGCTACCACGTCGTCAGCAACTTCGCCGTGGGCACTGTGACCCCACCAGATCAGCACATCGGTGGTGTTCAGCACCTCGTCGGTGAGGCCGTGCTCCGGCTCATCGAGCGTCGCCGTGCGGGCCTCAAGCCCGTGCTCGCGTAGCCCGGCCGCGATCGTGGTGTGGATGCCGTCGGGGTAGATCGCGGCAACCTTCGGGTCGCGGCGCTCGTGGCGATACTCGTTCCAGACGGTCACGCGTACTGGTGTGGTCATGGGTTCTGCTCCCTGGAGGTAGAATCTTTCGCGGCGCTGTACCGTGCGTTTGGCGCCGCATCCTCAGGCGGTGGCGCAGGGCTCCTGGTTCCTGCGCCTTGATGCCAATGGCGGCCTCGTGTGATCCGGCCTCAGCTCCAGAGCGCTACAAACCCCACCCGGGGCTGTGTGGCGCTGGGAGCTGAGCCAGTGCGTGGCCCTCACATCGATTGCTACGATCCCTACGCCGAAAGCGTGCCAGGGTGGGTGTTGAGCGTCTGCGGGAGGCCACACCTGGCGGACTCGATTGCGGCGAACATCAGGGCCAGGCTGCCGAGGTTGTCGCGGCCACTTGTCTGAGGCTCGCTGCGGTCACGGATGGCCGTGGCAAACGCCTCTACCACGCCCACCCGATCGGGGTAGAGCAGCTCCGGTAGCGGCACGCGCCGCGAGCGCTTACCACGCATCCGAATGGTCACGGCGTCGGATGCGGTGCCGCTGTCATCGCGGCTGCTCCAGGAGATCACCCCCTCTGCGCACTCGATCTGCCAATCGCCGGACCAGAGCGTCGGCACGCCGGTGCTTACCCAGCTCCCGCGGTAATCGACGACGGCCCCGCCGGTGAAGCGGATGATGGCGGCGGCGCTCGCCGGGTCGCGAAAGTTGCTCCAGGGCGGGTTCCAGGCATGGCATGTCACCACCTGCGGCTCATGGCCGAGCACGAAGCGCATCAGGTCGAAGTGGTGGATCGACATATCTTCGAGCAGGGGCTGGCGGAGCTGATAGTGCCAGTTGGTTCCCGGTGGGGCGGCGTTGGCGTACTTGCGGAAGTGGATGCTCACTCCGCCCACTGGCCCGAGCGAACCCTCGCGGATCAGGGCGGCGACCGTCCGGGCGGCGGGGAAGAAGCGGTAGTTCTGGCTGACCATCAAGGTGAGGCCGCGTCTGGCCGCGAGCTCCACGACACGACGCCCTTCCGCCAGCGATGGGGCAAAGGGCTTCTCCACCAGGACGTGCTTGCCGGCCTCCAGGGCCTCAAGCGCCGTGGGGACGTGGCCGCCGAGCGCCGTGGTAATGAGCACGGCATCGGCGTCGACGGCCTGGAGTGCGTCGGCAAGGGAGAGGAAGCAGCGCTCGGCGTCCACGCCGTTGTCGGCCTGGAGCTGCGCGAGCATGGCGGGCGCGAGATCGACATAGGCGACGGGCTGGACGAGCTCGGGGTGCTGGGAGAGGAGCCTGGCCCAATCGCGGCCCCAGCGGCCCATCCCCACCTGAACGATGCGCAGCGGTGTCATGCCTCTCCTGTAGTCATGGCGCGGGCAGGGCGGGCTGGCGCCCCACAAGCTAGCCGGCCCCGCTCCGGGCAGGCTCGGCGGCGCGCGGCACCGGCTATGATACCGCATCTGACGCCGGACGCAGGCCGCCGGGATCGCACAAGAAACGTGCTGCCGCACGCTCTTTTAGGAGCGAGCCGCACGGCGCATCTGGCGCCGCCTGGGGACGCAGCGCGGCAGGACGACGCACGTACAGAGGCAACGCGCCGCGCCCCTTGATGCATCGCCTCGTCGCCTGTGGTGGCGCGGGGCCAGGAGGATCAGGCTATGGAGCAGGATGGAACCTTGAGCGGCGCAATCGCTCGCGCGCCGGAGACGACCGGACGCTATCTCGTCCTGATGGACCAGGATGCCGTGGATGAGGCCGCGCGTGGGGTCAACGACGCTACGGGCGTTTCGATGAGCGCGGTCAGCGCGAGCGACGCGCCCCAGGATGTCGCGGCGGCGCTCGCCGCAGGCGCCAGCGTCGTCTTCGCCGAACTGGGTGTCGCGGTGTTCGCGGGTGACCCGGAGCAGACCCGGGCGCTCGGTGGGGCGGCGGAGCGCGCGGGGGGGATCATCGTTGTCGAGCCGGAGCGGATGGTCCACGCGATCGCGGACGACGGGGGCCTGGCCAGCTACCTGCGCGGCTACCGCGACGGCGTAAGCCAGGCGGTGGAGCGGGTTCTGGCCGAGCAGGCGAGCCTGCGGGCGAGCGTGGCCGAGCAGCCGCCCCTGGTGGAGACGGAGTATACCTGGGGCCTTCAGGCCACGGGCGCGCACCGCTCGCAGTACAGCGGCAGGGGGGTGCGCCTCGCCGTGCTCGATACCGGGATCGATCTGACTCACCCCGATTTTCTCACCCGGCCGATCGCCACCGCCTCGTTCATCGCCGGAGAGGATGTGCAGGACGCCCACGGGCACGGCACGCACTGCATTGGCACGGCCTGCGGCCCGCTCAGGCCCGCCCGTGCACCGCGCTACGGGGTCGCCTATGGGGCGGAGCTCTACGCGGGCAAGGTGCTAAGCAACCAGGGGAGCGGGAGCGACGGCGGGATTCTGGCCGGGATCAACTGGGCTCTCGGCAACGGTTGTGCGATCATCTCGATGTCGCTCGGCGCGGCGGCCCAGCTCGGTCAGAGCTTCTCGGTGGTCTACGAGACGGTGGCCAGGCGTCTGCTCGCTCGGGGCAGCCTGATCATCGCTGCGGCGGGGAACGAGAGCGCGCGCCCGGCGCGGATCAACCCTGTTGGCCACCCCGCCAACTGCCCCTCGATCATCGCGGTCGGCGCGCTCGATCAGCAGCTCGCGGTGGCATCCTTCTCCTGTGGAGGGCTCGCCGGTCAGGGCGGCCAGATCGACCTTGCGGCGCCCGGGGTGGGCGTGCTCTCGAGTTGGCCCCACGGCGAGCGCTACATCCGCCTGCGGGGCACGAGCATGGCCACGCCACACGTCGCCGGGATCGCCGCGCTACTGCTGGAGGCCAACCCGGCGATGCGCGGGGGGCCCCTCGGCTGGCTGCTGCTCCAGTCTGCTCGCAGGCTGGCCCAGCCCGCCCGCGACATTGGCGCGGGGCTGGTGCAGGCGCCCTGAGCGTGGTACGCTACCGTGAGGAGCCAGCCGATGGGCGCGGCGCCACAGGAGGTGCGCACATGGCGGAGATCAGCGTTGTGGTCACGCTGGGGGCGACGGAGCCCTACGAGGCAACTGTTGGCGCCTGTGAGCGGGCCGGCCTCAGCGTGGAGCGGCGGCTGGAGCCGCTCGGGGTCGTTACCGGGCGGATCGAGGCGGGTAGACTGGAGGAGTTGCGGCGTGTCGTGGGGGTGGTGGCCGTCGAGGAGGAGCGTTCGGTCACGCTCCCGCCGCCCGACCGCCCGAGCTGAGGGGCCCTGGCGCCCGCGACTATTGCGCGGAGGAGAAGCCCACTGGCGCGGAGCCCCTCCCCACGCAGGCTCCGCGCTGGTACGCTTGCCGGGATCCCGCTAGCGTGGGGACACCCGCAGGCACCCCGGCGCTGGTGCCTGCCCCCGCCTTGCGCGGCCCGGGCTCCCGTGCTACAATGCGGCCCAGCGCGGCGACGTAGCAAAGTGGTAATGCAGCGGTCTGCAAAACCGCCATTCGCGGGTTCGATTCCCGCCGTCGCCTCCATTCAGGCGCTACGATCCAGCACGAGCAGACGGCCCCTCCAACACGGAGGGGCCGTCGTGGTTGTCGGGCGGCTGTGGGGGATGACCTACCCCTGGTGGTGGTACGTCTCCCAGCCGAGGTAGTTCTCAAAGGCCTCCACCAGCACATCGGCGACATGCGCGCCACTCATCGCGACGTGATGCTCGAAGCCCTGCTTGCAGATATACTTCATCAACTTCTGGAGGCCGGGAACCTCTACCACTGCGCGATTACCGAAGGTTTGCAACGGATCATCGGTGAAGCGCCCCTCGCCGACGTAGGCCCTGATACGGCCCTCGCGGTCATCGGTGCTGATGCGGGCGAAGCTCATCGGCCCGGCGGGTGTGCGGCCGGCCAGGGCGCCGTAGGTGTTCTCAACGCCGAGTGTCGAACCGAGGATGGGCGCCACCGAGATCTCGATATCAGGCAGGAAGCTCCTGGCCCAGTTGCCACAATGGAAGAAGACGCACTTATTGGGGTCGCCAGCGTAGTTGTTGTTCCAGTCGACGAGTGCGCTTGGCGTACCCGATGCCAGCTGCAGGGCGTACATCGCCAGCACGCCGGTGATATCGACCTCGCAGGCGCTCGGTAGCAGGTTCTCGCTCATCATGCTCATGATCGTGCAGGCGTTGACGCCATAGTTCTGCTGGAGCGACGTCCAGCACTGGAGCGCGGTGGCCTTGATCTCATTGGCCGCCATCCAGTCGCCCAGGGCGAGACCGAGCTTCGCCATCAGCACCATCTTCCTGGTCGGTACGCTGCCGTGACGCGCGTAAGCCTGGATCTCGCGGAGTTTGTCGCTCACTCGTGGGTGATCATCGCTGAAGCGCTGAGCGTTGCCAAGGATCTCCGAGAAGTCGACCGTCACTACGGTGATCCCGGCCTGCTCCAGCAATTTCTCGCTGTAGCGCACGGTATTGAAATTACCGGGGCGAGCGCCCACCGCGCCAAGCCGCAGACCTTTCATCCCACCCTTCACCTTGCAGATGCCGATGAACTTCTTCAGGTCGGCCTTGAAGCTATCCGAGAGGGGGTGAACGGTATGCTCCTCGGTGAGGCTGAAAGGGATGCCGTACTGTCGCAGGTTATTACAGACGGAGATCTTGCCGCAGAAGGCGTCGCGGCGTCGCTCGACACTCAGCTGGTCCAGGTCGTCGGGGTAGCCCTGTACGAGCACTGGCACACCGAGATCGGCCATGCGCAGGGTGTCGGCCACGCCCTTCTCGTCGCCGAAGTTGGGCAAACAGACGAGCACACCCTCGATCCTGTCACGGTGCTGGCGGAACAGGTCGGCGCAGCGGCGGGCGTGCTGGAAGGTCTCGACGGATCCAAGCTTGGTGTCATGTTCTTCGAGTAGTACTGCCTCGATGTCAAGCTCCTCGAAGAGGGCGACCAGATCCCGGCGCGCTTCGCTGATGAGCCGGTCGGGAAAGAAATCACGGTTGCCGAGGATCACGCCGAGAGTCGCGCGTGCCATGGGGACCTCCTGGTGTTGTTGCTATATCAGAGGATCCGGCGGAGGACCACCGCATGATACGGCCTGCCGGGCAGCCGCAGTGGTGTGCCACCTACCACCGGTTCCGCCACTGGTGTTACCGTCATCGCCCATGTGTCGATGATCTCGGCGCGGTAGCGTTCGCCGTCGGGCAAGCTGAAGCTCACCTGCGCGGGTTGGTGCACCCCGAAGTAGGCCAGGTAATAGGTGTGGTGCTTGCCCGCTACAGGCAGCCAGCGTGCCACCTCCGCCGCTGGCTCGAGGCCCTCGGCAGGCCCCTCCTCCAGGATGCGTCGCAGGAAGGCCAGGCGCGGGGCGCTCTCGCCGTGCAGCACGCCGCCCTTGGCCCACCAGAGGATGTCGTCGGGGTGTTCGTAGGTCTCGCCGTGGCCCACATAGCCGCCGTTGGCTGTGCCGAGCCAGAAGCGATGCACCAGCTCCTGGGCCGAGATGTTGCCCCAGAACTGCCAGATATTACCCTCGTAGCAGCACTCGTCCACCACCACCGGCTTGCCGTGCTGCTCTCGCCAGAGCTTCACCTGGCTCAGGTCGTGGCGCTGGATACTCTGGTGGGTCACCCAGGGCTTGCTGTGGTCGTAGAGCACGTGGCCGTTGTGGATGGAACGCAGGTGTCCGTAGGGGTCGCTCTCCTGCACGATGCGGAAGAAGCGGTCCCAATCGGCCATGTGCTTCGTGTGCATGAAATCAAACTCGTTGGCCAGCGACCACCACACATTGCGGTAGGCCGCCAGGCGCGCCACCACATAGCGCAGGTAGCGGTCGTCCGTTGCGGCGTCCATGGTGGCGAAGCCCCAGCGGTCGTAGGGATGGAAAAGGATAAGATCAGCCTCGATACCCAGGTCGCGCAGCTGGCCCACCCGCAGTTCCAGGTGGCGGAAGAAGTCGGGCTCGAAGCGGGTGAAGTCGAAGCTCCAGCCCTCCTGCACATCCACCTTCCAGCTACCGGTCCATTTGCTACTGCCCCTGGAGAGACAGGGGAAAGGGTAGCTCTCGGGCTCATTCTCGTTGTAGGCGTAGTGCTTGGGAAAGACGCACATGCGCAGCTTGTTGAAGGGCGAAGCGCGCAGGGTCGCGAGGGTCTGCTCTTCCAGTTCGTCACCCTGATGGTTCCAGACGTAGCAGGTGGTGCCGATCTGCTTGTAGGGCGTGCCGTCGGCGTAGGCGAAGTGGAAGGTATTGACCACGCGCACGGGGCCGTGGTTGCCGGCCGAGGCCGGAACGCAGCTAAAGCCGCCCTCGTGGCCGCTCAGCTCCTCGCGGTTGCTGC
Organism: Chloroflexi bacterium OHK40; assembly: GCA_004367505.1. GTDB lineage: Bacteria > Chloroflexota > Chloroflexia > Chloroflexales > Chloroflexaceae > OHK40. The sequence goes on along the minus strand of SFCB01000290.1, from coordinate 41,976 downwards.
GGGTGCTGAAGCGCCAGGGGCCGGGCGTGTCGGGCATGAAGCGCACCCTGTAGACACCGTCGCCGTCGTAGAAGCCGTCTACTTCAATCGTGCGGTGCTTGTAACTGAAGCGGGCGGAGAGCGCCACATCGAGGAAGGGATTGCCCTCGGCGCTCCCGTGGAGCGTCAACTCGAAGACATCCCACTGCTCGATCTCCGCACCATTGGTGGTGAACGTCATTGTTAGGCTTCCTTCAGGCAAGTCAGACGAAGTGGCAGTAGACGTCGCGACCGTCGTCCTGGCGCCGTGGCTCGGGGCGCTGCGTCCGGCAGATCTGCTGGACGAGGGGGCAGCGGTTCGCAAACTTGCAACCCGTCAGCTGAAACTCTTTCGTCTCGATGTCCGAGGCCACAAAGCCACGGCCTGTCCATTTCCGATTAGTCGAGGGGATCGAGTCGAGCAGTAGCCTGGTATAGGGGTGCTGGGGGCTAGCGAGCACCTGACGAGCCTGGCCAACCTCCACGATCGAGCCGCGGTACATCACCGCGATATAGTCGCTGATGTAGTAGGCGGTCGCCAGGTCGTGGGTGATATAGAGGAAGCTCGTGCGGTACTCCTTCTTCAGGCGCAGGAACAGATTCACGATGTTCATGCGCAGTGAGGCGTCGATCATGCTCACGGGCTCGTCGGCAATGATAATGCTCGGCTGCGGGATGAGGGCCCTGGCGATCGACACGCGCTGCAGCTCGCCGCCGGAGAACTGGTTGGGGTACTTGCCCTTCACGTCCTGGTACTTCAGCCCCACGGCGGCCAGCGCCTCCTCAATCGCGCGTGTGGCCGCAGGGCCGTCGAGGCGGTTCACCCGGCGGGCCGTGTCGGCGAGGTAGGCATCGACCGTCCGGTAGCTGCTGAAGGCCTCGAAGGGGTTCTGGAAGATCGGCTGCACCGTGCGCAGAAAGGCGACCGGATCGGTCTGCTGGCCGGCGCCAGCCACCACCGTGTCGTAGACCACGGCCTTGCCGGAGGATGGCTCAACCAGGCGCAGCACCACCTTGGCCAAGGTGGTTTTGCCGCTGCCAGACTCGCCGACGATGCTGACGATCACAGGCTCATCGCTCTCAACGGCGAGATTCACGTTATCAAGGGCGTTAATGCTCACCTTGCGTAGCATGCTGCCAAGGCGATAGTGTTTGTTCAGGCCCTCGGCTTTGATGATTGTCGTCATGCTGCGGCCTCCAGGGGGATGGACTGCTCGCCAGGGTAGTGGCAGGCCGCGAACTGCCCGGGGCGGTGCTCGATGAAGGCCGGATCACGGGTACGGCAGAGCTCGGTGGCCAGGGGACAGCGGGCAGCGAAGCGACAGCCCTGGAGATTTTCCCAGAGGCTCGGCGGACGGCCCGACACACCCTCGCGTAGTTGGGTATCGCCGATCGTCGGTAGCGAGCGGATCAGCATGCGTGTGTAGGGATGCAGTGGAGCCTTGAAGATCGCCTCCGAGTCGCCGTACTCCACGGCTCGGGCGGCGTACATAATCAGCATTTTGTGGGTGATCTGATAGTGCACACCCATATCGTGGGAGACGAAGATGATCGTATTCCGCATCTTTGCCTGCAGCTCCATCAGTAGCAGCAGGATGCCCTTCTGCACGACCACATCGAGGGCCGTGGTTGGCTCATCGGCAAGGATAAGATCGGGCTGAAAGAAGGTTGCCATCGCCACCATTACCCGCTGGCGCATACCGCCGGAGAGTTGGTGAGGGTAGGCGTCGATCGCTTCGGCGGGGAGATCGAGCTGCCTGATGTATGCGCGCACCTCCTCCAGCACCTTCGCCTTGTTCAGGCCAGGGCCCTGGAAATCTACGAACTGCTCGCGGATGCGCACCACAGGGTTCATTGAGCTCATAGAGCTCTGGGGAATGTAGGAGATACGGCGGAACCACTGCTTGCGGATCGTCGCGCTGGTGACGGGGTGGCCCTTCTCGTCTGCGAAGCCGTACTCAACACCGCCGTTGCTCAGGGCGAGGGGATAGCCGATGTCACCGTAGATCACCTTCATCAGGGTACTCTTACCGCACCCCGACTCGCCGGCAATGCCGAGGATAATTCCCCGGGGAATCTCCAGGCTCACGCCGTCTACCGCATTCACCTGGCCACGCCGGGTGGTGTAGGTAGCGACAATATTGTTCAGCTTGATCATGCGCGCCCCCGTCGTGCGGCGAAGAGATCGTTATAGCCGGTGGAAGTGAGGAAAAGACCCAGGAAAAGGAGCACAGTGGCGACGATCGGAGCGATCACCCATGTGCGCTGGCCGATGAAGAGGGCGTTGTAGTTCAGGGCCCAGAAGAGGATCGAGCCGAGCGTTGGCACCTCGACTTTGGAGAGGCCGAGCACGGCGAGAGCAGCTTCGGTATTGATCGCGAACAGGATGGTGTTGATGAAGTTCACGACCATGTAGGCGTAAACGTAGGGGAAGATCTCGCGGGTGATAATCTGGAAGGTACTGGCGCCAGAGAAGCGGGCCATGTTCACAAACTCACGCTCGCGTAGCGAGAGCGCAAGCGAGCGCACCGTGCGGGCGCCCCAGGCCCACCCGAAACAGACGATGATCAGCCCGACGAGGAAGAATGAGGTCTTGCCGCGCACCAGCGCGCCCAGGATAATCAGAATGGGCAGCACCGGGATGGTGATCACCGCATCGATCAGCAGCATCACGAGCCGCTCGTACCAACCGCCGATGTAACCGGCGCTGAGGCCCACCAGCGTTGCGATCACACTGATGCAGCTGGCCACCGCAATGCCGAGGAGCAGGGAGTTGCGCACCGCGAAGACGAGGTACCAGAAGATGCTCTGGCCCTGCGTATTGGTGCCAAGCGGATGCTTCCAGCTCATCGGCAGGTTCTTCAGGTAGGTGCCCTGCTCGGCGGGGTTGACGTCGGTGAAGAAGGGCAGGGTAAAGCTGGCGACGATAAAAAAGGCCAGGATGCTCAGCCCGAACTTCAGCCGCAGGTTCAGCCTGAGGCGCCCGCGCTGCACCTCGACCGACTCGCCAGCTGGCAGGGCTGTGGCCCCGCGAAGACGGAGGAGTTGCTTCATAGGTTCACCTGTAGCGGATGCGCGGGTCGAATAGCGGGTAAATCAGGTCGATCACCAGGGCGGCGGTGGCTACGGCAACGATCGTCATGGTGATGGTGCCGTAGAGCATGTTGTAGTCGCCGTTGCCAACGGCAGTACGCATCAGCAGGCCCAGCCCCGGGTAGGAGAAGAGCATCTCAGTGAGCAGCGCGCCGTTGAAGATCGTGCCGAGAGAGAGGGCCAGGGCCGTTACCTGGGGCAGCAGCGCGTTGCGAAAGACATAGCGGAACATGCGCGTGCCATCGCTGGTACCCTTGAGGCGTGCAAAGCTGACGTAGGGCTCTTCCTTGGTGCTCACCGCCAGCGCCTTCATGCTGAGGATGTTCCAGCCGAAGCCGGCGATCACCAGCGTGAGGGCTGGGAGTGCGGAGTTGTAGAGGATGGAGCCGAGTTGAGCCAGGCTCAGGGGCGCCGGCCTGATGGTGGTAGAGATCGGGAAGATCTTCCAGGTGTAGGCCAGGAGCAGGATCAGCGTGAGGGCCAGAATGTAGTAGGGGATCGGGTAGATCAGCACCCCCAGCACCTCCAGGCCGGTGGCAAGGCGGCGGTTGTGGTAGTAGCCGGCCAGCAGCCCGATCAGGTTGCCTAAGAGCCAGGAGATCACCGTGGTGGTGGTCAGCAGTCCGAGTGTCCAGGGGAGCGCCAGCGCGATCAGCTCGGAGACCGGCCGTGGGAAGGCCGAGAAGGAGGGCCCGAAGTCGAAGCCAAACACCACCCGGCGCATATAGTTGAGATACTGGGTGAAGAGGCTCCCCTCCAGGCCGTAGAGCTCCGAGAGCGTTGCGCGGATCTCTGCCGCCGCCTCGGGGCTGAGCGTCTGTCCCGCCCGGCTCTGGATCTGGGCGATATAGCCGTCGATCGGGTCGTTTGGCATCAGCCGTGGGAGGAAGAAGGTGATCGAGATGCCGATGAACAGCACCAGCACGTAGGTGATCAGGCGCTGTCCGACGTAGTGTAGGAGCCCCATACCGCACCTCTGCGTTACTGGGTGGGGGCCACCACATGGTAGCCCCCGTTACGGACACGCGTGTGCTACTTCGCGCCAGTTGGCTCGATATTCTGGAGGATCATCTTGGCTGAGCTCCACCAGGAGTAGGGCACGGCGTAGGGGTTGTCAGCCTTGGGGAAGTTCGTCCAGTAGGTGTTATTGGTAGGGATGGTGGTTGGGATGTTCATCAGGTTGATGTAGGCCATATCCGTGATGAAGGCCTTGATGATCTCCCGACCATACTCCTGAAACTCTGGCGAGGTTGGCTCCTGGCTGTAGCTGGCCTTCACCAGATCAAAGACCTGCGGGTTGCTCCAGCGGTACATGTTGCCGGTGATGGTATCGGGCGAGTCGGCGGGCAGCAGGTACTCGGGCTGGATGCTGCGCCAGGCGTTCAAGTAGTTCGGGCTGAAGATGCAGTTGGTCCAGTTCAGCAACGTGGTGAGCTGGCTGTTGGTGTTCTGCACCGTGCCGAACTCGGCGTTGTCTACCTGGCGGGCGTTCACCTGAATGCCGGCCTTGCGCCAGCTGTCGGCAATCGAGAAGCCCACGCGCTGCATCACCTTGTTCCAGTCGTCGGGGATCACGAATTCAAGTTCCCAGACGCTGCCATCGGGCAGGGTGTAGATCCCGTCGGCGTTCTTGGTGATACCCACCGATCCCAGGAGCTTCTCGGCCTGAGCCGGGTCGTACTTCCACCAGCCCACGCCGAACGCGCTGCGGATCGCCTCATCACCCTGCGGCATATCCTCGGCGGGGAGGCCCATCTCGCTCAGCCGGCCCACCAGATCGGCGCCGAAGTTCGGATTGAAGGGCTTATAGCCGTCGCTCAGGGCGAAGTCGTTCAGCCAGCCTTGCAGCGGCGCAAAGTAGATCGGGTTGAGGATCTGGGTGTCGGCCATCGGTAGGGGCGAGGCCTTGAATTCGCCGCTCAGGGCGTTGATGCCTACATCCTGGAGGTCGAGCGCGAGCGCCAAAGCCCAGCGCACCTCGGCCTGGTCCAGCGGCGCCTTATGCTGGTTCATAAGGATGCCATAGCTGCAGGCGTCGTTCATGTCGTGGTAGGGCATGGTGGGCGAATACGGGCTGATGGCGGCGTTCTGAGCCACAGCAGCCTTAATGCTCTCGGGGCTCATGAAGGTGTCCACGTCGTACTGGTTTTCGAGGAAGGCCAGCACGCGGGTCTCCTCCGGGCCGAAGTCCTTGTAGAGCACGTATTTCGCCTTCGGCTCGCCCTGCCAACCCCAGGCCGAGCGCTCCCAGTCCTCGCGGCGCTCCCAGAGCTGCCAGAAGCCGTTGGGGTCAAACTCCTTCACCACGTAGGGGCCAAGGGTGACGGGGTTGGTGTTGCGGAACGCGGCGACGTCGGCCTCTTTCTCGAAGATATGCTTGGGTACGATGTTAAAGGCCGAGCCCCAGGTGTACACGCCGAGCACTGTTGACAAGTCGTAGGCCGGGTTGATCGTTTCGATCTCGAAGGTGTAGTCGTCGATCTTCTCGTAGGACTTGACGTAGTTGGTGATGACGCTGATGCCGAAGTAGGTCAGTTTGTCCCGGTTCTCGAAGTAGGTGTCGAGGGTGTAGATCACGTCGTCGGCGGTGAACTCGACGCCGTCGCTCCAGTAGATGCCCTCGCGCAGCTTGACGCGGAAGCGGGTGTGCTCGTCGTTCAGCACTTCGGGCAGTTCGGCGGCCAGTTCGGGGTAGGACTGGCCAGTGCCGGTGTCCATCTCCCAGAGGTAGCCCCAGCCAAGCTCACGGAAGCCGCGCCAGAGCGCGTAGCCGTTCATCAGCGGGTTGTGCAGGTCGGGGTTGGCAGTCTGGCGGTCGAAGGTCTGGAAGATCAGGGTTTCGCTGCGGGGGGTGCCTACGTCGGTGAGGGTGTCGTCGCCGCTGGGGGCGGGGGCTGCAGTGGCCTCAGCAGCGGCGGGCGCCGTGGTTGCCTCGGCCGCGCCACTCTGGGCCGGGGGTTCGGTGGGAGTCTGGCTCTGTGGCGTTGTGGGCGGGACGCTACAGGCGACCATGCTCAGTACGGTGAGCAGCAGGAACAGGACTCGCGGGAACCGGAACGCCTTTGTCATGGTCGTTTCCTCCATGGAGCGCTATGAGCGGTTGCTCGATGTATAGCTGCCTGCCAACATTGGCGGGATCGTAGCCACAGTCATTGCCTGCGACTGTGATTTCCTGTGAGGCTCCTCACAACGCTATGCTGCCGTCTGACAGCGACGCTGAGGGGCTTGCAGCGGTTGGCACCGCTACCTGAGTACCTCCTTTCTGTTCGGTTCAGCTCTGAATATTTATTCTAGTATGAAGAAATATTTTGTGGAATGGCGTGATTATAGGAGGCTTCACCTGGCCTGTCAAGATGATCTTGCTGAAAACGGTCGAAACTGGTACCGCCGTCTGTGCTGGTGCCTGGCCAGACTCAACCCAGAGCCATGGGAAGCTCAGCAGGTTCTACCAGACCGAGCGCGTTCGAATGGGTGGTAGGCCCGCTGGGGCATGGCAGGCTTCGCGTGCTAGCGCCGATCGACGGGTGCTCCCTGACGCACGTGCGCCACGAGGTCGGCAGCGGTGCGACTGTCGGTAACGAGCACATTGATCCAGCGACCGGCGAGGGCGCCCTGGATGGCCTGGAGTTTGCGCCGGCCTCCGGCGATGCCGACCGAGCGTGGCACCTTGCGCAGTTGCTCGAGACGCATGCCGATCACCCGGTCGTTGAGGGGGGTAAGTACCGGTGCACCGTTCTGATCAAAGAAGCGCAGGCAGATGTCGCCAACCGCGCCGCGTTGGCGCAATAGCTCGAGCTCATCGAGGTTGAAAATGTTCCCGCTGCTGGTCAGCAGCTTTGAGGGTTCGACCGTGCCGATACCGACCAGGGCGAGTGTTACTTTTTCAAAGCAGGCGATGGCCGGGCGAACATAGGGGTCTTCGAGATAAACTCTGGTCATCTCAGGTGAACCAGTGATGCCTGGCGCGGGCAGAAACGTTGCGGTGCCACGGGTGAGGGTGGCCATGCGGCGCGTGAGGTGGGCCGCGTGGCCTTCGGCCGCCGGATTGCCGACGCCACCGAGGATCTGCACAACCTGCGCAGTGGTCGAGCGGGGGAGCGGGTGCATGGCGTCGACTGTGGCCAGGAGCGAGGAGCTCCATGAGGAGATGCCGATCACCTCGCCGGGCTTCAGGGTCGACTCGACGTAGTAGGCCGCTGCCGCGCCGATGTCGCGCATGATCTGTTCTTCGTCCTCGCTGCTCTCGACGACGATCGCCTCCTTCAGCCCGTAGGCCGCCTGGAGCTCCTCCTCGAGCTCCGTGAAGGCCCCGTGGGGGACGTTGACCGTGATGCGCACGATCTGCTCCTCCTCGGCGCGCTTTAGCAAGCGTGAGATCGTCGCCTGCGAGAGGTCGAGCTGGGAGGCAATATCGGCCTGGCGGGCCTTGTGCTCGTAGTACAGGCGGGCGACTTTGGCAATCAGGCGGAGTTCGTCATTGCGAGCCACGAGGCACCTCTCAACTGTGCGTGCCGAACCTCTGAGCAACCGGTGGGTCACCTGGTGTGGCCCCAGCCATACCCTTCCTCCACCGTTTTCACAGGGCAGGCCTCGCTCCGGTGCAAGGGAGTGGGGAATGCCGCGTTCGCGGTGGGGGCGGGCTGCGGCAGCCAATGGCACCGCTTGTGGCACGTGGCCCACGAGTGGACTTGAGCGTGAATCATAGCACGGGAGCCGATACAGCGGTGATGCCTTGACAGGGGGCCTTGCACATACTATACTCGTCCCACTGAGGAATATACTATCATACAAGAATAAATATTCATCTCGCCGGTGTGCTCATCCTGTTTGTCGCAAGTCTGCCGACCGTTTCCTCGGAGGGAGGGAGGTGGCGGAGGGCCAACCAGCGTTACCCGTGGCGCTCGCCTCCGCTCCTGCGATGGGCGCGAGGCTGTGAGGCCCGGTGGCTGCCCCCTGGGGATGTCCGAAGCGCCGGGCGAGCTGGAGGCCCGCCCGGGTTCTGAGCCCGCCCTCATTCCTGACCACCAGCATGCTTGTGTGCAATCGCACTAGGGGAGAGACCTGTCATGGTCGATACGGTCCAGGTCGATAAGTTGCAGCAGCTGGCCGCTACCATCCGTCGCCACGATCTTACAATGGTCCACCGGGCCCGCCTCGGCCATATCGGCGGCGAGTTATCCGCGATCGACATCCTTACCACGCTCTATTTCGCCGTCCTCAATGTGGACCCCAGCCGTCCCGATTGGCCGGACCGCGACCGCTTCATTCTTAGCAAAGGCCATGCCGCAGCCGCCCTCTACACGACTCTGGCCGTTGCTGGCTTTATGCCAATCGAGGAGTTGGCCACCTTCATGCAGCCCCTCTCGCGGCTGAATGGGCACCCTAACCGCACGAAGGTGCCAGGTGTAGAGACCAATACAGGGCCGCTCGGCCACGGCTTCCCTGTTGCGGTCGGCTGCGCCATCGGTGCTAAGCTGAGTAACGCTACCTGGCGCACGTTCGTGCTCACCGGCGATGGCGAGCTCCAGGAGGGCAGCAACTGGGAAGCGGCGATGGCTGCGGCTCACTACCGGCTCGACAACCTGACCTTGATCGTCGACCGCAACCGGCTCCAGCAAGGCGATCTGACCGAGCGTACGATGGGCCTCGATCCTCTCGGCGACAAGTTCCGCGCTTTCGGCTGGTACGTGCGCGAGGTGGACGGCCACGACCATGGCGCCTTGCTGGACCTCTTCCAGAGCCTGCCCTTCAACCCCGGGCAGCCAAGCTGTATCATTGCCAACACCCACAAGGGGCAGGGAGTCTCCTTTATGCGCGACCAGGTGGCCTGGCACCATAAAGTCCCGAACGACGAGGAGTACGCGCTGGCCCTCAGCGAGCTAGAGAGAGGTGAGGACTAGCATGACCACCCTGTACGACTGCCGGGATGCCTTCGCCAGGACGCTGGAGGCGATCGCGCTCGAAGACCCGCGAGCATGTATCGTCGCCAATGACTCAATCGGCTCTAGCAAGGTCGGCGATTTCGCGAAGCGCTTCCCCGGGCGCCTGATCAACGTTGGTATCGCCGAGCAGAACATGGTCGGGGTGGCCGCCGGGTTGGCCAATGCCGGGAAGTTGCCCTTCGTCTGCGCCGCTTCGTGCTTCCTGACGGGCCGGGCCCTCGAGCAGATTAAGGCCGATGTCGCCTACTCCGACGCGAATGTCAAGCTGTGCGGGATGAGCCCCGGTATGGCCTACGGAGAGTTGGGCCCCACACACCACTCCATTGAGGATCTGGCCTGGACTCGGGCGATCGCCAATCTGACCGTGATTGTCCCCGCCGATCCGATCGAGACAGCGCAGGCGCTCCGTTTTGCCGCCGCGCACTACGGCCCGGTCTTCCTGCGAGTGAGCCGTATGGGTGTGCCGGCGGTGCATGACTCTGGCTATCAATTCGCGGTAGGCCAGGCGGCTCTGTTGCGCACCGGCTCGGACGTGACGATTATTGCCAATGGCACGGTAGTTTCCAGGGCTCTGGACGCTGCCGTCCTGCTTGCGGCCGACGGGATCAGCGCCCGGGTGCTGAACATGGCGACAGTGCGGCCGATCGATCGCGAGGCCATCCTCGCGGCGGCGCGTGAGACGGGTCGGATCGTAACCGTCGAGGAGCATACGATCTATGGCGGCCTGGGCGGCGCGGTCGCTGAGGTCGTTAGTACGGCCTACCCCGTACCGATGCGCATCATCGGCGTGCCAGGGGTCTTTGCCCCGACGGGCTCGGCCAGCTGGCTGTTGGAGTATTTTGGCATAACGGCGGCGGGCATCAGGGCGGCCGCGCTGGAGTTGGTGCGGATGGGTCGCGCAGCGTGAGCGCTTGGGCGAGAAGGTGAGCACCCGAGGGACGGTCAGGCGGTATGGCAACCAGCTTGCCTCAGCGACGAGGAGCACTATGAACGACAAGCTCATCCTGGCGATCGACCAGGGCACGACCAATACCAAGGCCTTGCTGGTGAGCGCATCGGGCGCGATCGTGGCTCGTGCCGCCGCGCCGGTAGAGGTGGCCTACCCGCAGCCGGCCTGGGTTGAGCAGGATGGGCGTGCCCTGTGGCATAGCGTTCGCATGGCCGCCGACGCCTGCCTGGAACAGGCCGGTGACCCGCCCCTGGCCGTGGTGGCGCTCTCGAATCAGCGTGAGACGGCGCTGCTCTGGGATCGGCGCAGCGGCGAGCCCCTTGGCCCGGCGGTCGTCTGGCAGTGCCGGCGCAGCGCCGCCTTCTGTGAGGCTTTGCGGTCGCAAGGGGTGGCGGAGCTTCTCCACGCCCGCACTGGCCTGGCCCTCGACCCGCTCTTCTCCGCCTCGAAGCTGCGCTGGCTGCTCGATCACGTGCCAGGTGGCGCCGCCCGTGCTGCCGCCGGGGAGATCTGTGCCGGCACCGTGGATAGCTGGCTGCTCTGGAACCTGACGGGCGGGCGGTCCCACGCCTGCGATCTGACCAATGCGGCGCGCACCCAGCTCCTCGACCTGCGCACCCAGGCGTGGGACCCCGAGCTATGCGCGCTTTTTGGTATCCCCCAGGCTGCGTTACCGTGCCTCCAGCCTTCCGCGTCGTACTTTGGCACAACGGTAGCCGCCGGGCGCATTCCCGCAGGGGTGCCAGTCGGCGCGATGATCGGTGACTCGCATGCGGCGCTTTTCGGGCAGGGCGGCTTCGAGCCGGGGTCGATCAAGGCTACCTACGGAACAGGCTCGTCGCTGATGATGCCTACCGCCGCGCCGGTGATCTCGGCCCGTGGGCTCTCGACGACGATCGCCTGGGCGGCCCCACGGCCGGTCTTCGCCCTGGAGGGCAATATCACGGTAACAGGCGCCGCTGTGCGCTGGCTCGCCGGCCTGCTGGGGCTCGCGGGCGGCTCGGCGGCCGTGGCGGCGCTGGCCGAGCAGGTCGATTCGAGCGCGGGTGTCTACCTCGTGCCAGCCTTCGCGGGCCTGGGCGCGCCCTACTGGAACGATGCGGCCCGTGGCATCTTCGCTGGCCTTACCCAGGCGACAGGCCCTGCCCACCTGGCCCGGGCAGCCATCGAGAGCATCGCCTACCAGGTGCGCGATGTGTTTGACCAGATGGCGGCCGAGGCTGGTGCCGAGTTGACCACCCTCCTGGCGGATGGTGGGGCCAGCCAGAACGATCAGTTGATGCAGTTCCAGGCCGACATCCTTGGTCGCGCCGTGCTTCGCAGCGCCTCGTCCGATGTCTCGGCCCTTGGCGCCGCCTATCTCGCCGGGATGACGGTGGGGATCTGGGCCTCGGAGGCGGAGATCGGTGCGTTGCCCAGGCCGCGCGACCGGTTCGAGCCCAGGATGACCGCCGGTGAGCGTGAAGATCGCTACGCCGGCTGGCGGCGCGCCGTCGATCGGGCTCTGCTCCACACAGCAGGGTAAGGATACGTTCTTCGCGGGCCGCGCGCGCGCCGCAACCGGGGTCGCGGCGTTGCGGTCGGGCTGTGCCCCGCTGAGGAGAGATTGGTATGCAGACCCACCCCTGGCGCGAGTGCGAGATCGTGCTGACTGCGGCCCGTGACTACCCGAACGGCTATACCGACGCCGATGTCTGGGTTGAGTTTACCCACGACAGCGGCGTAACGCTGCGACGGCCCGCCTTTTGGGACGGGGGGCGTACCTGGCGGGTGCGGTTTGCCTCGCCCATGGCCGAGGGGCGCTGGCACTGGCGGAGCTACAGCTCTACCGATGATAGCGGCCTGGCAGGACAGACGGGCGCGATCAACTGTGTGCCCGAGCCGAACGTCATGCACCGCTTCTATCGTCACGGCTTCTGGCGCATGTCGCCTGGTGGCCGCAACCTCGTCCATGCCGACGGAAGGCCGGCCCTGCTCGCCGGGGATACAGCCTGGGGCCTGCCCTGGCGTGCCACCGTTGAGCAGGCGCGCGTCTATGCCGCGAATCGGCAGGCCAGGGGCTTCAACGCGGTGCTGCTCATGAGCGTGCAGCCCGACATGCACGCCCGTGGCCCTCGTGACCGTACCGCAGACGAAGGCTTCGACGTGGGTTTCGAGGATCTGCGGGATGGCCGACTCACCCGGCTCAACCCGGCCTACTTTCAAGAGCTCGACCAGTTGCTCGGGGTCCTGGTGGAACATGAACTGGTGCCGGTGTTGCAGCCGGTCTTCTTCGGCTTCGGCTGGAAGGGCCTGAGCGTAGCCGGGCCCGTGGTGCCGCCCGCAGAGTACGCCCGCTACTGCCGTTACCTTGTGGCCCGCTACGGTGCGCGCCCGGTGATTTACCTTGTGGGTGGCGATGGTTCAGGCTACGAGCTCCAGGTAGCAGCCGGTGGCGTGGAGGTAGAGGCCTGGGATGCCTACAGCCAGCCGACGGGCATCCACTATCGCCCCCACGCCGATAACCGCGCTCACCAGGATGCGCCCTGGCTCGACTTCCAGTGGTGCCAGACCGGCCACGGCGGTGAGCACATCCCCGAGCGGGTGGCCGACATGTGGCGTAATACCCCCGTCAAAGCTGTGGCGAATGGTGAGCCGACCTACGAACATGGCGGCCGACGTGGCAAGGCGGCAGGCTGGTGGCAGGGGCATGAGGCGTGGTCGAACCTGTGTGCCGGTGGCACGATGGGGGTGGTCTACGGGGCAGGCAGCTTGTGGCAGTGGGTTCTCCGCCCCGGCGAGCCGGGGCATGCACCCTTCTTCCTGGCCGAGGGCGCCAGCTGGCGCGAGGCGCTGGAGTTCGAGGGCTCGCGCTATGTCGGGCTGCTGCCGCGCATGTTCGAAGGGTTGCCCTTCACCGATATGCGGCCATGTTGGGATCTGGCCCTTGTCCCGCGTGGGCTGACGGTGCCGGGGAAGCTCTACCTCAGCTATGCCGCTGAAGGGGGGCCGCTGCTGATCTTCGCCGATCAGGCGGTGCCACGCCGCTACCGGATCATGGATCCACGCACCGGCGCGGTGGTGCGCGAGGGTGTGCGCGCTTCTGGGGATGGGTGGGTTCCCGACGAGGGCGGTGCGCCGCGGGTGTACATCTTCTGTGACGAACTGGAGTAGCGGCTGCTCGCTGCTCTCGAGGGCAAAGGCTTGCTATGCTGCGCGTAAGCACCAATCGTCGCTTCATCGTTCACGACGACGGCACACCATTCTTCTATTTGGGGGACACAGCCTGGGAGCTCTTCCACCGCCTTACAATGGCCGAGGCCGAGCGTTACCTGCGCGACCGGGCGGCCAAGGGCTTCACCGTGATACAGGCGGTGGCCCTGGCCGAACTGGACGGCCTGCGCACGCCGAACATGTGCGGAGATCTCCCGCTGATCGATGGTGACCCGACGCGCCCAAACGAGGCTTATTTCGCACACGTTGATGCGGTGGTGGACATGGCCGCATCCCTCGGGCTTCACATCGGCATGCTACCCACCTGGGGCGACAAATGGAACCAGAAGTGGGGTGTCGGTCCAGAGATCTTTACACCGGAGAGTGCCCGCGCTTATGGGGAGTACATCGGGCGACGCTACGCCGAGCGCCCGATCATCTGGATCCTCGGCGGCGACCGGCCGATCGAACGTGAGGAACAGCGTCTGATCGTGCGCGCTATGGCGGAGGGTGTGCGCGCGGGTGATGGTGGCCGGAATCTGATCGGTTTCCACACCTGGGGGCCGCACTCCTCGTCGGAGTATGTCCACGACGAGCCCTGGCTGGATCTGCATATGTGCCAGAGTGGCCATAAGCGCAACCGCGAGAACTGGCGCTTCATCGAGCACGACTATGCGCTTACCCCCACGCGCCCGGTGATGGACGCCGAGCCCGGCTACGAGGATGCCCAGGACGACATCATCAACCTGGACGGCGGCTACCTGGACGACTACGAGGTCCGCAAGGCGCTCTACTGGGCGCTCTTTGCGGGCGCTCACGGCCACACGTATGGCTGCTGGCCGATCTGGTGTATGTGGCGCCCCGGTCTGCCGTCGATCCTCGCTCGCCGCCCCTGGTACGAGGCGCTACATCTACCGGGCTCGGGCCAGGTGCGCTACGCCCGCGACTTGATGCTCTCCCGGCCATTCCTCGACCGTATCCCCGATCAGTCGATGCTGCGTTCCGATCCTGGTGCGGGAACCTACCATGTACGCGCCACCCGCGACCTGGCCGGGCGCTATGCTATGGTCTACATCCCAGCCCCACGAATCCCTCCGCTTGGCTCGGCCGACCGGGACCCTGCTCCACTCGAACTGGATCTTACCATGCTTTCGGGTGAGCGGTTGCGTGCGTGGTGGTACGATCCTCGCACAGGCATCGCGCGGGCGATCGGGCTCGTGCAGCGTGTGCCCCGCGCGAGCTTCAGGCCGCCTCTCGGTGGGCCGGACTGGGTGCTGGTGGTGGACGACGCCGCCTGCGCATTCCCAGCACCCGGCGCTCGCATGGCCAGCTGATGTGCGCGCGGGCCCGACTGTCTTAGGGAGCGAGACGGCGCGGTACAATAGCTGCGAAACACGCCGATGCGCGATGTCGAACGGCTTCGTGAGGCCTCGACGGAAAGCGCCAGGCGATAGTGCGAGCCACCACCTGAGAGCGAACCCATGCCACAGCCACTCGACCCAGACGTCCTGGCGATCATCAGGCGTACACCGCAGACGCCGTTCGAGCTCTCGAACCCTTCACCACCGTTGGTTGAGCTTGCGCGGGCATTTCGCTCACGGGCCGGGATAGCACCGCCAGTTCCGTTTGAGGGTGCGATTGAGGATCACACAGTACCCGTGCGCTGGGGTACCCTGCCCGCCCGGCTCTATCGGCCCGACGGCATCGGGGAGCGAGCTCCCGTCGTGGCATTCTTTCACGGTGGTGGTTTCATCGCTGGTGACCTTGATACCCATGATGCACTCTGCCGCGAGTTGGCCACCGCGAGCCGCGCCCTGCTGCTCGCCGTTGCCTATCGGCTGGCCCCCGAACACCCCTTCCCGGCCGGGCTTGAGGATGCCTACGATGCGACTGTCTGGCTTGCCAGTACGGCGGGCGCATTGGGCGCCGATCCGGGCCGGCTCGCCGTCGCCGGTGACTCGGCCGGAGCGAATTTGGCAACCGGTGTCGCCAGGCTTGCCCGGGCGCCGGGCGGGCCGTCAATCGCCTTCCAGCTGCTGCTCTACCCTAAACTCGACTTTGTGAACGAGTACCCTTCACATAGCGAGAACCGTGAGGTGGGCATCCCGCGCCAGGTTGCTGCCTTCTTCGACGACTGCTACCTCCCCGACCGTGATCGGCGTGCGGACCCGCTGGCCTCGCCGGTCCTGGCGACCGACCTCAGTGACATGCCACCGGGCCTGATCGTGACAGCCGATGCGGACACCCTGCGTGATGAGGCCGAGGCGTACGGCCACGCGCTGCGGCTGGCCGGGGTTTCCGTCGCCACACTACGCGCAATCGGCCAGGTGCATGGCTTCGGCTCGATGACTGCGGCCATTCCTTCGGCACGGCTGATCATCCGGGCAGCCGCCGCGCTGATGGGTGATGCCCTGCGTAGCCATGCATGATCGGCGTTCGACACCCATGAACTAACTGCCAGGCGGCCTGAGCCAGAACGCCCCGGCAGAGCCACGGCTTGAGCTCTCCGAGGCGCTGGAGCGCCCGCTCGTGGAGCTCTCCCAGCGGCGTGCCCTGGCCCCCGACAACAAACTGGCCCAGGCGAAAGCGCTGTCGCCTGGCTGACCAGTCTCCTGGCCACCTGATCGATCAGGAATCGGCGCCGGCGCAGATCGTTTATGATCGCGGTGGATTCTTTGACAGTACGATCACGGTCGATCTGCGTCGTCCGCCCGACAGCGTCGAGTAGCGCTATGATGGCTGCTTCCTTAACCCTCACACCTCTGCATCGGGCGTTGGCGCATGCTGGAGCGGTGGGAGGGGGGACCTAGGGCGCCGTCAAAGTCGGGCAGCGCCAATGAACGCGAGGGCGGCGGAGACGAGGTACCAGTAGCGCACACCGCATCAGCCATATTCGTCCAACCGGCACGCCGCCACAGGGTGAGCAAACCGTTGCGTAGTGCGGCAAGCGCCTGTGGCGCCTGACCCGTGCGCATGTGGTTGCGGTCTTCGCCCAATGTCACGTCGCGGACGTGGTACGAGCCACTTTCGATCGTCCAGTAGCCCCGCCACAAACATTCCAACACCGCCGCACTCGCCTCCTTTGGCGGCACATTGGTCACCCCGTAGGTTATCGTCGTCGTGGTTTTGCCGGTGCGGAACACGTGCCGCTCACAGGTTCGCTGGATCATCTGGCGGGCGTGAGGCCAGCCCAGATAGCCACAGTCACCAGTCGTGCATTCGAGCGTGCGTACCTCCAGGCGCCCATGCCCTTTGCTGATGGTTGTGACCCGGTTCCACTGCTCACGGTCGGCAGCGATTGGTGGGAACTGAAAAAACCAGTGCAGGTCGTCACGAAGTTGCGGCTGATTGGCCTTCACAATCATCAGGTAGTAGCCCTGCTGAGCGACAATCTGCTCGGCCAGCGTGCGTTGGGTCAAGAGCGCGTCCATAGTGATGATGGTGTCGTCAAGTCGCGACCTTTGAGCAGGGCTGGTACAGCAGCAAGCTCGCTGCGCTTGTGAGCGACCGCCTGCTGAACAATAGTCACCCCGCTTTTGTGCTGCACCAGGCTGACGAGATGGGTCGGCGCTCCACAGGCAGTCGCGCCACGCAGGGTTTTGCCATCAACCGTCTGGGCTTGCAGAAGGGTGCCACAGGGCGTCAGCACTTCGCCGCGAGCCGTTTCCTCGATGGTTTGGGGGTCGCTCAGGCGGGCAAGCGCAGCTTCAAGCAGACCAACATCGAGCTGTCGCAGGGTGCGCCGCAGGGTGGCCTCGCTTGGTAGGCGTGTCAGGTTTGGGAGTGCGGCTCGCAATGCGGCGGCGGGAAGCGTCATCCAATGTGCGATAGCGTGAGCGGTTTGCTGGCCACTGGCAAGGCCAGCAGCTAGCAAGGTGAGCAGCAGCGGCCAGGAAAAGCGTTTGCCACGCGGCTTGCGTGGGTCGGGCAGAACGGCGAGCCCGTCCATCAGAGTGCTATACTGCGCCTGATCCATCGGGTACTCCGCTGAGGAAGCACTCCATGACTGATCCCATTGCGGCATGGCGGCTCGATGGTCGCGTGGCGCTGGTGACCGGCGCTTCCGGCACGTTTGGTGCGGAGTTCGCGCGCACCCTGGCGGCTGCGGGGGCGCAGGTCGTGCTGGCGGCCCGGCGGATCGCCCCGATGGAGGCGCTCGCCGCCGAGCTGGGTCAGGCCCATGTCGTCGCGCTGGACGTGACGGAGCCTGCCAGTGTGGCCGAGGCCGTCGCCCGGGCCGAGGCGCGGGCCGGCGGGCCGGTGGACATCCTGATCAATAACAGCGGCATCGCCATCCCCGGCGCCGCGCTGGAGCAGTCCGAGGAGGAGTGGGCGCGGGTTCTGGACGTAAACCTGAATGGCGCGCGGCGCATGTCCGTGGCCGTCGCCCGCCGTCTGATCGAGCGCGCGCGTCCGGGCGCCATCGTGAACATCGCCTCGATCCTTGGGCTGCTGCAGGGGGCAGGGCTCTCGGCCTATGCGACCTCGAAAGCGGCGCTGATCCAGCTGACCAGGCAGCATGCGCTGGAATGGGCTCGCCACGGCATCCGCGTGAATGCGCTGGCGCCCGGCTATGTGGAGACGGACCTGAACCGCGACTTCTTCGCCACCGATTCAGGCCAGGCGCTTATCCGCCGCATCCCGCAGCGGCGCCTCGGTCGCCCGCAGGATCTGGCGGGGCCGCTCTTGCTGCTGGCCTCCGAGGCGGGCAGCTTCATGACCGGCTCCGTTCTCGTGGCCGACGGCGGGCATCTGCTCGCCCCTTTGTGAATGACCTGTCCCGCCCATGAGCGTTGACCGCTGGCAGTTCGGCGTGCGACGGTCGCGGTATGGGTGTGATGCGCCGGGCAGTGGTGTGGCGTGCCGCAGCACGCTACGGTACGCGCCGGCGGAGCGGCTGCATGCCCTATAATGACGCTATGCCGACCCCTCTGCTCGCAAGCAAGCTCTCCATCCCGCCGCCACGGCCAGACGCGGTGCTTCGCGCCGACCTGATTGCGCGGCTGGATGCGGGGCTGCACCGCAGGCTGACGCTGATCGCGGCCCCTGCCGGTTTCGGCAAGACGAGCCTTGCCAGTTCCTGGGCTTACAGTTGCGGCCGGCCGGTCGCCTGGCTCTCACTGGACAACGCGGATAGCGCCCCCCCGCGTCTTCTGCTGTCCCTCGTGGCCGCTGTACAGCTGATCGCGCCGGACACGGGCGCTGAGGTAGTGGCCCTGCTCCGTGCCACCCAGCCCCCGGCTATCGACGCGCTACTGCCGCTGCTGGTCACCCAGCTCGCCACACTGCCGCAGCCTACCCTCCTGGTGCTCGACGACGTTCACCTGCTCGGCACCACGACCAGCGCCCGGGTCCTTACCTTTCTAGTGGAACACCTGCCGCCGCAGCTCCACCTCGTGCTCACCACCCGCGAGGAGCCGCCGCTGCCCCTGGCCCGGCTTCGCGCCCGTGGCCAGCTCACAGAGCTGCGGGCCGCCGATCTGCGCTTCACCCCCACTGAAACGGCGGCATTTCTCACCGAAGTGATGGGCCTGAACCTGTCAGCCGACGCTATCCGCACGCTGGAAGCGCGCACCGAGGGCTGGATCGCCGGCCTGCAACTAGCCGCCCTCTCCCTGCGGAACCACCAGGACATCCCTGCTTTTCTCCACGCCTTCGCCGGCGACCACCGCTATATTCTGGATTACCTGGTTGAGGAGGTGCTCCAGCGTCAGCCGGAGGCGGTGCGCGGGTTTCTTCTTCAGACCGCCATTCTCGACCGCCTTCATGGCCCACTCTGCGATGCGGTGACCGGCCAGGAGCAGGGCGGCGCGCGGCTGGAGGAGCTGTATCGCGGCAACTTCTTTGTTGTGGCGCTGGACGATCGGCGCCAGTGGTATCGCTACCACCATCTCTTTGCCGAGGCGCTGGCGGCGCAGCTAGCGGCGGAGTATCCGGATCAGGTGACGACACTGCATCGCCGGGCGAGCCTGTGGTACGAGCAGCACGGCCGGCTTCCCGACGCGGTTCGCCACGCGCTGGCCGCTCAGGAGTTTCCCCGGGCGGCGGAGTTAATTGAGCGCCTTGCCCCGGTAATGCGTCGCGATCGTGAGGAGCTCCTCCTGCTCGGCTGGCTCAAGGCACTGCCCGAGGCGCTGATCGCTTCCCGGCCGGCACTCGGCCTTGCATATGCCGGGGCGCTCCTGGCCGTTGGCGAACTGGCCGGCGTGGAGCCCTGGCTGCGGGTGGCCGAACAGTGGCTCGATGCGTGCGACGCCCGGAGTTCAGCCGAGACGGCCTCGCTTCGCGCCGGGATTGCGGTGTACCGCGCCGCGCACGCCCTGGCTCTGGGCAATGTGGCAGCCACGGTGGGCTACGCCGGGCAGGCGCTCGACGATGCTGGTGAGGACGATCCTGTGCTGTGGGGGGCGGCGACGGCGCTTCTGGGCCTTGCCCACTGGAGGGGCGGCGACCTCGATGCTGCGTACCAATCGTTCGCCGACGGACTCAACCAGCTCCGTAAGGCCGGGAATATCGCCGACGCGATCGGTGGCTCGGTGGCCCTGGCAGACATTCGCATCACCCAGGGCCGGCTCCGCGAGGCGCTGGGGATCTACATCCGGGGCTTGCAGTGTGCGGCAGAGCACGGTGCGCCGCGTTTGCGCGGCACGGCGGATATGCACGTGGGCTTGAGCGAGCTCGCCCGTGAGCGGGGCGATCTGCAGGTGGCCGGGGAGCACCTGGAGCAGTGTCAGCAGCAGGGCGAGCACACCGGCTTTCCGCAACACCCGTATCGCTGGCGCGTCGCGCTGGCGCGCCTCCGTATGGCGCAGGGCGATCTGGATGGGGCGCTCGAACTGCTGGATGAGGCCGAGCGCCGCTATACGGGTGACTTCTTCCCGCAGGTACGGCCGATCGCGGCGTGGAAAGCCCGGGTCTGGGTGGCACAGGGGCGGCTCGGCGAGGCTCACGCCTGGGCCAGAGAAGGGGGGCTATCCGCTCGGGACGAACTCAGCTACCTGCGCGAGTTCGAGCACCTCACTCTGGCCCGGCTGCTTCTGGCCGAAGCCCGGCGTGATCCCGCTGGTGGTTCGCTCCAGGAGGCGTTCGGGCTCCTCGAACGGCTCCACGCAGCGGCGGATGCCGGGGGGCGAACGGGCAGCGTGATCGAGATCCTGGTGGTGCGCTCGCTCGCGCACCAGATCGCGGGGGATCTTCCGGCGGCCATCGCAGCGCTCGCGCGCGCCCTCGCTCGCGCCGAGCCTGAGGGTTACGTGCGCGTGTTTGTGGACGAGGGCGTGGCCGTGGCTGCCCTGCTGGAAAAGATGCAGAACGCCGGTGGGATGATGAAGGCGTATGTCGGAGCTCTGCTGACCGCGTTTGAAAGGCAAGCGGGGCATCCCACCTCTCGCCTCCCGCCTCCTTTGATGGAGCCGCTGAGCGTGCGTGAGCGCGAGGTGCTGCGGCTGCTCCAGACAGATATGGGCGGGCCGGAGATCGCCCGCGCGCTGGTTGTCTCCCTGAATACGCTGCGCACGCACACCCGGAATATCTACGCCAAGCTCGGCGTGAGCAGCCGCCGGGCGGCGGTGCGGCGCGCCGAGGAGCTCGGGTTGCGCTAGCCGGCCCGGAGCCTGTCTACGGCCCCATTTGGCGCGCTGGGGCCGGCCAGCGCCGGGTGCTGCCTTCGCGCTGCGCAGATCACCACCTCGCTCACCAGATCTGGTGATGCCTGCTCACGGACCGGGCTGCTATCCTGGGCTTGAAGGACGACGACGAGTTCAGGAGCTCCCTCAGATGAAGACCTGGAGACTCATCCGCTGGGCCGGCGTATCGATGATGCTGGCCGGATTGATTTTTGCGGCCATTCAGCCGTTCCATCCCCTCGATGTCCTCGAATCGGTCACGACCACCCGCTGGGTGCTCATCCAATCCTTGAAGACGGCGATGTGCGCCTTCGGTCTCTTCGGGCTGACGGGCCTCTACGCCCGCCAGGCGAGCGATGCAGGGTGGCTCGGCCTGGCCGGCTACCTGCTGTTCAGTCTCTTCTATCTGATCACCCTGCCTTTCGCCTATGCCGAGGCCGTGCTTCTGCCGCTGCTCGCCGCCGAGGCGCCGACGTTCGTGCAGGGCTTTCTGGGGATCTTCAACGGATCTTCCGTCGCGATGGACCTCGGCGCGCTGCCGGCGCTCTATGCCATTGCGGGGTTGGGGGGCTATGTACTGGGCGGCCTGGTGTTCGGCGTCGCGACGGTGCAGGCCGGCGTTCTCCCGCGCTGGCCCGCCATCCTGCTGGCGGGTGCGGCGGTATCACCCCTGCTCCTGTCCGGGCTGCTCCCCCATCCTCTCGACCGCATCCTGGCGGTGCCGATGGGTGTTGCGCTGGTCTGGCTAGGCTATGCCCTCTGGTCTGAGCACCGTGCCCTGACGGCGGGAATTGTTCCCGGCACGCCGGGGGCCCGGCTCACCTGATCGGATCTGGCGCGATGATGGTGGTAGCGGGCGCCCGTAGGCTCTTGGTGGCCTATGGAGCGCCCCCGGCCATCCACAACGTACGCAGCCCGGGCATACGCGAAGTCGGCCCATCACCCGCCAGCACCACAACCATCCCGGACAGCATAACGTTTACCTGCGGGGTGCGGGCGGCCTGATCCAGGTCGTGCAACGAGCGCGGGCGAGCCCCGGATAGAGCCGTCAGCGGGCCGGGCGTTGCCGCTCAACCTCGCGCGATCGCGGCAGCGGAATATATTCGACCGACGGGCGCCGCTGGGCGGTCTGCGGATAGAGGCCCATGAGCTTGTAGATCTCTTTCGGCATCTCCGTGCTCACGGGCAAGCCCAGTTCCTGCGCCTCACGCACACTGATCGGGTAATCGTGCGTCCAGGTGCCAGTCGCAAGGGTGTTGGCGATCTGCTCGGCGCGTTCGGCGCCCATCCGGTCGGCCAGGAGCTCGCTCACGGTCGCCTTGACCTGCCGGATCGCCTTCTCCGCGATATCGGCCATGATGATCGTCTCATCGTCGATCTCGCTCATGGGCTTCCGTTCGAGCACCTTGAGGATGGACGCAGCGGGCTGCTGGCCGAGCTGTGGGTCCACGGGCCCCAGGACGGCGTTCTCGTCCAGGACGATCGCATCTGCGGCCAGCGCGATCAGGGTGCCGCCGGACATCGCGTAGTGGGGCACGAAGACCGTCACCCGGGCCGGGTGCCTGCGCAGGGCATTGGCGATCTGCTCGGCCGCCAGCACCAGGCCGCCCGGAGTGTGCAGGATGAGATCGATCGGCACATCGTCGTCGGTCATCTTGACGGCGCGGAGTACGGCTTCCGAGTCGTCGATATCGATATACCGGACGAGCGGAAAGCCGAGCAGGCTCAGCGTCTCCTGGCGATGGATCAGCGTGATCACCCGGCTCTTGCGCTGGCGCTCCAGGCGCTCCATCAGCTGCAACCGCCCGGCTTCTAGCATCTTCTGGCGGATCACCGGTTGCAGCGATGAGATGATAAAGAAGATCCAGAGCAGCGAGAAGAAGTCCACCAGTCTCCTCCCGGCCTACCAGGGCCAGTACTCATCGACGTACACCCGGCGAACGGGGCGCCGCCGCACGAAGAGCCCGACGAGCAGTACCCCGGCGATGAACCCGCCAGCGTGGGCCCACCAGGCCACGCCACCGAACTCCTGCGCGCCGGTGGCGATCGCGAGGGTGCCGCTGAACAGCTGCGACAGGAACCAGACGCCGAGATAGACCAGCGCCGGGATCTCGACGAACCAGGGCAAGAAGAAGATCGGCACGAGCGTGATCACCTGCGCGGTGGGGAAGAGGACGAGGTAGGCGCCCAGAACCCCGCTGATCGCGCCGCTGGCGCCGACGGTTGGGAGCGCGGAGGTGGGGTTGAACCACACGTGTGTCAGCCCGGCCGCCAGGCCGCACAGCAGGTAAAAGGCCAGGTAGCCGCCGTGCCCCATACGATCTTCGACGTTATCGCCGAAGATGTAGAGCGCCAGCATATTGCTGAACAGATGGGCCCATCCCCCGTGCAGGAACATCGAGCTGAAGAGCGTCAGGAGCTGCGCGGGATCGGGGCTGGCGAGCAGGCGGGCCGGCACCACGCCGAGTGCGGCGAGCAGCGCCTCAACCTGCGGGCCGAGCGCCAGTTCGAATAGGAAGCAGGCCACATTTGCCGCGATCAGGGCCCAGTTGACGAACGGAAATGAGCGTGCCTGGACGGTATCGTAGAGCGGCAGCATCGCGCGTGATTCTCCCTGGCAATCGGCGTTGCGCGACGGTGCCTACGTCGTCGCGGCGAGCGGCTGAGCTGTATCGGCGTGCAACACGCGCGGCAAGACCTCGTCCATATGCTCGACGAGCACGATCTCCAGCTGTTTGAGGGTCTCCTCCGGCACCTCACGCAGATCCGGGGCGTTCGCGCGTGGGAGCAGGACGGTGCGCACGCCGGCGCGTTGCGCGGCCAGCAGCTTCTCCTTGACGCCGCCGATCGGCAGCACCTTGCCGCGCAGCGTGATCTCGCCGGTCATGGCGACGTGTTTAAACGCCGGGCGCTGGGTCAGCGCCGAGATCAGCGCGCTCGCCAGGGTGATCCCGGCGGATGGCCCATCCTTGGGGACGGCGCCCGCCGGCACGTGGAGATGGATGTCCGAGGTCTGGGCGACATCGGTGGGGATGTCCAGTGCTGCCGCCCGCGAGCGCGCATAGGTGAGCGCCGCCCGCGCCGACTCCTTCATCACATCGCCGAGTTGGCCGGTCAGGATAAGTTGGCCACTCCCGGGGACGACACTTGCCTCGACGAAGAGCACATCGCCGCCGGCAGGGGTCCAGGCCAGGCCAGTGGCCACACCTACCTCATCCTCGCCGAGGAGAGTCTCGCTGCGGAAGCGTGGCGGGCCGAGGAGCTCATCAAGGTCACCGGCATCGATGCGCTCCGGGAGCTCCTGCCCCTCGGCGAGACGGGTGGCCATTTTGCGGTAGAGCGCGCCGATCCGCCGCTCCAGGTCGCGCACGCCAGCCTCGTGGGTATACTCGCGGATCAGCCGGCGCAGGGCCTCTTCGGTGATCGTCGGGCCGCGATCGGCCACACCCTGCTCGATCCGCTGGCGTGGGATGAGGTAGCGCCGGCTGATCTCCAGTTTCTCGAGCTCGGTGTAGCCGGCGAGCTCCAGGAGCTCCATGCGATCCAGCAGCGCCGGGGGGATGGTATCCGCCCGGTTGGCGGTACAGATGAAGAGCACGCGGCTGAGGTCGAAGGGCACGTCCAGGTAGCGATCGACAAACGCGGCATTCTGCTCGGGGTCGAGCACCTCCAGCAGCGCGGCGGCCGGGTCGCCCTGAAAGCCGACGCTCAGCTTGTCGATCTCGTCGAGCATCACGACGGGGTTATTGCTCCCGGCGCGGCTGAGGCCCTGGATGATCCGGCCCGGGAGGGCGCCGATGTAGGTGCGGCGATGGCCACGGATCTCGGCCTCATCGCGCACCCCGCCCAGGGCCACGCGCACGAACTTGCGCGCCAGGGCGCGGGCGATCGACTGGCCCAGGCTGGTCTTGCCGACGCCGGGCGGGCCGACGAAGCAGAGGATCGGCCCCCGGGCTCCCGCGTCGCCGGCCTGCTCCTGCCGCAGCTTGCGCACCGCCAGATACTCGATAATGCGCTCCTTGATGCGCTCCAGGTCGTAGTGATCCTCATCGAGCACCTGGCGAGCCTGCGCGAGATCGAGGTTGTCCTCGGTGCTCACGTGCCAGGGCAGGTCGAGCAGCCAGTCCAGGTAGGTGCGCACGAGGCTATACTCAGCCGCGCCCGGCGGCATCCGTTCAAGGCGCTCCAGCTCGCGCTCGGCCTCTTTGCGTGGCTCCTCGGGCAGGTTCGCCGCCTCCAAACGGCGGCGCAACTCGGCTGTCTCAGCGGCGCGCTCGTCGGTCTCCCCCAGTTCGCGCCGGATCGCCTCGAGTTGCTGGCGCAGCACATACTCGCGCTGGCTCCGCGAGAGCTCCTCCTGCGCCTTCTGCCCGATCGACACGATCTCGCGCTCGCGCTCCAGGAAGCTCAACACTAGCCGCAGGCGCTCCTGTACATCGATCGTATCGAGTACCGCTTGCTGATCATCCGGCTTCAGGTTCAGATTGGCGGCGATCAGATCGGCCAGCATGCCGGGCTGGGAGGTGTTGGCCGCCACGATGGCGAGTTCGTCTGGCAGCGTCGGGCTGAGCTGCACGATCTGCTGGAACGCCATCAGCGCCGCCCGCGCCAGGCCCGCCGTTTCCACCGACGGGACGGCAGGATCGTGCTGCACGGCGACCCGCGCCTGCGGATAGGGCTCGGTCATCACCAACTGCTGGAGCTGGATGCGCGCCTGCCCCTGCAACAGGATCTGCACGCCACCGTTGGGTAGCCGGAGCATGCGGACGATCTGCGCCACCGTGCCGGTGCGCGCCAGGGTCAACGGGTCAAAGGTATCACCGGGCTGCGCTCGCCGGAACACGCCAACCAGCTTCGTCGCAAGCGCGGCGTCGTCCACGAGGCGCACCCATGTATCGCCGCTCACTGCCAGAGGCAGAAACATGCCGGGAAAGAGCACGGCATTGTTGATCGGCAGGATGGGGAGCAGTTCGGGAATCTCTGGCTGGGAGGGTGTCTGCGTCACTGAGTCGCTCATGGGCGGCCCTCCTTCTGGACGGTGATCACCACGTTGCGCGCGCTCTGGCCGGCGAACGGCAGCCAGACCTCCAGCAGCCCGTTGTGGGCCCGCGCGCTCGTCTGCTCCGGGTCGATCGGCCGTTCGAAGGGCACCTCGATCTGGAAGGCGCCCGAGGCGATCTCCATGCGATGCAGGCGGCGGAGTTGCTCTGGAACCGCGATCTGCCGCGCGCCCTCGATGCGCACCACCTGTGGGTGCGCGTCGATCCGCAGCTCTGCCGGATCGACGCCGGCCAGTTCGATCACCAGCAGCATGCCCTGGTCGGTCTCGAAGACGTTGAGCGATGGCGACCATGGGCGCACTGCGAACTGCGCGTAGGGCAGACGGGTGTGCAAGATCCGGATCGACGCGGGCGGGAGCTTATCCATAGATCACCATCCCCGGTGGTTTAGCTCTCGATTAACGTGCGCTTGAACGTCTCGTAGCTGCGCTTGACGCGGCGAATACGCCAGCCGAGGGTGATGAGGACCACCCCGATCGCGATGAAAAACGCCGCCGCCAGCACTGCCAGGAGGTTGGGCCAGATGATCACCGCGATGCCGAGAAGGATCAGCGCCAGGCCCTGAGAGAGATAATACCACCAGAGCGCGGACAATTCGGCCGTCAGGTAGTCGAGCGGCCGCAGATCGACGTAACGGGTGTGCATCGGTGTTGCCCCCTGTCTGAGTCAAGATCGATGCTGGTGGCCACGCAACGTTCGATTGGAGACGTGCCGAGGTGCGGCCAGAACGGTCAGCGCGCGAGGTAGGCGTTAGGGCTCGATCCACTCCGCCTCAACCCAGGCCGTCACACGGTCAGCGCGTTGGCCACCAGCGAGTGCTACGCGCAGCCGTGCCACCTCCTGCTGCAACTCGATCAGCCGCCGTCGCATCCGCAGCACAACGGCGACCGCCTCGTGCTCCAGGCCGAGATCTTCGATCAGCCGGCGCACCCGGCGCAACTCGACCAGATCCGCGTCGGTCACCTCTGGCCAGGCGCCGATCAATCCAAGCTCGGCGAGTTGCCGCACCGTCTCCACCGGCAGACCGGCGCGCGCGGCGAGATCATCGAGGGGTATCCGCCGGACAATCATGGGCGCTCTCCTTCATCCAGCAGCCAGTTCGCCGAGCGTTACCGGTACAACCTGTTCCTGGCCATCGCGGACGATCGTCACCTGCACCGTTTCGCCGACGCGAGTTCTGGTCTCAAGATAGACGATCAGATCTTGACGGGTTGCGATCGGCTGGCCATTGATCGCCGTGATGATATCCCCGCCGACGGGAACATCGAGATTGCCGACGCGCACCGATCGTGTCGCGCCGCGCACACCCGCGCGCGCAGCTGGCCCATCGGGCGCAACGTTCACCACCAGCAAGCCCTGCTCGACCGGCACGGCCATCCCGGCCCGCTGCAGGATCGGGAGGCGCTGCGGCGTCAGTTCGAGAATGCTGACGCCGAGCGAGGGGTGTGGATAGCGCCCGTTTGCGATCAGCTCCGGCACGATGCGCTGCACCGTCCGGGCCGAGATCGCGAAGCCGATCCCGGCGTTCGCGCCACTCGGGCTGAGGATGGCGGAGTTGACACCGATCACCGCCCCGGACAGGTCGAGCAGCGGGCCGCCGGAGTTACCGGGATTGATCGGCGCATCGGTCTGGATAGCCTCGCCGATAAAGCGCTGGTCCGGGCTTTCGATCACGCGCCCCAGCGCGCTGACCACTCCAACCGTAAGCGTGCGCTCCAGGCCGAAGGGATTACCGATCGCGACAACGAACTGGCCAACGCGCAGCCGGGTCGAGTCGCCGAGGGGCACAACGTGGATCGCCTCCGGTGGCAGATCGACGCGAATAACGGCCAGATCATTGGAGGGATCCGTCCCGACGATCTGCGCAGGCAGGCTACGCCCATCGGCCAGCGTCACCTGCAACTCCTCGGCGTCGGCCACAACGTGGTAGTTCGTTACGATGTGCCCCTGCGCGTCATAGAAGAAGCCCGAACCGGTGCCCTCGCGGGGGATCGGGTTCAGAAAGAAGTCATAGGTCATCGAGCGGTTAGTGATATTCACCACCCCGGGCCCGGCCTGCTGATAAACGGCCGCGATCTGGGCCTCGAGCTCGCTGGTGGGTACGGGCGTGGTTGCCGGCGCGCTCGCGGTTGGCTGGCTGACCGTGGCCGTCGCGGTCGGTAACGGTGCCGCGCCGGCCGATAGCTGGCCCGGCGAGCGTTCAGCCCGCAGGCCCATCCACATCAGCGTGGCGCCGCCAATACCACCCAGCAGCAGGGCGAAGCTGAGCAGGGCGGCGATGAGCGCAGGGATGAGCCACCGGCGGGACGGATTGCGTGACTCCATAGGCTGTCCTTATGCTTGTCGGCCAGGGCGCTCACTGGCCAGCTTCCGAAGCGCCGCGATCTCGGCGTCGCTCAGGGGCTCGGGCAACACGAGCTTGACCCGCGCGAACAGATTGCCGTGCTCGGAGGGCCGTTCAAGGTGCGGCATGCCCTTGCCCTTCAGGCGAAAGATGCGGTCGGCCTGGGTGCGCGGCGGGATCTTCAAGCGCACCGTACCGTCGAGTGTCGGCACGGGCACCTCACCGCCTGTCGCCGCCGTATAACAATCAACAGGCACTACCGTCGTCAGATCGTCGCCGTCGCGTTCAAAGAGCGGGTGCGGCGCAACCCGCACAACCAGGTAGAGGTCGCCGGCGGGCCCACCGGCGCTACCGGGGCTCCCCTGGCCTGCGAGCCGCACCCGCGTGCCGGTGCGGGCGCCTGGCGGGATCTTTGCATCGATCCGGCGCTCGCCGATCTGGATCGAGCGCGTGGTGCCGTGGAACGCCTCCTCCAGCGAGATCTCGACGGGTAGTTCCGCGTCGCGGCCGCGCCGGGGGCGTGCCACCTGCTCCCGGCGGGTCTGGCCAAAGATCGAACCGAAGAAATCGGAGAACGGGCTGGCATCGCCGAAGAGATCCTCGAGGTCCTCGGGCGTCACGTTGTAGGTATACACCTGCTGGCCAGGCGTCGCCTGCCACTGGCCCCAGTTGAACTCGCCGGCGCCGCCACGCTGCTGCCAGCGCTGGTATTGCTCGCGCAGTTCATTGTACTTGCGACGGCGCTCGGGGTCGCTCAGCGCCTGATAGGCCTCGTTGATCTCCTTGAAGCGCTCCTCGGCCTGCTTGTCGCCCGGGTTCACATCGGGATGGTACTGACGCGCGAGCGTGCGGTAGGCCTTTTTGATCGTCTGATCGTCGGCGTCAGGGGCCACGCCCAGCACCGTATAGTAGTCTTTGAATTCCATGATGACTCTGGCACCTTTATGCAGCCACCGCCTGACGTTTCTGGAATGTGAACTGTCCAGAATCCTCGACATCCACAAGCACGGTATCGCCCTCGCGGAACTCACCCTGAAGCAGCTTCAGGGCCAGCGGGTTCTGCAGGCGCTGCTCGCCAGTTGCATCTTGCCGCACGTGTGCTAGATCGGTGTCAACGGAGCATTAGCGCTTTGTCAGTGTGTGCTCTCAGGGGGTGGAGGCGCTCCATAGCTGTAGCGGAGCATGGCGCCGATGCCCCCGTGGAGCATCAGGAGCTGACGCGCGTCGCGGCTCCGCACGACTTCGATCTCACCGTTCTGTGCGAGCACGCGCGCCAGGGCCACATCGATACTATCGGGCTCCTCGGTGAGCGTCAGGCCACAGATCGGGCAGATCTCCGTTCGGTTCGCGCCAAGGAAGCCGCAGCTCTGGCACACCCACCCGGGCCGAGGGTCGTCTTCGGCAACGATCAGGAGCCGCACGCGCTGCTCAACGATCGCAAGGAGGGTTGGCTCAAGCCCGAGCACGGCCGCACCACCTTTGTGTGCGGCGGTAACAACCTCCTCGACGCGCTGTGCCTCAACGCGCTGCTCCTGATCGCGTTCGATCTCCAGGACGCGCTCAAGCACCTGGCCCGGCTCAACCTGCGGCGAGAGGTGCAATTCGCCCGCCAGGCGCTCACGGAGCGGCTTCGAAAGGTGCTCCCGCAGCTCGCCCAGGGCCTCTTCGGTGCCGCCGATCACGAGCCAGTGACAGTGATTCGCATGCCAGAGCGCTTCGGCGCGCTCGGCCACCCGTTTGGCGTGCCGGTGGAGATAGGCGTCGTGCCGGTGGCCGGTCTTCTCGACGAAGTGGCCGGTGGCCGGCGGCACGTAGCCCCACACGTCATCGAGCTCCTCGATCGTGCCCAGGCACACCTCGAACAGGCGCGCGTTTCCGGCATCGATCAACACGACCAGGTACCGCTCGAACTCATCCAGCAGCGTGGCAAGCGGGCGCAGGTATGGCTGATCGCCGGCCACCAGCTGATCGCGCACCGGCACCGGCAGGCGGAAGGCGCGCCAGAGGCCGATCGCGGTGCAGCTGATGATGGCCAGTCCGTGCCCCTCCAGTGGCGTGTGCTCGGCGAGCCAGGCGCGGAGGTGCTCAGACTCCTCGGCCCAGTGCGTGCGGTAGCTCCGCGCGCGCTCATCCAGCCTCACCTGCTGCTCGGTCTGGCGCAGCAGGTGAGCGAGGCGCGTCAGTGGCGGCTCAGCCTCGCGGCGCTCCGGGCGCGTATCGAGGTAGAGGCTGAAAATTGGCCCGTGCGTGCTATGCACCTCGGCCAGGGCTTCCAGATCGGCCCTGCGAACCAAATCAAAGTGGGAAGTGGGCGGCTCTCGGCGTAGCCGTTCCATCAGGGCGGCCCGCCGTGCCTCGGGTAGGGTTTCCTGTCCGGACTGATAGGCGTGCTCGATGGCGCGCAGTTCGGCGAAGCGCCGGCGCCGCCCTGGATCATCCCGCAGCGCCGCTGCGACTGCCGCCGCAGCGTCCGGGTCCAACTCTCCGTCGAGATAGCGCAAGAACACACGCTCATCCATAGCACACCTCAGGCTTGCATGTCATCTAGCGGGCAGAGCGCCGTCCGTCGCCAGGAAACGATCGGCGAACGTCTGGCGGAGCGCCTCACGCGCCGCGTGGTAGGCTTGCTTCACAGCTTCACGCGGCTGGTGCGTCACCGCCGCGATCTCCGCATAGCCCAGCCCTTCGATCGCGCGCAGCACAAAGGCCAGGCGCTGCTCGGGCGGCAGCGAATTCAGCGCGCGCTCCAACTCGTCTTGCGTCTCCTGGAGCAGCAGCGCGTCCTCCGGGGTTGGCGTGGTGGCGGGCAGCACGTCGGCCCAGCTCAGTGCCAGATCAGGCTGATAGTAGACGTCGGCCCGCTGGCCACTTCGGAGTGGCATTTCGAGCGATAGCGCCACGCTCTTGCGCGTCGCTTGCAGCCGGCGAATGTGATCCTCGATCGCGCGCAGCGCCAGCAAGCGCAGCCAGCCACGCAACGTGGCCCGCTGCGGAAGGCGCGGCAGGCGGCGAATCGCACGCAGCGCTACCTCATCCACAATCTCTTCGGGCGCTATCTCACCCGGAATCAGGTTGCCAAGTGCCTCCTGATAGCGCAGCTCGCGCGCGATGAAACGGTATAGCCCATCGAGTTGGTGTTCCAGTTCGGTGATGAAGCGCGCGCGCTCGCCAGCGTGCAGAGCTCCGAGCTGCTACGGCCCGGATCGCTCAGGTTGCGTTTCCATAGGCGCCTCCTGGCCGAGGGCACATGCCTCGCGCCGCATCACGTCGGTTGCCTGTCCGCGAGCATCTTAGTGGAGGAGCGCCCCGGCGGCCAGCATCGGGTTCGGCTCCTCGCGGCGAATCTCCAGTTCGTTAATCACCGCCACGACGCACGGCTGGCACCGGGCGATCGTCTCCGCTGCCGCTCTGATCGCTGGTGTGGGTACCGCACCCTTGAGCGTGACGATGCCCCGATCGACGATCACCTCAATCGGCACGAGAGCGGTGCGCTGGTCATCGGCCAGGGCGGCGGTGATGCGACCAAAGAGCGCGCTGTCCGCCGAGATGGCATTCTCCGTGTCGATCACGCCGGGCGTCGCACGTGCGATTGCGTCCGCCGCCGCCTTGTCGGCAATCGTCGCCACGTTGCCGGAAAGCTGCGCCACGCTGCGGTCGACGCTGACCTGCACCGCGCTGAAGGCCGGGTTGGCCCGCAGGCAGGCATTGAGATCTGCGGCGAGCGCGGCGGCGTCTCGGGCAGCCGAAAACGCCGGTACGCCAGGCTGGTAGGGGTTCCAGCGCTCTAGCGTGATTGAGCCGGGCTGGATCTCCCGGATCCACTCGGCCGGAGCGATCACTCTGCGCCTGGTGCCATGCTCCTCCACGACCAGATGAGTCATAATGCCATTCGTCGTGTTGATCAGCACGTGATCCAGCACACCGACCAGAGCCCCATTGGAGAAGATCGGATCGCCGCATCGCAGGATGAGCTCGCTCTCCGGCATGCCGCTGGAGAGCGTATGCGTTGTGGCGGGCCGCACTGGAGGCGCTACGCCAGGGTACGGCCCGCCCCAGAAGAGCGTGTCGGCGACGAGGTACGGCGCAATCTCCTCCCACTCTGCCTGCGGCTCGATAAAGGCCTCCTCCCGATAGCGGGGGTAGCCCTGCAGATCGATCGACGGGGCGTCCAGGTAGATGCCGTCGGGCTCGGCGCGGGCCACCCGCTCGATCGGGATCACCCGATCCTCGGTGAGCAGCCAGCCCTGGTGCACCACCAGATGCGTCACGCGGCGCGCGTGCGGGTCGACCACGACTCTAGCGAGTGTGCCGAAGCGCCCATTGCGCGCATAGACTGGCGTGCCGATCCGCAACGGCGGGGCAGGTAACTCCTCCAACTCATCGGCGAAGCCGATCACGCCACGGATGCGCCGGGCGATCGCACGCGCCGCCTGCATGATGCTCTCCGCCACCGGGGCGCCGGCTAGCCGGACGACGCCATCACATACCTCTACGTGCAGCCCGGCCTCGCGGGTTCGCGGGTCGGTCTCCAGTGCCCGCTGCACAGTTGCCGCGATCTGCCCATCGCTTGTGGGTGGCGTATAGCGCGGCAGGTGTTCGAATGCATCCACCGACAGGTTCAGCCGGACCCCATACTCGTTCAACTCCGCCACCTGCTCCAGCGGCACGAGGTGCGCCTCCCGGCTCCAGAGCCAGCCGTGTCGGACGACCAGATGCGTGACACGCTTGCTGGCTGGATCGATCACCAGGTGATCGACAACGCCCACAGAGCGATGATCGCTGGCCTGCACCGGTAACCCCCGGTGAACCAACACCTCGCCCTCGTCGACGCCCAGACGTACCTGTCGAAGGATCCACGGCCGCCCGCCGCTGACTGTCTCGTAGGAGCCGATCCAGATGCGGGTCTCCTCGACGCGGTGCCCGCTCAGCGGGCGGTAGCTCGGATCGGGTTGGACGAACTCAACCTCATTGTACTCCGGCAGCGTGTTGAGATCGTCCAGGCACGCGTTGAGGAAGATCGCATCCTCGGTGGTACGCTCGACCCAGCCGATCGGCACGACGATGTCGCGGTGTAGCAGAGCGCGGCGCTCGACGATCAGATCGGTCACTTCGCTATCATCGGGGTCGATGACGATGAATCTCAGGCGTCCGGCCGCGCCATCCAGGCAGCGCACCTGCGCCCCGATTGGCAGTAGCATTGTTGCCACCTCCTACACCTGTTCCTGCGAGCGCTGGGGGGATATCGGACGCCCACCGCCGGCGCGGCGGGCAAGGCTGTCAGTTGCCGCAGGCCAACATCCACAAATACGCCCGTCTCATCGATATGCCGGACCTAGTCGAGTGGAATGAAGGCACTTTCTGTCCGGGGGCCGTCCGCACGCACAATGATCTGGCGTACAGTGCCGCTGGCGGGATCGAGCCAGAGATGGTCGATCGTCCCGGCGATGCCATCGCGGAACAGCACCGGCGTGCCGTGGCGTATCTGCTGCCAGATCGGCGTACCGTCCGGGGTGCGCTCGACGGCCAGCACCTCGCCGCTGTTCACAATGTGATGATCGCCCCGTGCCGCCGCAGCGCGGCCCCGATCGAGCAGCACGTCGGCGTAAGTGTAGGGGTAGGGCGGCTGCCAGCCGGCGTCGGGGGTGACAACATCGCCGGGGTCGAAGTCCGGGTAGTGTGTAGCCTCGATCCCTCTCACATTCAGGAATACCCCGCCGACAGTGACGTGGCGCACGGCGTCGATGGGGATGACAACATGCCGCACGAGCTTCGGCCGCTCATCACGCTGCGTGGTCGGGCCGGCGCGCCCCGCATCCAGGAACTCCCCGTGTACGACAAGCGCGGTCACCCGGCGATGGCGCGGGCTGATGATCACGCGCTCGACACGCCCCACGAGCGTATCGGTGGCGTACACTTCCTGGCCGACGCGAGGCTGCACCACCCGTTGCTCCTCGGCAACTGGCACACCACTCGGCGCTTCGATCATGTTGACAACCGCGCGCACCTGTCCAACACTGATGGCAAACCCCTCAGCTGTCGCACGGATCGTTGCGCTGGGCACCTCACCGCGCAAAGTCACCACACTGTGGTCGGACGCGACGAAGATCTGTTGCGCGTGCGTGCGCGGGTCGCGGGCCAGGGCCTGCGCCATAGCGCTCACGACCTCTCTGTCGGTCACGATCTGGTTGATAACCCCCTGCACGCCCGCGATGCGCCGCGCGGCATGCTCGGCCAGTGCCCTGCTCATCGGAGTCGCGGCATAGCCGATCAGGACGACCACGCCATCACGCACGGTGGCCCCGATCGTCTCGAAGTCGAGTCTGCGGATGATCTCGTCGTCCCAGAGCGCCTGATCAACCTCGGCAGCGATCACGCTGTCGGGCCGGTAGGGTGGCAGGCGTTCGAGCGCTGCCCGCTCGACGACCAGCCAGACGCCGCGCTCATCGATCTGGCGAACCCAGTCGATCGGCACGATCACGTCGTGGCCGAACAGCCAGCCCTTGCGGAACACGAAATGGCAGACCTGCGTAGCCGGGTCCAGCAGGAGCTCGACCCGCCCGGCGTGCCCGTCGGTTGCCCAGACCGGCTGGCCACGGCGAAGCGGAAGCGTTTCGCCAGCCAGGTCGTCCTGGTGGGCGATGCGCGCAGCCGCGCCCAGATGGGCCGCCACGCGCGCGCGGGCAGCCTCGTCGCCGAGGCCGCCGTGAATCGTAGCCAGGGCCTCGTCCCCACCATATCTCAGGGAGTGTTCCGCTCGCGCGACAGAGCCGGATGAGTCGATTGGCGGCAAGCACTCAAGCTCAGCGCAATCGAGGCGCAGTTTCACGCGCCGATCGTCGGCGTCTGCAATGTATTCGATCGATACTGCGACATCGCGCGGCGGGAATCCAGCCCGCACCACTGGCGCCAGGACGCGCCGCTGGCGTGGGCTCACGATCACCTGGCGCACATGGCCGAACGGTCCATCGCTGCA
Source organism: Chloroflexi bacterium OHK40 (assembly GCA_004367505.1). GTDB lineage: Bacteria > Chloroflexota > Chloroflexia > Chloroflexales > Chloroflexaceae > OHK40. The sequence goes on along the minus strand of SFCB01000290.1, from coordinate 6,780 downwards.
CTCAACCGGCGCGCCGATCACGATTTCGAACCGTGGCTCCAACGTTCTGTCACCCCGCTTCCTGTTGCGCGTACCTGCCTTCAGCCTACCGTATGCGCAGCGCGCGCACATCCGGCGGGCGGCGAGCGCCCCGCTGGCCATATGGACGGCCATGACCCCTGGACATGTGGCGGCGGGGTGTGATGGATGTTCCTGCCCCCCGTGCTGTGGCACTGAAGCGCGCGGCTCCCGGTCCACGAAGCCCGCCAGCGCGGGCTCCTGCGGCTGCCGGTGGCGGCTTTCCCCCAGCGCGCGCCGTGGTGGTGACGCCCACGGCGTGCTGGCTGGCAGCACGATAGGTCCTACCTGGCGGCGCGGCTCTCGACCATCGAAGTGGTATACTTTGCGTAGACAGATGGCTTCCAACGCTGATGCGAGCGCTCCTACAAACGAGACAGCGTTTGTACCGTGTGTTCGGCGCCATGTCGCCTGCATGAGTAGGAGCAGATTGATGCTGCTGAGCATCAGTGATCAGGCGATTGCCCTCACGACTGAGCACCTGCTCACCATCCTGCAGCGCGTGCAGGACGCTGTTTTCCTCACCGACCGCGGCGCGCGGGTCGTAGGGTGGAACCGTGCCGCAGAGGAGTTGTTCGGCTGGCCGGCGCACGAGGCGCTGGGCGCGCGCCTGGACGCGCTGCTCGCTACTATGCGGCGCTTCGGTGGCGCCGAGGATGGCGAGTTGTGGCTGGCACTGAACGAGTGGGAGAGCTGGAGCGGCGAGGTGATCCGCGCCACCCCGACCGGGCGCCTGGTGACGATCGCGCTGTCACTGGAGGCGCTCCGCGACGCCGCCGGCACACGGATCGGGACGGCCGCCGTGTGCCGCGAGACAACGGCGCGCACGGCGGACGCCCACGTGCGGGAGTCCCAGGCGCGGCAGCAGGCTGCGCTCGCCGATCTGGGGCTGCAGGCGGTCGCCACGGCAACCGTCGATGCCTTCCTGCCCCTGGCGGCGCAGCGAGTTGCGCGGACGCTCGACGCCGACCTGTGCGCCATTCTGGAGCTGTCGCCTGGTGGCGACAGGCTGCGCGTGCAGGCCGGTAGCGGTTGGGCGGCAAACGCGGCGGAATGGTTCGTGGTGCCGGACGATGCGGCGGCTCCGGAGCAGCCCGACACCGCGCTGCACGCGGTGATAGAGCAGCGCATCCTGGCGTCGGATCTGCTGCGTCGCCACGGCGTCGTCAGCGGCGTGAGCGCACCGATTGGCGATCCGCGCAGCCCGCTCGGCTTTCTTGGTGTGTACAGCCGCCGCCCGCGCACATTCGCGCCCCACGATCACGCCTTCCTCCAGGCAGTTGCCGCCCTGCTGGCGGAAGCCATGGCCCGCGCCCGGGCCGAACATGAACGCGCCCTGCTCGCCGCGATCGTCGCGTCGGTCAACGAGGCCGTGATCGGCCGCGACCTCGACGGCACGATTATGAGCTGGAACCCGGCCGCCGAGCGCTTCTACGGCTACCGCGCCGCCGAGACTATCGGGCGGAAGCTGCCGGAGCTCTTTCCTCCGGGGCGGATGACGGAAGAGTGGGCGCTGCTGCTCGGGGCTGCGGAGCGCGGCCAATCGATCGGCCCGTTCGAAACCGAGCGCGTCACAAAGGACGGTCGGCGCCTGACGGTCGAGTTGAGCGCATCGCCGATCAGGGATCTCAGCGGCGCGGTGATCGGCGTGTCCACGATCGCGCGTGATATCACGGCTGAGAAACAGGCCGAGCAGCTCCGGCACGAGAATGCGAACCTGGTTGCGCTGCTCGCGGTGACGGAGGCGATCGCTTCCGCATCGGATGTGGCGGCGGCGCTCACGGTCATGCTGGACCGGATCGAAACCCTGGCGCCATTCACCGATGCGCTGATCTTTTCGATAGCTGAAGGCGATCTCGTGGTGCTGAGCCAGCGGGGATCCCACAGTGGCGAGCTTGTTGCCATGGCGTCGGTGCTGGTTGAACAGGACACCGGCGCCCATGAGCCGTTGGTGATCGCCGATAGCATGGCCGGGGGGGAGCGCCCACTCGCCCTACAAGAGGGGACAAGTGCACCACAGCCACGCGCGTGGCTCTACTATCCGATCGCCAGCCGCGCCCGGCTCTCCGGCGGCGTGCTGCTCGCACATCTGAAGCCCGGAGCCTTCTCCACCGATCATCTGACGCGGCTCTCGTCCCTGGCCCACGCGATCGATCTGGCGATCGAGCATCAGCGCATGGTGGACCATATCCGCGCCGTGGCATCCCAGCATGAGCGACGGCGTATTGCGCGTGAGCTTCACGATGCGGTCACGCAGACCCTGTTCACGATCAGCATCGTTGCCGAAGTTCTGCCCCGCCTCTGGGAGCGCGATCGTGAGCGGGCGCTGCGGAGCCTGGAGGAGCTACGCGGGCTCGCGCGCGGCGCGCTGGCCGAAATGCGCACGCTGCTGCTGGAGCTACGCCCCGAAGCGCTGGAGCGGGCGCACCTGAACGAACTGCTCCTCCAACTGGCCGAGGCGGTCAGCGTGCGTCTGCCGGCGCCAGTCGCGGTGACGATCGAGGCCATCCCCGATCCTCCGCTCGCGGTGAAGACGGCGCTGTACCGCATCGCCCAGGAAGCGCTCAATAATGTTGCCAAACATGCCGAGGCCAACGCGACGACGCTAGCGCTCCGTGGCGACCCGGGGGGCCTGACACTCACCATCCGTGACAATGGGATCGGGTTCGATGCCGAGCAGGTCTCCTCGGAGCATCTGGGGCTGCGGATCATGCGTGAGCGAGCGGAGGAGATCGGCGCGCGCCTGGAAATTCGCAGCGCGAATCAGCACGGAACTGAAGTAACGGTGACCTGGCCTGCCACAACGCGCGCCGCAATAGACGAGGCGGTATGACTCACCCCATTCGTGTGCTGGTCGTCGATGATCACCTGGTTGTGCGGCGCGGCCTGGCGACGCTGCTCCTGGCATTCGACGACCTCGAGCTCGTTGGCGAGGCGAAAAACGGGGCCGAGGCGCTCGACCTGTGCGCGGCTGTCCGGCCCGATGTCGTGCTGATGGATATGGTCATGCCGGGGATGGATGGGGCCGAGGCAACCGCCGCGATCCGCCGGCGCTACCCTGAGGTCCACGTGCTCGCGCTGACGAGTTTCGTTGAGGATGATCTCGTGCAGCGGGCTATGAGCGCCGGCGCGATCGGCTATCTGCTCAAGGATGCCTCGGCGCACGAGCTCGCCGAGGCCATCCGCGCGGCTCACGCCGGCCGTCCAACGCTTACGGCCAAGGCGCTGGATACGATCATGCGCACGACCCGGCACACCGATCCGGAGACGGAGCAGCAGCCTGAAGAGCTGACTGCCCGCGAGCGTGAGATTCTCACCCTCATGGCGCGTGGCCAGACCAATGCCCAAATCGGTGCGCAGCTGGGGATCAGCCAGGCTACCGTCAAGTTCCACGTCAGCAGTATCCTCGGCAAGCTCAGCGCCGCCAGCCGCACCGAGGCGGTTGCTCTGGCCCTGCAGCGTGGCCTGGTCGGCTGACCAGGTGGGCCACCCACCTATGTGGCCGGGTGTGCTCCCTGTGATGCAGCCGATGCGGGTGTAGCGTGGTTCCGGTACACTGTGCGAGAGTATCAAGGCGCTTTCACGCGGAAGTAGCCGGGTGCTATGTCGTCGCAGTCCGTATGCACAATCCTGGTCGCTGTTCCGAACGCCGCGTTGCGCAGCGCGCTCTGCGTGCTTCTGGAAGTCGAGATTGGCGCGTGTGATGTCGAAACCGTCGCGGATGCCGAGACCTTCCTCGTGCGGGCCGGCCAGAAGCCCTTTGCGCTGGTGCTCCTCGACTGGCGGTTGCCCGGTATGCGGCCAGCTCCGCTGCTGCGGGTCATCCGCCACATGTGGCCGGAGGTGAAGGTGCTTGTGCTCAGCGAGCGGGCGGAAGATGGCCTCGGCGCGCGGCGCATCGGGGCCGATGGGTTCGCCCTGAAGAGTGAGCCGCCGGACAGGCTCATCGCGCTGATCCGGGAGCTGATTGCCCGCATCGAGACATCGGCATAACGCTCACGATCGATAGGTTCACGGCCCGAGAGGAGCAGAGTAGATGGTATTTGATACGCCCATCCACACCAACGAGCAGAGCATCGAGCGCGTGTTGCAGGCCGGGCTTCCGGTGCTGCTGGTCTTCTGGCGCAAAGCCTGCCCGCCCTGCGAGCAGCTCACCCCCACGCTGGAGCGGCTGGCGGCGGCCTATGCGGGCAAGGCGCTGATCGCCAGGATCGACGCGCAGGATAACCCCGTGCTACTGCGGCGCTACGGTGTCACCCGCCTGCCAGCGCTGGTGTTTGCGAAAGACCGGGCAGTTGTTGCGCAGGCCGTCGGCGCCGCGCCGGAAGGGGCGCTGCGGGCCTGGCTGGACTATCTCGTTTCGGGTGGGGCGCGCCCGGCGCTGCCCCAGGGCCCGAGTGTCCCGCTGGAGAGCTCCCCCCCGCCCGCGCCTCAGCCCCCGCCTCAATCTCCGCCTCAGCGTCCGGCGGAGCGGGCGGCCCGCCCCCGGGAGACCACCAGCACGACGCCGATCGTGCTGACAGACGCGACCTTCGACCAGATCGTCGGTGGCGATACACCGGTGTTGGTGGACTTCTGGGCGCCGTGGTGCGGGCCGTGCCGCATGGTCGCGCCAACCGTCGATCGGCTGGCGCAGGAGTTCGCCGGGCGCGCAGTGGTTGCCAAGCTGAACGTGGATGAGAACCCGCGCACCGCGCAGCGGTTCGGGATCAGCAGCATCCCGGCGCTCTTTGTGTTCAGGCGCGGGCAGGTGATCGAGCGGCTCTTCGGCGCCCAGCCCGCGCCGGTGCTGCGGCAGGCGCTGGCGAAGCACGTGGCGGCGTAGCAGGGGGCGTGGTGCCGAGGTGGCGCCAGCAAGGGCGCCACGCTGCCCTCCCGACCCGGTCGCGAATCCATGCAGCCGGTCCATGGCTACGTGGCCATTGGCGCCCTGGCCACGTGGCTATGGGGGTGCTTCGCCAGTTGCCGGATGCGCCGCCACAAGCGTCGGTGTACGATCATGAGGCATTGACCGTCACACCCGGGGCGGCGTGAAGATGCGCCGCCGTGACGGCAACTCAAAACGCCGCAAAAAGGCGTCGCACAAGCACAGATGGAGGTGTCGCCATGACAGATCTCGTGCGTTGGGATCCGTTTCAGGAGATGACCAGCCTGCGCGATGCGATGAGCCAGCTGCTGGCGGAGAGCTTCGTGTGGCCCGGTCGCGCGCCGTTCGCCGGCCAGCCCGCGATGGACCTGTATGAGACCGATCAGGAGTTCGTGGTCAAGCTGGCCGTGCCAGGGCTCAAAGCCGACAGCTTTGAGATCACGATGCGGGAGAACGAGTTGACCATCCACGCTCGCACGGAGGCGGAGCAGCCAGAGGGGGCGCGCTACCATCTCCAGGAGCGGCGCTTCGGCGAGTTCACCCGCAGTGTGTGCTTCCCCTCCCCGGTCCATGCGGACAAGGTCCAGGCCAGGCTGGCCGACGGCATCCTGACCATCCGCGCCCCCAAGGTCGAGGCCGCTCGTCCCAGGCGGATTGCTGTCAAGGCTGGCTAAGGCCAGGCTGACGGCGCGTGGGTGAGTCGTCCGAGGGCGCGTTCCTTTACAGGCGCCGGATGGGCTGCACGTTGAGGCGATGGTGGCCATGCCACCGTCGCCTCAGCACTGATTCGCTGGCGCGGCTCCAACGAAACGGATGGGCCACCCGGCCCGCTCAACCCGTTGCGCTCCTCCGGGCAAAGTGATCCAGGCGACCGTATGGCACCACACGACCGCGATCCGCTGAGCGATTACCTGCGCGCACTCGCAGCGCCGGCGAGGATGAGCGCCGAGGAAGAGCGCCAGCTCGTTGCCCAGCTTGCGGCTGGCCGAGCGGCCCGCGAGCAACTCCGGCATCGGGAGCGTACCTCTGCCGCCTATGCCGCGCTCCAGGAGCAGATCGCCGCTGCCGAGGCGGCGCGCGAGCGCCTGATCGCGGCCCATCTGTGGCTCGTCATTGAGCTCGCGCGCCTATACGCAAAACGCGGCGTTCTGCTGCTCGATCTCATTCAGGAGGGGAATATCGGGCTCCTGCAAGCGATCGAGCGCTTCGAGCCGGAGCGCGGGGTGCGATTGGCCACCTATGCCACGTGGTGGATCCGCCACGCGATCCTGATGGCGCTGGCCGACGAGAGCCACCCCCTGCGGCTCCCAGCAACCGTCCGTAGCACGCTGGCGCACCTGCGCCGGATGTATGCCGAACTCGCGCAGCAGCTTGGCCGCGAGCCAACTGAGCGCGACCTTGTCGAGCGGCTGGCGCTGCCGGAGCATGAAATCGCGGAGTGGCAGCAACTCCTGCAGCCGCCGCTCTCGCTCGACGGGCCAGTCTCCGAGGATGATGAGATTACCCTCGGCGATCTGGTGGCCGACCCACACGCCAACAGGGTCGAGGATCAGGTGATCGGGACGCTGGCGCAGGCCTACATCCGCGCCACGATCGCGCGCCTGTCGCCGCAGGAGCGGCAAGTGCTGGCGCTCCGGTACGGGCTGGACGATGGGACCCCCCGGCCGGCGAGCGAGGTCGGGCGGCAGTTGAATGGGCCCTTTCGCGCGGCGGTATACGGTAATACGGTACGCCCCATTGGGGCGTCTCTACGTGGGTGGCGATGGGTCGCCCGGCGGGGATGGGTCGCCCGGCGGGGATGGGCCGCCCGGCGGGGATGGGCCGCCCGGCGGGGATGGGCCGCCCGGCGGGGATGG
>SFCB01000137.1 GCA_004367505.1 Chloroflexi bacterium OHK40 | reverse complement strand
GTTGCGAGCCCTAGAACAGGTATGGTCCATCATCGGCTTTTCCGCAACAGTATCCTCCCCTGTGGCATCGTGTCGCTAATTGGGGCCAAACTTAGGTGTCACGATGCTAACCTGGCGCACCGCCGCCCCCTGGCGCTGGTCCCCGCGCAGACGTGTGGGCCGCCGCCCCCACGCCACCCCGATCACTATGTGCGGCATGCGCTACGGCTACCTGCCAGCCTGCTTCCGCCAGCAGGGCCTTACGCACCGCATCGCGCGGGTGGAGCGCAGTTGGGAGTGGCGCGGGCAGTTCGGCCTGGCCGATCGGCGCTACTTTGCCGTGCGCTGCGCCAACGGGCAGTCGTGCACCCTGTTTCAAGATCTACGTGCCGGCACCTGGCACATCGAGTGGTGAGGAGGCACCCGATGCTGGCGAAGAGCCCGCCCTTTCTGATGTGGTACGACGACAATCCCAAACTGAGCGTCGCGAAGAAGATCGAGGCGGCCATCGCCGCCTACTCGGACCGTTTTCGTGGCGTACGGCCAACCCTCGTGCTTGTCAACGAGGAGGAGCTGACCGAAATCGCGGGTGTGCGCGTGCAGAGCATACCCACCATCCGCCGCAATACCTACTGGGTGGGGTTGGAGCAGAGCGAGAGCGAACGCCCCAGGCCAGACTCGCCATAGCCGGAGTCAGCCAGTGGCGCTGGACGCAGGACGACGCCCGCAGACGAGCGGGCGTCGTCCTTGTCGTTGCGTTCCTCGTGTCCAGCTCCGAGCGCGCTTACGCCCGCCCATCCAGCACCCGCAAGCCGTGGAGGGCGTGGGGGTTTTTGGGGTTAAGCGCGAGCACATTCTCAAGAGCCGTCCGCTGATCCTCCGGGTCGTCCACCGCGCCGGATAGCCAGAGCCAGGCCTCTTCGGCCTCCTCATCGGCCTCGACTACCTGCAACAGCAGCGTGCGGGCGCGCTCCTTCTCACCACGGGTGAGCGCGAGGGCACCCTCATAGAGCAACTCGGCCAGCCGTGCGTCCATCGCTCAGGCGCTCCTCTGTACCTTGACGATCTGCGCGAGAATGCTCAGCGCGATCTCCTCGGGCGTCTTCGCGCCGATGCTCAGGCCGATCGGGCCGTGGATGCGGGCAAGCTCGGCCTCACTGAAGCCCTCGGCCCGCAGGCGCTCCAGGCGCCTGGCATGCGTGCTGGGGCTCCCCAGCGCGCCAATATAGCGGGCCGGCGAGCGCAACACCACGCGCAGGGCCGGGTCGTCGAGCTTGGGATCGTGGGTCAGCACAGCCACACAGCTCCGGGCATCGAGGCGGCCCTCAAGGGCCTCGTCGGGCCAGGCAAGCACGAGCTCATCCACATGGGCGAAGCGCTCACCAGAGGCAAAGGCCGAGCGGGCATCCACCACCACCGTTCGAAAGCCTACCACACGGGCCATGGCGGCCAGGGCGATCGCGATGTGCACCCCCCCGACCATAAACAGCGCCGGCGGCGGCACAAAGCTCTCCACAAATACGGTCGCCCCGGGTTCCGGGTACTCGATGAGCCGGCTCTCACCACGGATGAGCATCGGGGCCATGTCGGCCAGCAGCCGCGTATCGAGGCTCAGGTCGCCCAGACTCCCCTCGGTCGAGCCATCGGGCCAGAGCAGCAGCTTTGCGCCTGGCTGGCCCGGCCCGCTTACCAGTGTGGCCGTTGCCACCGCCCGCCCCTCACGGATCGCTGCCCGCAGCTTCTCGTAGTACATCGCCATCGCCGTGCCCCATGCTCTCTCGCCGTGGCCTCATTCAGGTGAGGGGCTCGACAAACACGTCGATCATGCCACCACAGGCGAGCCCCACCTCCCACGCCGTCTCGTCGGCCACGCCGAAGTGCAAGAGGCGGGCCTGCCCTCGCTCCATGGCCTCCTGGCAGGCCTCGAAAACCGCGCCCTCGATGCAGCCGCCGCTCACCGAGCCGGCCATTGCCCCGCCTGAGGAGACGACCATCTTCGCGCCGACCTGACGCGGCGACGAGCCCATGGTGCGCACAACGGTTGCCACAGCCACCCGCTCGCCACGAGCGAGCCAGGTGTCGATCTGGTCGAGATACTCGTGCATGGCCTTACCTCCCTCCTGCTACGGTAGTATAGCACAGGGCAGGCCGTTGGTCCGGCTCGGGAGGCTCGAGGGCAGGGCTGATGCACCGTCACCCGTTCCCCTCACCCCGGCCCCTCTTCCACAAGGGGAGAGAAGAGATTCTGCATCGGGAAGCCTTCCGTCCTCCCTCTCACGTTCTGGGTGCAGGGGGGCGCCGGGTTCCCCCGTGCGCCGGGTTCCCGCTGTCGCGGGAACGACACCCCAGCGGGTGGTGCGCATGCCCCCGCGCAGCGGCGCCGGGTTCCCCCGTGCGCCGGGTTCCCGCTGTCGCGGGAACGACACCCCAGCGGGCGGTGCGCATGCCCCCGCGCAGGGGGGCGCCGGGTTCCCGCCTGTGGGTTCCCACTGTCGCGGGAACGACACCCCAGCGGGCGGTGCGCATGCCCCCACGAACGTGTGGACGCCCTCTTTCGCCTTCAGATCTCGGAAGGATGCCAGCAGCGTGCAGCACGTTCCGGCACGCCTCTGCTCAGGTCGAACCTGCCCCGAGCGGGGCCGCACCCCGGCGCACACGGAGCACGTGCATCCCCAGCCCAACGATCAGCAGCGCCGCGCCCAGCAGATCCAGGCGCGTGTCGGCGTAGAGCAACGCGAACCCCGCAACCCCCATCACCACCCGCTCGGCCAGGCTAGCCTGCCGCACCATCCAGCCACCGAACGCGGCGGCCAGCGCCGCCACGGCCACACAGGCTGTCAGGAAGGTCACCAGCAAACCCACCCAGCCGCCCTGCCCGAACACCGCCATCCACTCAGCAGTAAGCGAGCCGGCTGGCAGCACAAAACCCGGATCGCCCGCAGGTAGCGGTGAGGGCAACAGCAGCAACAACCCGGCGCCATCCAGGCTCAATGTGAACATGAAGGGCACCAGGAAGGCCGGCAGGCAGTACTTCCAGGCCAGCATCACCGTCCGGAACGGGTTCCCGCCGGTGATCGCCGCCGCTGCAAAGGGAGCCAGCGCCGTGGGCGGTGATACGTCGGCGAGTACCGCGTAGTAGAAAATGAACATGTGCGCCGCCGCCTCCGGTACCCCGATCTCCGTCAGCGCGGGGACGATCATCACGGCCGCGATAATATACGAGGCCGTGACCGGCACCGCCAGCCCGAGGATCCATACGGCCACCGCCGCGAAGAGCACCGTGAAAAACACCTGGCCCCCCGCCAGATCGACGATCAGGCCCGAGATCTTCAGGCCCAGGCCCGTAAGCGTGACGACCGAGACAATCACGCCGGCGATCGCCGTCGTCGCCGCGATCGACACGGCGCTCCGCCCACCCGACTCGAGCCCCCGCAGCAGCCGGTAGGCCCCCTCATCGGGTTCCCGGCCCCGCCGCTGAGCAGCCCACGCCAGCACAGCCGAAGCGACCATCGCGGCCATCATCCCCCAGAAGACAATCACCGACGGGCGCTGGGCCAGGGCCAGGCCAGGCACCTCGGCGCCGCGCCCCAGCGCCCCCAACCCATCACTCACATACTGCCAGACGACCGCGAGGGGATAGGCCACCACGGCCCCCACCGCCAGGCCGCGCAGCGAGGTGAGCCGTGTGTCGGCCCGGATAAAGCTGAGGCCGAAGGCGATCACGATCGACCAGAAGACCGCGAGGAAGGGTGAGAATCCAACCGCCATCAAGATGGCCACAGCGAAAAGCGACGAGAAGTGGTAGCCGTACTTCAGCGTCAGTTCGAGCAACGGCCTGGTCTCGATCGCCACCGCATGCGTCCGCATGCGCCGCGAGTCGGCCTCGATCATCAGCAGGCAGGAGAGGTAGTACAGGACGGTGGGGATGGCGGCCATCACCAGCACTTCGAGGTAGGAGATGTCGAGGTACTCGGCGATCAGGAAGGCCGCGGCGCCCAGCGTAGGCGGCGAGAGCGTTGCGCCGATCCCTGCCGCCGAGAGCACCCCGCCAGCCGTCTCCCGGTCGTAGCCGGCCTTCTTCAGCATCGGCCATGCGAGCGAACCCAGCGTCACCGTGGTGGCCACACCCGAGCCCGACACGGTGCCGAGCAGAAAACCGGCGGCCGTCACAGTGCGCCCGGGGCCCGCGCCACTCTTCGAGCGCCCGAGCGCCGCGAAGGCCCAATCGAGGAAGAACTGCCCGGCTCCGCTGTACTCCAGCACCGCCCCGTAGATCGTGAACAGCACGATGAAGGTCGCCGCAACATCCAGCGGCACCCCGAAGATCCCCTCCAGGGTCAGGTAGTTTTTGCCGATGATCCGCTCAAAGCCGTAGCCGCGATGATCAAAGGGCTCCGGCATGTACGGCCCGAAGAGCGCGTAGAGGATGAAGAGCACCGCAGTGATCGGCAGCGCCCAGCCCGTAGTGCGCCGGGTGGCCTCCATCGTCAGCACGATCAGGGTGCCACCGAGGATCACTTCGACTGGGGTCGGGTTCACCGCCCGCTGGAGCGCCGCCTTGTAGTTGAGCAGCAGGAAGATCAGCGATGTGGCCGCCAGGGCGATCAGCACCAGGTCGTACCACATCACCCGCTTGCGGTCGGCCTTGAACATCGGGTAATAGATGAAGGAGAGGGTGAGCACGAGCAGCAGGAAGCTCGCCCGATAGACCTGCGTGGTGATGCTGTACTGGGTCCAGTAGAGCGCATAGGCCGCGAGGCCCACGGCGAGGGCCCCGGCGATCCAGCGCCAGAGCCCGCTGAACTGGCGCGTTGCCGACTCAGCCTCGAACTCCTCGATGATCTCGGCGACCTTCGCCTCGCTGATCGGCTCATCGTCGCTCTGCGGCGCACTGGCCGATGCTGGCTCCCGGGAGGTGGACATAGTTCGCTCCGCGCGCTGGGAGGGGCCGGCACCCAGGGGCCAGGGCCGTAGAACCCGGTCCGCCCGGTGAGACATGCGGCGAGCGTGGCTACCCGGCCCCCTGCGCCCGTCGCCATCGACAGCAACACCCACAGCCTGAAGGCGGGAAGAAGCGTGCTGCGCGCCGCCCTTCCCGCCGGGCTGAGACGCCCCGCTGGGGCGAGACGCCCCGCTGGGACGAGACGCCCCGCTGGGACGAGACGCCCCGCTGGGACGAGACGCCCCGTTGGGGCGTCTTTACGCTGCGCGATCAGGGTGATCGGCCACTAGGGGTTCCAGACGCCCTTCTCGGTGTAGAAGCGTATCGCGCCCGGGTGGAAGGGGATCGACGAGCCGACGGCCGCCGTCTCCAGGCTCAGCTTCTCGGCCTCGGGGTGGATCTGCCGCACCTCCTCAAGATTGTCGAAGATTGTGGTCAGGATCAGGTAGACCTGCTCTTCGGGCATCGCCGCGTTCACAAAGAGGATGTTGCCAATGCCGATCCCGGGGATCGGCTCATCGAAGCCGGCGTAGGTTCCCGCAGGCAGGTCGAAGGCGCGGTAGACCGGGCCATACTTGGCGACGATCGAGTCCACGTACTGGGCCGTGGGGATAAACTTCACGCTGATATTCGGCGTGGAAACGAGATCGGTCACGGCGGCGGTGGGCAGGCCACCGATCCAGAAGAAGGCGTCAATCTTCTGGTCTTTCATCGCGGCCACCGACTCGGCGACGCTCAGGTTATCGCGGGTGATGTCGCTCTGCGGATCAAGGCCCGCCGCTTCGAGCACCCGGTCGGCCGCACCCTCGGTGGAGCTTCCGGCGGAGCCCACCGAGATGCGTTTGCCGGCCATATCCTCAACCGTGTTGATCCCCGAGGCCTCGGAAGCCACCACATGGACGAAGCTGGTGTAGAGTACGGCAATCGTGCAGGCCGGGATGGGGCCAGTGTCCTGGTAGGCGCCCGCGCCAATCGAAGCGTCGTAGGCCGAATCCACGGTGGACATCCCGATATCGGCCTCACCACCGCCCACCAGCTTCATATTGTCCACCGAGCCGCCCGTCTCTTCGGCGGTGGCCTCGGCGTTGGGCATACGCTCGGTGAGGATGCGGGCCAGGCCGCCACCGTAGGGGAAGAAGACGCCGCCAGTGCCACCGGTGCCAATCACCATCCGCAGCTTGCCCTCTGGCATGGCTCCGCTGGCAGCTTCGGGCGTGCAGGCGCCCTGATCGGTGGCGGTGCCGCCCGCAGCCGGAGCGGCAGTCGGTTCGGCCGCAGGAGCAGCCGTGGGCTGAGCAGCCGGCTCAGCCGGGGCATTTGTCGGCGCGGTAGCAGGGGCGGAGCCGCACGCGCTGATGAGCGCGACGATCAACGCCAGGAGCGCAACCCGGAGCGTTGAAACCACAGTGTTTCCTCCTTACGGTATTCCAGGGCCTACGACGTTCGATCGACACCAGGATCGCTCCCCACCGCAGGCTCAGCGCGCAGCTGCCAGAGCTTGCCAGGAGCAACACAGGCGATCAACAGGGGAAGGTGGGGTGTAGCTTGGGAATAATATTTACTCGGAATTGTACCTATACTAATTGATAAGAGTCAAGCAAGCTGGAGTGAACCTATGACGATTCTTGCCGGGTTTCAGCAGCGCCGGATCAACACCGGCTACCTGGACCTCAACGTCGCCATCGGCGGCGCCGGGCCGCCCCTGCTGCTCATCCACGGGTACCCGCAAACCCACGCCATGTGGCACAAGGTGGCCCCGCGCCTCGCGGCCACCTTCACCGTGGTGGCGCCCGATCTGCGTGGCTACGGCGACAGTGCGAAGCCGCCGGGTGGACCCGACCACGCAGGCTACAGCAAGCGGGCCATGGCCGCCGACATGGTTGCCCTCATGGCCACCCTCGGCTTTACGCGCTTCGCTGTTGCCGGCCACGACCGCGGCGCCCGCGTGACCCACCGGCTCTGCCTCGACCACCCGGAGCGCGTGAGCCGCGCCGCTGTGCTCGATATCGCCCCCACCTACACCATGTTCACCACCGCCGACCGGGAGTTCGGCGCGGCCTACTACCACTGGTTCTTCCTCAGCCAGCCCTTCGATCTGCCGGAGCGCCTGATCGGCGCCGACCCGGCCTACTACCTGCGCAAGAAACTTGCCCAGTGGGGACGCGATGAGTCCGCCTTCACGCCCGAGGCGCTAGCCGAGTACATCCGCTGCTTCAGCAACCCCGAAACCATCCACGCCACCTGCGAGGACTACCGCGCCGCAGCGACGATCGACCTCGTCCATGATGAGGCCGACCTTGGCCGCCGGATCAACTGCCCCCTGCTAGTGCTCTGGGGCGGCAAAGGGTTCATCGGCAAGAAGTATGACGTGCTCGGGGTATGGCGGGAGCGCGCCGAGGATGTGCGGGGGTGGGCCCTGCCCTGCGGCCATTTCCTGCCCGAGGAGGCGCCCGACGCAACCTGCACAGCCCTGCGGGAGCACCTTCTGTGAGTGCTGGGACCTGGCGGACTGTTGCGCTCAGCGCCGGACGGTTGCCGGCACGCGGTTTCGCGATCTCCGGGCAGCCTCACGGCCCCGGGGCAGCTCCAATCACCTCGAGGATGCGCCGCACGAGGGCGGTGTCGAGCTCGTCGAGGCCCTGGGTGAGCGGGGCGAGGCGGCGCTCCCCGGCCCAGATCTTCTCGACCGGGCGGCGGAGGCGCCAGCCCTTACGCTCAAGGTCGGCCAGCGTCCGCTCGATCTCGGGCCGCTCCTCCTGCGCGCCACGCACAACGGCGACGATGGCCTGGATCAGCGGCTCGAACTGGGCGATGGCATCGGCGCTACGCTCGGCATCGTCGCCAACACTGATCACCCCGGCCGCGGACAGGCGTTCGACGACCAGCGCCCGCTCGGCTACCGCCAGCGCATCGAGCGCAAACTGAAGCCCCGCTACATCGCCCCGCTCAAGCGCGCCGCGCACTGCCGGGGGAAGGCTCGCCAGCAACTCGGCCGTCACCCCGGGGTTTACGTCGTCGGCGGCAAAACGGTGGCGCTCGGCGAACTCCTGCAGGCCCATCTGGGCAAAGATGTTCGCTGCCTCTAGCAGGTAGGGGCGGGCTAGATCGGGGCGGCCTTTACGCCGCAAGGCCCAGCCGTAGTTACCGATCTGGGCGGCGGCAGCGTACTGCTCACCCGCCGCCCAGTAGAGTTTCACCGCCTGGTTCAGCAGATCCGTGGCGGCCGGCAGCTGGTCGCGCTCGAGCAACTCCCGGCCACGGGCGATCAGCGCGTCAGCGCGGGCCTTCTGGTCAGTCATAGGGAGCCCTTCACCTGCGTGGAAGCTACGACGATCGGCGGAAGCGCCCCGTGGAGCGCTTCCGGCTCATCTGGCTGGTGCCGGGTACAGTGTGGCGCGAACGATCGCGTGAACGCGCCGGACGCGGCACCGCCGTTCCATCTGTCTGAGGGTGCCGCAACACGGTCCGATAGATCCATTCCAGCCGAACCTGGCGCGCGCATCAGCCTGAGCGCTGGCTCGGCACCGGCCGCTGGCGGCGGGCCGGTGCCTTTGCGGCCAGCGTAGCCAGCTTCGCGCCCAACTGCTCCAGGCTGACGAGGTTGTGGACGGGCAGAAAATCATCGACGAAGGGCAGGGCCGCCTGCATGCCGACCGTCAGCGGCTCGTAGCCGGGGCTCCCGAGCAGCGGGTTGAGCCAGATCAGGCGGTGGCACGATCGTTGCAAACGATCCATCTCACGACGGAGTAACTCCGGCTCGCCACGGTCCCAGCCATCGCTGATCAGTAGCACCACCGGGCCACGACTGAGCACCCGGCGACCCCAGCGGAAGTTGAACTCCTTCACCGCGTCGCCGATCCGGGTACCGCCACTCCAGTCGAGCACATGCTTGCTTACGGCATCGAGAGCGTCGTCGATATCGCGGTGGCGCAACTGGCGCGTAATGCGGGTGAGGCGCGTGCCAAAGACGAAGGACTCAACCTCATCAACACCCTCGGTGATCGCATGGACGAATTGCAGCAGAATGCGCGAGTAGCGCTCCATGCTCCCGCTAATATCGCAGATCACCACCAGCGGACGCGGGGTGGTGCACGTCTCGCGCCAGGCCAGTTCCACCAACTCCCCACCGTAGCGCGTACTGCGGCGCAGGGTACGTCGGAAGTCCAGCACACGCCCGCGCCGGTTGGGACGCCGGCGGCGGGTGGGGCGCTCCTCGATCTGCCAGCGCATACGCTGGATCAGCGCGCGCGCCGCTTGCACTTCCTCCCAGCTACACTGGGCGAAATCTTTCTTCCGCAGCACCTCATCGCGGCTGAACGTCAGCCGCAGATCCAGCTCCTCCCGCTCCTCGTGCTCCCGCGCCGCCTCGTCGGGCTCATCGCGGGGCCTCCGTGGCAGCCGTAACTGGCGGCGCGGGATGCGCGTCTGTGGGATCACCGCCTGCAACAGCGCGGTCTCGGGATCGCTCGCGCCACTCGCATGCCAGTAGAACTCGAAGGCCATATCGAAGAGTGGCAAGTCCTCCCGGCGCAGCACGAGCATGCAGCGCAGCGCCGCCCGAAAATCCTCACGGCGCGTCACGGGGATGTGGTCCAGCGCGCCTACAAGATCGACCATCTGGCCGGGGCTGATCGGCACGCCCATCTCGCGCAGCAGGTAGCCAAAAGCAAGCAGATGACGCAGCAGGTGGCCCGAACCGGGGCTCGACATAGACCTCACTCCCATACCCTCTGGCGCTCGACGTTGTATTGTAGCACAGGCGGCCCGGGGATTCCGGCTGTATAATACAGTCGAGGTTTCAACTAAACCCTTCCCGGCCGGTACGTTCTCAGGAGCGACTATGCTGGACGGCAGCTATAGTACCTGGTTCCACCAGCTCCGCGATCGTTTTGTCGCCCAGGCGCAGCCCCCTGCCCCTCCACCTGCGCCGCCCCCGCCACGGCTGCTCGGCCTGGCGCTAGGCGGCGGCGGCGGTAAGGGCGCCGCCCACGTGGGGGTGCTTCAGGTGCTCGAGGAGCTCGATGTGCCGATCGATGTGATCGCCGGTACCTCTGCCGGCGGCGCTGTGGCCGTGATGTATGCGGCAGGGATCGATTTTGCGACCATGCGCGAGGTCTTCCGCACTATGTCCCTGCGCCGGATCGCACTGCCCGATCCAACCCGCACCGGCCTGATCGGCCAGCGCCGCCGTGAGGAGATCCTCCGCGCCCTCTTTGGTACCCGTACCTTTGCCGATCTGCGCATTCCCTGCGCCGTGACCGCGACCGACCTGGTGAGCGGCAAGCTGGTGGTGATCCGCGAGGGTCCCCTGGTTGACGCTGTGCTCGCTACAACGGCGGTACCGTGTATCCTCCCACCACTTGTACGCGGCAACGAGCTCCTCGCCGATGGAGGCATTCTGAACAATCTGCCGGTGGATGTGGCCCAGAGCCTCGGTGCTCAGCGCGTGGTCGCCGTGGAGCTGAACGATGCGGTTGCCAGCTTTAGCCTGCTCTCGCCACCAGCGACGAACCCGCTCGCCAGGCTGATGGTGGCCCCCCAGCAGCTTGCCGTAGCAAATCGGGCGCTCTCGCTCCTCATCAATCACGCGACGGCCCTTCACCTGCAGGCCAACCCGCCCGACCTGCTCCTGAGCCCGCCAGTCGTCGATATCCCCACGCTTGATCTGTCGAACCCGGAGAAGGGCCAGCAGGTGGGGATGGAGACTGCCCGCGCCGCGACGGACGCGCTGCTCGCGCTTCGCAGCTGGCGCCAGGAGCCAGAGCCACCACCCGCTCCAGCGCCAGCCCCTGAGCCGGCCCGGCCCAGGTTTTCCCTTCCCTTCACCCTCCCGCGCTGGGGCGAGCCCGCCACCGACCACGGAGCGCCACCACAGCGATAGACGGGCGTACACCCAGCTACTCTATCGCGGCCTGGTCGAGCATGACGCCGAGCGTACGCCCATCGGCGCTCGCCCGGTCGTACTGGCGTGGCCGAAAGGTGGGCGTCCGAAGTTCTACGACGAGTTCTGTGTTCCCGGTACCGGGCGGCAGCGCCAACCGCTGCTCCGACCACTCGGGGCCGGCTCTGAGCGTGCCCGCCAGCACGCCGCCAACTCGCACCTCTACCGGCACCGGCGCCGTGCCCGCTGGCCGGCCCGAGGCGAGCCGCAGCACGAGGTCCGTCGCGCCGGGCGGTGCCGAAAGTCGCAGCAGTGCGCGCCCGGTCGTCCACCGGTAGCCCTCCTGCCCCGCTCGAACCCCGTGGACACCGCGCACAAAGCCGAGGTCCAGCCCGTCGCCAAGCTCAAGCCGTGGTGTGCCAGGCGTCACAAAGTGTTCCCAGGCCCAGGCCTGTAGATCCTGCCGGGTTGCCGTCTCGTAGGCCAGGTCGGCCAGCGCCGCGCCGTCATCGCCGAGGGCGCGCCGGAGATCGCCGCGCGCAACGTGCGCCTGGGGGTGGTCGCGCACAGCTGCAACCGCTTCGTCGAGCCAGGCGAGCGCGCCGGACCGATCGTTCTCAAGCCACGCCACGCGGGCCAGCGCCAGGCGGGCCAGGGCGGAGCGCTCATCGTGGGCCAGGGCAGCCCGGGCTGCCACAGCCGCGCCGGCACTGTCGCCACGGGCCAGGGCCGCTTCAGCCCGGGCAAGCTGCCAGTGCTTCCAGCCAAGCCGCCACGCCAGAGCCGGATAATTCACGTGGAGCAGCATCAGCGCCAGGCAGGCGACGGGCACCAGCGCCGCCCCAACAGCGGCGGCCCGGCGGCCTGGTTGCTGGCGCCACCAGCCGAGCAGGGTGAGGGCGGCATAAGGCAGCAATGCCGGGAAGAGCGGCAGGCGGTAGCGCAACTCCACGTGGAAGATCAGCGTGGTGAGTAGCACATAGAGCGCCCAGGGCGTGAGCAACCAGGCAGGGGAAGGGCCATCCCTGGCGCCAGACCTCCCGGCGCTCCCTCCTGAGAGTCCACGGGCCAGCCCGTAGCCCCCAACGAGGAGCAGCACGAGCCACAGTCCATCGCCGAGCGCCAGGCGCAGCCCAACCTCCGCTGGCCCCACCCAGATCGCCGGGCGGGCGCGCAGATCATCGACGTACTCCAGCGCAACAAAGGCCAGCAACTCACCCCACACCTTCCGCGCGAAACGGCCCGGGTCCGCCACGATGACTGCAACCCCATTGCTGGCGCCCAGCTGCTGGCGCCGCAACCGGTCGTCGCCGAGGGCAAAGAGCTGTGCCTTCACCGCCTCGCGGCCAGCCGGGTCGTTGTCGAGCCAGAGGTTCTCGGCGCCAGTCGTGTCGATCAGGATCAGGCCGCCGTAGGTCACATAGTTGCGTGCCGTCCAGGGGAGCACAAGGCTGCACCAGGCCAGCATCAGGATGGCACATTGCACAAGGCCGGGACGGAGCCACAACCCGACGCTCTGGCGCAGCGATCGGGGCGCGCCATCCAGCCGCGCGCGCTGCCAGGCATGCCAGAGCAGCCACAACCCACCGAGCGGCAGCAGCGGCAGCGCCACCGAACGCACCAGGCAGAGCGCGCCGAGAGCGAGCCCGGCAAGCCCCGCCAGGCGCCGCAAACCCGTTCGCCCAGCCCGGATCAGCAGCCAGAGCACGGCTGTAAGCCCGAAGAGAAAGAGCGTCTCCGAGAGCAACTCAGCCGCATTGGCCGCCAGCGTGTAGCTCAGCGCCGCCAGGAGTGCCGCTAGCAGGCCGGCCCATTTAGCATGCTCCTCATCCCCTGGCCGCTCCCCCAGCGCCACCTCACGGGCTAGCAGGTAGACCATGGGGATGGTCACCGTACTCACCAGGGCCTGCACCAGACGCAGGTTCTGCACCAGCGAGTCGACGACTAGAATGCTCGCCGCGAGGAAGAGCGGGTAGAGCGGCGGGCGCATAAAGAGCAGCTCGACATAGCGGCGCTCCTGGAGCAGCGTGAGCGCCGCGCTCAGATACTCCTGTTCGTCGCCTCCCAGGGGCTGAAACTCGCGCCAGTGCCAGACGAGCAGCCGCAGCCCGAGCCCCAGCAGCACGACCGCCGCCAGGGCCACCCGGTGCCAGGCGCCCGGTTGATGCCGTCGCCCGCTCACCGCACCTCCGCCCAATCCAGCTGGAAGCCGAGCAGGCGTAGCTGGCCCACCTGGGGCCCCTGCTGGGCGATCAGGTCGAGCGCGCCAGGCACAAAGGTGGGCGCCCGCAGCGTGATCACAAGCTCCGAGCCGGCGGGGCGTGCTGGAAGCGGCAGGCAGTATTCCTCCAGCTCCGCGCCGGGCGCAAAGCTCCCGAGCAGCTCATCGTCGAGCCAGGCGGCTACCGTGGGTGGTCGCAGATCGGCGGGCCATCCCAGGCTGCTCGCGGCCAGACAGAGCCGCTGCGGAGCGCCGCTACCCGCGCCGGGGAAGCGCAGAGCCGCTTCGCCCGTTGCCCAGCGAACCGTCGCGCCGAGGTCGGCATCGTAGCGGCCAAGGTAGAAGCCTCTGATATAGCCAAGATCATTATCATCGGCCAGCTCGATCCGGTTGCCGGGCAGGGGCGGCGGCGCGAGCCACAGCCAGGCCCAGGCCACGGGGTTTTCCCTGTCGACGTGCTCGGGATTAAGCTCGCGGCGGGCGGCCTCCAGATCACCGAGTTGCCGGAAGAGCTCGCCGGCCACTAGCGAGGTCTGCCACCCCTCAAGGGGCCGCTCCGGCTGCGTGGCAAGCCGGTCCAGGCCATCGGCCGGCCGGCCCTCCAGGCCGTCGAGGAGCGGAGCGCCAACAGCCCGGTCGTAGGGGGCCAACTCGGGGGCTGCGAGCGCTCGTCTGGCGCTGGCCACGTCTCCAGCGCCCAGGGCGGCTGCCAACTCCTGGCCGCGCAGGTAGCTGGGCCGGGCCACAAGGGCGCGCCAGGCGCTCGCCAGGCTCGACGGATAGGGGCCGAGGTAGGAGGCCCAGCGCGAGGGGGCACCGGGGGCGCGCGGCTCCAGGTAGGCGTGCGGCGAGGCCGCCACGAACAGCAGCAGGGCCGCCAGCAGGGCACAGGCAGCCCCGTACCGGCTGCGCAGCGTCGGTCCGAGACGCGGGAGCGCCACAATCGCAAAGCCGGCAAACACGAAGAGGAGCGGCATCAGCGGCACGCGGAAGCGATTGATCGCGAAGAGCAGCGGCGCGGCCGCCAGGTTGTAGAGTAGCCAGAGGCCAACCAGCGCGCCGGCGGCAGCCCGGAGCGCTCCGCTGGAAACGGGCTCCCCAGCGCCGCGCCCGCCGGCCTCTGCCGGCTGCCCTACGCCCACCGCTCCCACAGACGGATGCGAGCGCAACTTCGCCCACCCGAGTACGGCGAGTGGCAGGCTCAGCACATACAGCGTATCGTCGAGCAGCAGCGAGGCGAGCACGTACCATGGCGGCAGCCTGCCGAGGGCAAAACCCTTACTCAAGCGCTCATCGCCGGTGTAGTTGATCTGGAAGAGATCGATCAACTCCACCAGACTCTTCGTCACAAAGGCGCCCGGCGCAGCCCGCAGCAGGCAGAAGGCCTCGGCGCTCATGAGCCGCTGCCGATCCCCCTGGCTAAGGCTCGCGGCAGGCCGCTCCAGGGCTGCGAGCAGCCGCTCGTCTCGGGCCTCATAGAGGCAGGCGCCAGCCTGCACGCCGCCATCGGCCCGTGGGCGAGCAGCCAGCAGCGCCTCTCGCTGCTCCCGCGTCAGGGCCGGATCCAGCAGCGCCAGTACAAAGTTGCGCGAGGGCGCATCGCTACGGCCGCCATCGAAAGCGGTGCGCGCCCCGAGCATCAGGTTAAAGGCCCCGGTTGTATCCACAACCATCGGCCCGCCGTAGGCCCTGCTGGCATAGACGCTCCAGGGGAGGATCACCAGTGCAGCAGGCAGGGTGCAGGCTGCCGCCCACGCCAGAGCCCCACTCCAGCGCTGTCCCTGGCCGCGCGCCATGAGGAGCGCCCATCCCGCTACAAGCGGCAAGAAACCCAGCGTAAGCCCCCGCGTAAGCGTGGCCAGGCCGAGCAGCGTGCCCCCGGCCACGTGCAGCCCGAGGCCCACCCACGGCCCTGCCCGCAGCGCGCCCCCCAGCGCCAGGAGCGCCGCGAGCAGGAGTGTGATAAAGAGGGTCTCACTCAGCAGTAGCTGGGTGTAGGCCGCCAGCGGCAGGTAGAGCGCCGTCAGCAGTGCCGCAATCCCCGCCGCGCCGCGAGCATCCCGGTTGCGCTGCGCTCCACCCACGAGCAGAAGCGCCAGGGCGTACACAAGGCCAACATTGACCATACTCAGGACAACCTGAGCGACATAGATCGGCTCCAGGACACGCCCGAAGCTAGCGATGTGGGCGGCCAGGAAGAGCGGGTAGCCTGGCGCGCGGGTCCAGAGATATTGGGTGTGCCAGGCGAAGCCACGGCCAGCAGCCAGCCAGTCGGCGGAGGCAAGGTACTCGGCCTCATCGCTCACGAGCCCGAGGCGGGGCAAGTTGTCCCAGAGGGCGATCCGCAAGATCAGGCCCACCGCGAGAGCGATCCAGAGCAGCCAGTGCCGTCGCGCCACTGCCATAGCGGTGGTGAGCATCACGGAGCCACCACCTCGATCGTGCCGAGCACCAGGCGGTCATCGCCGAGACGCGGCCAGCCTGTCACTGTCAGGCGCCCGGCCTCACTCGGGTCGTCGGGCCGGTAGAGCCCAAGGAGCAGGGTATAGCGGCCAGGAGGCAGGTCGGCGGGCAGAACGATCGCCCGATCATCGCGGGCAGGCTTACCCGGCAGCCAGCTACTGGTTGGCAGGTAGCCCTCCAGCGGTGGGCCATCGTCGCTGGCCAGCGGCGGCGCCGTACAATCACGGCAGAGGTGCAGAAAGAAGCTGAAGTCCTCCGTCGGCTGGGCGCTCACATCCCAGAAAAGGCTGATCGGCAACCTCCCCCCGGCGCGGTACGTTCCGGGCCCGGCGGGCGTCGTAGCCTTCAGGGTATAGCCGAGCAGCCGCAGGTTCTCGCCAAAGACGGCGTCCGTAGGCGTCGCGGGGGTAGGCGCGGGCGACCCGGTATAGTACGGCTCGGGCGCCTCCTGGCAGAGCAGATGGGCGCCGTTGGCCCGCCAGATCCCGCAGGGCCAGGCGCGCTGCTCGCGGCTGAAGGCCCAGAAGTTCCCCACCAGCCCGTACTCATCACCGGGCAGCGGCACGTCCACCGTACGTGCGTGGTCCGGGGCGATCAGCAGGAAACTCCGGGTATAGCCCGCCAGGCGCTCACGGCGCTCGATATCCCACTCACGCTGACCATAGCTCGTGGGCCCGCGCCAGAAGTTGAAGAAGCTGATCGGCTCCGGCGCCGGGTCGGCGCTCAGGCGGCCCATGTAGTAGTCGTAGAGCGGGCGGATGTAGCCGGGGTGCAGCACAATCGCGTCGTCGGGGTGGGCACGCCTGGCGAGTTCACGCAGCGCTTCACGGTACTGTTCCTTCACCGGGTCGCCCGAGAAGAGCCCGAAGGTGGGCTGGAAGAGGGCCAGCCCACCGGTAGCCAGCGCGGCCAGGAGCAACAGGCCGTACCAGAGCGGCGGGCGCCTGTGGGCTGGAGCCTCCCTCACGGGGCTGCCAGCCGGAGCCGGACTCACCGGACGGACCCCTGACTCTCTGCTGGCGAGCGGATAGGCGAGTGTGAGGGCCCAGGCCGGAAAGATGATGATCAGGTAGCGGGCCTCATAGAGCCGGGTAAAGGCAAGCTGGGCCAGAAAGAGCGCCAGCGGCACACCGAGCAGCGCCAGCAGCAGCGTCGCCCTTCGGCGCCGGGGCGAATGCCGCACGTCGAGCAGGGCGCGGCCAGATCCCACGGCCAGCAGCGCAAGCCAGGGCAATAGCCACCACAGCGGCGCATCACCGGGCCACCGATCGAGGCTAAAACGCACCAGCGTCAGCCACAGCGCCCCCACTGGCCCCGCCGGGATGTAGGCCCCCGTCGTGGCACTCTCGCTGCCGAGACCCATGGCCATCGCCGCCACCATCCCCCCGGAGAGGACGAGCAGCCCGCCAGCCACCACCCACCGGGCGCCTCTCGTACCGGGCCAGCCCGACGCCCAGCAGGCCCACCCCACCGCCACCACGAGCAGCCCGGCGAGCCGGTGCACAAACACCGCCACCACGCAGAGGGCCGCGAGCACGGCCCAATCCCTCCGCGTCCCGGTCCGCAACGCCCTTGGCAGCGCCCAGCTAATCATCGCGGCCCAGAGCAGCAACAGCCCGTAGACCTTCGCCTCCTGCCCGTACCAGATCGCGTACGGCGCCGCCAGCATGATGAGCGCCGCCCCGAGCCCATACCAGCTCAGCCCCCTCGCCCACACCCCGTCGCGTTCACGTATGTCGCGTTCGAGCTCAACCGCCGCGAGGTAGACCCAGACCACAGCCAGGGCGCCCGCCAGGGCCGACGGCATGCGCAGGGCCGCCTCGCCATCGCCGAAGATCGCCGTCCAGGCCTTCAGGAGCAGATGGTAGAGCGGATAAGCCGCCGTGGGACTCAGCAACTCGCGGAGCAGCGGTCCCCAGGCGGAGCGGCTGATCGCCCAGCTACTGCCCTCGTCGAGCCACAGGCTCTGCGCGTCCAGCCGGTAGATCCGCAGCAGCAGAGCAACACCAAATAGCGCCAGCCCTACCAGCAGCGCCATACCAGGACCACCCCGCGCGGCCCGCCCGGGTAGCAGAGGCGGGATCACGGCCTGTTGCTCCCCGCCGGTGGCCGCGATGCCACGGCCACCTGGAAAGCGGACTCCAGGCGCTCAGCCGCCCGATCCCAGGTAAGCTCCTGCTCAACACAGGCGCGGGCCGTGGCGCCGAGCCGCGCGGCGAGGTCGGGCTCACTGATCAGCCGGACGATCGCGGCCGCCAGCGCGGCCGGGTCACGTTCCGGCACTACCAGCCCGTGCACACCATCGTCCACCACATCGGGTACGCCAGCCACGCGGGAGGCCACCACGGCCCGGCCGGCACTCATGGCTTCGAGTAGCACATTTGGCAGCCCGTCCACCCCCTCCCGCACGATCGGCAGCACAAAGACATCGGCCGCCGCCATGTAAGCCGCCGCCCGATCCCGTGGGAGCTGCCCGGTGAAGCGCACCCGAGCCATCACCCCCAGATCTGCGGCTTGCCGCTCAAGTGCATCGCGCAGATCGCCATAGCCGACGATCGCGAGGGTGGCATGGGGGCATGCGCGCAGCACCGCCGGCCAGGCCTCCAGCAGTACGCCGAAGCCCTTCTTCGCCACCAGGCGCCCCAGACCCACCACCAGCGGCGCATCGCCCGCGAGGCCGAGCTCGGCGCGTACGGCGGCCCGGGCCGTGGGATCGGGACGGAACTGAGCGGGGTTCACGCCGTATGGGATCACGCGGCTGACCTCGGGCCGGGCGCCCAGCCGCACGCCCCGCTCACGCAGATCGCCGCTGCACGCCGTCACCATAGCCGCAGCCCGAAAGGCGGCCCGGGCGGCGAGCGCCATCGCCCAGTGCTGCTCGGCCAGATAGATGTCGCTGCCGTGCAGGCTCACCACCAGCGGCAGAGCCTGCACAGCGGCGGGCAGAGCGGCGGGCGGACCATTGGGCAGCACCCAGTGGGCATGCACCAGGTGGTAGGGCCGCCCGGCTGCCCGCCCGGCGGCGAGCTCGCGAGCCACAGCGGCGCAGGAAGCGGCGAGCGCAAAGGGCGCAGCCACCAGCGTGCGCCGCTTGATCTGGGTATCGCTCAAGAGCGACTGGGCATAGCCCCAGATGCGCAGAGCCGGGTGAGGGGCGTATCGAAAGGGCCGCAGGCGCACCCCGCGCACCACCGGATCGCGGCGCAACTCAGGGTGCTCGGGCAGGAGCAGCGTCACGGCGTGGCCGCGCGCCGCAACCCCGGCGGCGATCTCCTCAATGAAGGGCGCCGTCGTCTCCCCTGGCCACTTGGGGAACGACGAGGCGAGCATCAGGATGCGCACTACGGCTCCGGCAGACGATAGACGAAGGCCCGGTAATCGGGGGTGGGGCTGGCGTACAGCAGCTCGAAGCCATCGACCACATCACCAACCTGGTTGGCGTGATCCATCAGCGGCGCGAGCAGCCGGCCGGCATCGCCCTTCACCCGCAGCTGATTCTCCAGCACCAGATACTCCACCCCGTAGTGGCGCGCCAGTTCGAGCAGCTGCGCGCGGTTGCCGGTGTTGGGGATCATCAGGGCAGGGCGCCTGGTGTGCCAGTTCAGCTGCCAGGGGATGCGCGTCATCACGGCCGCATCGGCTGGCAGATTGGCATCGAGCCAGGCATAGGCGGCGAGATCGGGGCCCCAGACGGTCGGGCCAGGCTCGTTGCGCACTTTGTCGGCGATATCAGGCCGTGAGAAGCCCACCACCCCGCTCAGGGCAGCAAAGGCCAGGATCAGACCGAGCGGCGCCCAGCGACGGTCACCAATCGCGGCGAGTCGATCGTAGCCGGCCCAGATCGTCCAGGCGGCCAGCAGCGCCAGCCAGGGCACGAGCATCACCCAGTAGCGGTGCTCGTCGGTGCGCCAGTAGGTGAGCAT
Source organism: Chloroflexi bacterium OHK40 (assembly GCA_004367505.1). Taxonomy (GTDB): domain Bacteria; phylum Chloroflexota; class Chloroflexia; order Chloroflexales; family Chloroflexaceae; genus OHK40. The sequence continues at coordinate 49,387 of SFCB01000137.1, read as the reverse complement.
AAAGATCACATACGGCGCGTACGCCGCCGCCAGCAGGCCGATCTGCCGCCGGCGAAAACGCAGCGCGCCGACCGCGCCAATCAGCGCCAGCCAGGCCCCGAGATCTGCCAGCAGGTTCTTACAGTTGTCGGGGCTGGCCGGGCTCTGGCAACCGCTCGCACTGAACAGCAGGCCCACGCCCTCCGGCAAGCCCACCCAGGGGGGCATCAAGTAGTCGCGGAACTCGCGGGCCTGCGTGACGAGCTTCATCAGTGTGGCGTCGAACCCCCAGCGCAGCACCCAACTGCGGTCGGGCACGCCGGGGCCGCCGAGCTCGGGGGCAAACACCCGGTAGATCTCGGCCCATGCGTCGCCGCTGTTACCACGGTAGCCCAGCACCCACGCATCGTGGCTCTCCGTCGAGTAGACGGGCGCCCCGAACAGGGCCAGGTTGCGCGCCAGGTAGGGCGCGAGCACCGCGAGCGCGATCGCTGTCCACAGCGCCACCGGCGCCAGGGCTTGCAGGCTCCCTGTCACCAGGCCCCACCCATCCCGGCGCAAGTGCCGCAGACGCTGCCCACAAAACCAGAGCCCCATCCCGACGGCGATCATCGCCCCGGAGGGCTTCTGGAGCATCATCAGCCCGGTGAGCAGCCCGGCGAGCAGCACCGCGCGCCAGTGGATCCCCCGGCCCTCCTCCTGCCCCCGGTCCTCCGCCCGGTAGAGACAGTAGATTGCCCCCATACTCAGCACGACAAAGGCCAGATCGCTCGTAGCATAGATCGTCAGCCGGAAGAACAGGTAGTTCGTCAGCACAATGATCGCCGCCGTCAGCCCGACCCGCCGGTCCCAGATCCGCTCGCCGATCCGGTAGATCAGCAGCAGCAGGACGACGTTGAAGACCAGGTTCGGCATCCGCGCAGCCCAGTTGGTAGCGCCGAAGAGCAGAAAGAAGGGCGCAATCCAGACGGGCTGCAGCAGCGGCCATGTCTCCTGGGGCCGTGTGAGCCCATCGTAAAGGCGGTAGAACTGGGTCACATAATCAACCACCCAGCCGCGCCCGGCCACCAGGTTGCGGGCCACCACCGCATTATCGGCGTAGTCGGCGTGGCCGACGTACGGAAGGCTGGCGATCGCCCAGGCCTCGTACCCAATCCAGATCAGCCCGAAGCCGGTGAGTAGCAGCAGCGCGCCACGACGCGAGCCGATCGCCGCGACGATTGCATCGGCCAGACGAGGGAGACCCTGGCGCCCGAGCACGAGCACCAGCGCGAGCAGCCCGGCCCCGAGCAGGCCGTAGAGCAGCGAGTCGGGAAAGATCTGCCAGAACAACGGCTGGCCGAAGGTGCCGAACCAGCCAAAGAGCCGCGCGAGGGCGTAGCCAAAGAGCACCAGCGCTGCGGCCACCAGCCCGTAGCCAATGGCCATGCCCTGGGCATAGCGCCGTAGCAACGCCCGCGTAGTGGCCAGGATCGGCCCGTGCCAGGCGATCAACAGCAGCACCCCGAGGATCAGCAGGGCGACGCTCAGGATCGCGCCCATCCAGATACGGGCGAAGGCCAGCCCCACTCCAGCCGCCGCCACACCCATCGTCGTGACGGCAAACGCCGCTGGCACCGAGCCGAGCAGGCGGGCGAAGAGCAGGGCCAGTAGCAGCGCGCTGGCACAGAGCAGCCCCACGGCCCCCCAGGCCGGTGGGTATACCGCCGTCAGATCGTCGGGCGGAGCCACCACGGCGATCTCTGCCAGCCGCACACCCTTGGGCCGCGGGTCGGCGCCAAAACTGGCCGTGTCAGTAAAAACGTGGGAGCTCTCGAGGTCGATCGTCAGATCACCGCCACGGCGCGCGCTCGCCGGCACCCGAAAGCGTTGCTCGGCCCACGCGGCCGTGGGCGTAAAGCGCCCTACCTCCACCCCATCGGCCCGCACCGTCACCTCGGGCTGGGCCACCGCTGCGCCGACTACATCTGCGGGCCAGCCCTGGGCCACCAGCCGCACCTCCAGGTCAACCCCGGCGCCAACATTGGGCAGCGTCAGCCGGGCGTGCTGCCGCGTCCAGCGGCTACGCAGCGTCGGCGAGTCGGGCGTCAGGTCGTCGGCGAAGAGATCGCCGCGTACCAGCGCATCAGCGCCGAGGCCCGGGGTGGCATTGAGGAACAAACGGTCGCCCAGCCAGCCCACCGCCACCCGCCCCGCTGGCGGGGCCTGGTAGGCCATCACGCCCACGGCGACGCTCAGTAGCAGCAGGAGCGCCATGGCCGAGAGCCAGCCCCGCATGCTGCCGGCCAGCGGCGCGGCCGGGGCAGAATCACGGTGGGGCACCGGATCAGACTGTACGTCGGCAAGACCCATAGGCGCACGAGAAAACGCGCCCTCAGGCGGGGCGCAAACATCGCCATTATACCGCCACTTGGGCCACAACCGGATGAGCCAGCGCTGAAAGGCAGGTTGCAGAGCGCCCGGATTTGCCACGCCCGCCGCCGGCTGCTATGATGCGGCAGCCGCTCTGCTGGGGCAATGCCATGATCTGGACGATCTCAGACCTCCACCTCTCCCACGCCCAGCCCAAGCCGATGGACATCTTCGGCCCCCACTGGCGCGACCACCCGGCCCGCATCGCCGCCGCGTGGCGCGCCCGCGTCGCCCCCGACGACTGGGTGCTAGTTGCCGGAGACATCTCCTGGGCCATGAAGCTGCAGGACGCGCTGGAGGATCTCCGCTGGCTCGACGCCCTGCCCGGCCGCAAGGTGATCATTCGCGGCAACCACGACTACTGGTGCACACGCCGGATCGGCCCCTTGCGGCCCCACATGCCACCCAGCATCACCCTTCTCGGCGCCGACGCCTGCGACATCGGCGAGGCTGTCGTCTGCGGGACCCGCGGCTGGATCACTCCCGAGACGGTGGGCTACAACTCCGCCAGCGACGAGCCGATCTACCAGCGGGAGCTCGGCATGCTCGATAGGGCTCTTGCCCACGCCCACACCCTGGCCGACGGCCAGAAGCCGATCGTGGTGATGATCCACTACCCGCCCTTCGTGAACCAGCAGCCCACCGAGTTCGCCCGCCGGATCAGCGCGGCGGGCGCCGCCGCCTGCGTTTACGGCCATCTGCACCGCCGGCAAGACCACGAGAATGCCGTCAACCGCACCGTCGATGGGGTGAGCTACCAACTCACCGCCGCCGACTACCTCGATTTCGGCCCCGTGGCAGTGCGTGGCCTGTAGAGACGCAGCAAGCTGCGTCTCTACAGGCCGCCCCACGGCCGGCCTCTCGCGCTCAGCCGCCCCTTACAGCCAGGATAACGAACATATGTTCGTATTTTCTGGACAAACCCCCCACCGTGCGGTATAATACAAGCTGACATTTAACGCATTAGAACGCGCCGGAGAACTGCATGGAGATCGGCATCGTCAGGCCAGTAAACATCACCAACGAGGTGCGCAGCGCCTACCTGAGCTACGCCATGAGCGTGATCGTCGCGCGGGCCCTCCCCGACGCGCGCGACGGGCTCAAGCCGGTACAGCGGCGCATCCTCTACGGGATGTGGGATATGGGCTTCCGCAGCAACCAGCCCTACAAAAAGAGCGCCCGTATCGTGGGCGATGTGCTCGGCAAAATGCACCCCCACGGCGACTCGGCGGTCTACGACGCGCTCGCCCGCATGGCCCAACCCTGGAGCATGCGCTACGTGCTGGTGGACGGTCAGGGCAACTTCGGCAGCGTTGACGGCGACCCACCGGCGGCCATGCGCTACACCGAGGCCCGCCTCTCACCGATCGCGGAAGAGCTGCTCGTCGATATCGACAAGAACACCGTCGACTTCCGCGACAACTTCGACGGCTCCTACAAAGAGCCCGGGGTGCTTCCGGCCATGCTCCCCAACCTGCTGCTCAACGGCGCAGCGGGGATCGCCGTGGGCATGGCCACCAACATCCCCCCCCACAACCTCGGCGAGCTCTGCGACGCGATCATCTACCTGATCGAGAACCCCGAAGCCACCGTTGAGGACCTGATCAAGATCATCCCGGGCCCCGACTTCCCCACCGCTGCCAGCATCCTCGGCACCGAGGGCATCCTCGCCGCCTACTCCACCGGTCGCGGCCAGATCACGCTCCGCGCCAGGGCCCACGTCGAGGAGGCCGCGCGCGGCGCCTTCAATATCATCGTCACCGAACTGCCCTACCAGGTCAATAAGGCCCGCCTCCAGGAGCGCATCGCCGAGCTCGCCAAGGAGCGCAAGATCGAGGGCATCCGTGATGTGCGCGACGAGTCGGACCGCAGCGGGATGCGGCTGGTGATCATCCTCAAGCAGGACGCTCAGCCCAAAAAGGTGCTGAACGCCCTCTACAAGCACACCCAGATGCAGACGACCTTCGGTATCAATATGCTCGCCCTGGTGGAGGGCGGGCGCCAGCCGAAGGTGCTCACGCTCAAACGTATGCTCCAGGAGTATATCGGCCACCGCCAGGAGGTCATCCGCCGGCGCACCGAGTTCGACCTGGAGAAAGCCCGCGATCGGGCCCATATCCTCGAAGGGCTCAAGATCGCCCTCGACAATATCGACGCGATCATCAGCACCATCCGGGAGTCCCGGACGGCCGAGAGCGCCCGCAACAACCTGATGCGCAACTTTAGCCTGAGCGAGCGCCAGGCTCAGGCCATCCTCGATATGCAACTGCGACGCCTGGCCGCCCTCGAGCGCAAGAAGATCGAGGATGAGTACCGCGAGGTGATCAAGCTGATCGCCGAACTGGAGGAGATCCTGCGCAACCCGCGTAAGGTGCTCCACCTGATCCAGACCGACCTGCGCCAGCTCAAGGAGAAGTACGGCGACGAGCGCCGGACGCGGATCGTCCCCGATGTCACCGGCGAGGTGAGCGACGAAGACCTCATCCCCGATATCCGCGTGCTGATCACCCTCACCGACCGCGGCTACATCAAGCGCCAGGCCGCCGACACCTATCGCACGCAGCGTCGTGGCGGTCGCGGCATCAAGGGTATGATCACCCGCGAGCAAGATATCGTCCGCCACTTGCTCACCTGTGGCTCCCTCGACAACCTGCTCTTCTTCACCGATAAGGGCAAGGTCTACCAGCTCAAGGCCCACGAGGTGCCCGATAGCACCCGCACCGCCAAGGGCCTGCCCCTCGTCAATCTCGTCTCGCTCGAGCCCGGCGAGCAGGTGACGAGCATGCTCGCCGTGCCCGAGTTTGACGGCGAGTACCTCGTGATGGCCACCCACCGCGGGAAGATCAAGCGCACCCAGCTGCGCGAGTATAGCCAGGTGCGCTCCAACGGGCTCATCGCGATTGGTCTCGAAGAGGGCGATGTGCTCGGGTGGGTGAAGGTCAGCCACGGCACCGAGGACATCCTCCTCACCACCGCCAAGGGCCAGACGATCCGCTTCGAGCAGAACGAGGTGCGGCCGATGGGCCGGCCCGCCACCGGCGTGAACGGCATTAACCTTGCCGACGGCGACCGGGTGGTGAGTATGGAGCTCGCCCAGCAGGGCGCCGACCTGCTCGTGGTGACTGCGCGCGGTTTCGGGAAGCGCACCGCCCTCGATGAGTATCCCACCAAGGGCCGCGCCACCGGCGGGGTGATCACCATCCGCCTGCGCTCCCCCGACGACTCGGTGGCCGGCGCCGCGATCGTCCGCGACAGCTCGCTGCTCACCTTTATCACCCAGGCGGGCGTCGTCATGCGCACCAGCGCCGACGAGATCTCCCAACTCGGTCGCTCCACTCAGGGCGTTACCGTCCTCAACCTCGACCGCAATGACCGTCTCGCTGCCCTCTCCGTCGAGGAGCCCGAAGAGCACGACCAGGAGCCCACCACGATTATCAGCCCCAACGGGTGAGCGCGACCCACGCGAAGGGCGCTCACCCGCCCACCGCAATTGTCGGGTTCATCCCTGGCCCGTGACCCGGAACAGCTACGTCATCCGCCGAGGGCGGAAGCGCGCCAGAACCGCATGTACTGCCGTGGCGCGAGCAGCGGGGCGTAGGTTGCACCGTCTGCGGACGGTAGAAGCACGTCAGAGCGTCGCCCAGGTGCGGCGCTCTGGTTCCTGATGATTGGCGCTTGCGTTAATCGCGCCCATCCCCCAACGCCACTGCCACCGACTCCCGGGGCCGCAGGAGCGGCACCCGCAGCTGTGGGGGGCGCCCCGGCAGCCGCAGCGCCTCACCCTCACGCCGGATCAGCGCTACGAAGCAGTCCACTAGTGCCGGCTCCCAGGCCGTGCCCCGGCCCCGCAGCAGAATCTCGAGCGCCTGCTCCGTAGGCATGGCCGGGCGGTAGGCCCGGTCGGCCGTCATCGCCTCGAAGGCATCAGCGATCGAGAGGATGCGTGCCTCCAGCGGGATCTCCTCACCCCGCAGGCCATTCGGGTAGCCCCGCCCATCGTAGCGCTCGTGGTGTCCCTCAATGATCGGGAGCGTCTGTTGCAGGCCCCGCACGCGCTCGATGATCTTCACCCCGATGCGCGGGTGGTTCTTCATAATCTCGAACTCGTCGTCGTTGAGCTGATCTGGCTTCAGCAGAATATAGTCGCGGATGCCGATCTTGCCTACATCGTGCAGCAAGCCCGCGTAGTCAATCAACTCCACCCGCTCGGGCGGCAAACCCAGCTCCTGAGCCAACCGCACGGCGTAGCGCGTTACCTGCCGCGAATGACCGTAGGTGTGGGCATCCCGCGCCTCGATCGCCTCGGCCAGAGCCTCGATCGTCTCGCGGTTCTGATCCTTCAGCGCCTGGTAGAGCCGCGCGTTATCGAGTGAGGCTGCCACCTGTCCGGCAAAGATCCCCAGCAGTCGGCGCTCCCCCGCATCGAAAGGCGGTTGCTCCGCGCGGCGCACAAGGTGCAGATAGCCCACTGGCCGGTCGTGGGTGCGCAGTAGTACCCCGGCGAAGCGCAGTTCATCGCCGACCTCCGGGCTGCCGCTGAGGGCCAGGTGGGCCTGAAGCAACGCGTCGGGCTCGCAGGGCTGCGGGAGCGTCGCGAGGCGAGCCTGCTCCACCCATCCCTCGCTGGTGCGCGCCGCCAGGAGCCGCAACTCGCCCTCATCGCTCAGGAGCATCGTCAGCGCCAGCGACTCAGGGGCGAAGCGCTGCCACAGGAACTCGACGATCTGCTCCACCTGGGTCTCCACGTCCAGCGATGTCGCGATCAACTGGCTGAACTGGTACATGAACACCAGGTCGGAGAGCCGCTCTTTCTCCTGGCGCACCCGCCGCAACTCCAGGCAGGTGCGCACCGTGCGCTCGAGGTTCTCCGTCTCGATCGGTTTAGAGAGGTAGTCCAGCGCGCCGAGCTTCAGCGCCTCGCGGGCCGTATCCACCGTGGCGTAGGCCGTCAGGATCACCGTATCGGTCTCCGGATGATGCTGGCGAATTTGTTGTAACAGCTCGATCCCGCCCATCACCGGCATCTGCATATCGGTGAGCACAAGATCATAGGCACATGCGTCGAGCATGCGCAGGGCCGCAGCCCCGTGCTCGGCCACATCCACCTCATAGTGCAGGCGCAGGAGACGCTGGCAGAAGGTGCGGATATTCGCGTCGTCCTCGACCACCAGGATGCGCGCGCGCGCCGCCCGTGGCGCCGGCTCCAGCAACTCAGCCATACAATGCTCCTCGGCCGTGCGCTGCCAGCGCCGGCCGGATGTGGGGGCAAGCAGGGCCAGCGTGGCCAGGATGCGCGCGCAAGCTCCCACTTACCAATTTTTGACAACTGCGATTGTAACCGTGCAAGCTGTCGTTTCGACTACATAGCCCCGCAGAGGCCATTAGAATTTCGTCATTGGGTCGTAGAAACCAGAGGGACAGAGGGGGAAGGGAGCACGCTACAGGGCTCCCGGAGGGGGGGCGCTCGGGCGGGGAAGCGAGCTTAGGCCTGCTCGCGGCGGGCGAAGTAGGACTGGACGCGGCGCTCGAGCTCTTCGAATTCGAACGGCTTCGTAAGATACTCATTAACTCCGGCGCGGAAGGCGTGTTTCTCCGTGTCGGGCGTCCCAAAAGCGGTGACCATGATCACATACACCTTGACATTGTTCTGGCGCAGAGTGCGGACCAGATCGATGCCCCCCATACGGGGCATATTCATGTCAGTGATGATGACCTCGACCGGCTGCGTGGCCAGACGCTCAAGCGCGGCCACACCGTCCTCGGCCTCCAGCACGGTGTAGCCGCTGTTGGTCAGGAGGAAGCGGTAGAGGCGGCGCGTGGCCGAGTCATCCTCGACAATCATCACCGTATGGGACACAGGTGCCTCACTTGATCAACGCTCACAGACACAAACGGCTGAGGGGCTACTTATTGCATACAAGCCCGAAACAACCGCGGCGCGCTGCTGCGCACGGCACTACTATACCATAGGTACAGCCAGCCAGTTGAGCGCAAATCACCCTGTTTGCACCTACACCGTTACTGCGACACCACCTACAGACGCAGCACCTGGCCGGGCCTCCCGATCGGCCCGAAGCTCCCGGGCGCGGCACTCGCGGTGCGCATGCTCCAGGTGAGACAGCCCTTCCGAGCAATGCCCATGACAACGAGTGTTTCGAGCCAGACGGCGCCCCAGCGACCCGCAGGATCCAGCGCTATGCTTGTGCAGGTCGCGTCTCTGTGCTGCTGTGGTTATACAAACGCTCGTTGTCGTATGAGCGCGCCGGGAGCATATCACCCATGGTTGCGGCCTTCAGCACCCCGAGGAGCGCCGGAGCGGAGCGGAGGCGCGTATCGAAGGGTGTGTGACGGTGGGCCGCATAGTTCCGCTCCCGGCGCACTAGACACGGTGCTCCGCCAGGTCGCGCTCTTCGATCACCGGCATAAAGCGCGACATCTCAACCATCTTGAAGATCTTCTGGTGGTGCGGGCTCACGTGCATCGCGAAGAGCTTGTAGCCCGATTTACGCGCGGCCACTACGAACTTGAGCAAGGCCGAGATTCCGGCCGAGTTAATAAAGGAGACCTCGCTAAAATCGAGCACCGTGATGGGCCGCATCTCCTGGCAGGCACCAGCGATCGCCGCCGCCGAGACCCCGTCGACGCTGGTGGTGGTGATATGCAAAATGGCCACGTCGCCGAACTCCTCGCGCCGGATGATCTCGCTCATGGCTGCTCCCTCCGATAGAGCCGCAGGGTGAGCACAGTGCCTCGGTGGGTGCTGCTCACTTCGAGGTCGTCCACCAGTTCGCTAATCAGATACATGCCGAAGCCACGCAGCTGCCCGCTCTCGAGGCCCTGCTCGTCGATCACGCGGCGCCCAACGTCTAGCCGGTCAATTCCGGAGCCCTGATCGCTGATCCGGATCTCGAGCTTCTCGCCATCGATCTCAAACACAACAGCAACCAGCTTGCTGGCCTCACGCCGGTTGCCGTGGTCGATCGCGTTGTTCACCGCCTCGCTGATCGCGAGCTTGAGATCCTCGATCCGCGCCGCCGAAAAGCCAACGGCGCTGCCTACCTCGGCAGCGCTCGCCCGCACCACCCGCTCGAAGACGGGGTTCGAGGGGATGTTGAGCTCCACTCGCTCCATGCCGACCCCTTTGCAACGAGCCTCTCGTGGCACGGCAGCGCCGCGCCGGGCTCTCGGGCCACCTGGCGAGCCGATCGAGCCGCCGGCCTATTCTACCGGCCAGGTGTCACCGGGTTGTAACGGCCCCTAGGTTCGGCTGGCGGTGGCAATGCTGCGGCGCCGGGCGCCGTTCGAAACCGCGGCGACAGCCGTGCTCTGGCGCGAGAGATGGTCATAGCGGCGCAGATACGCTTTGCCGAGCGACGTGTTCCCGATCTGCAGGTAGCAGGCCCCGAGGTAGTAGAGTGCCTGGGCATGGCGCGGGTTGCGGCGTAGCACCTTCTCAAACAGGGGAATGGCGCGGGCCGGCTCCACCAGTTCCTTGTAGCAGAGAGCGAGCATGAAGTTCGTCTCGACATCGTCGGGCCAGTGGCCGAGCACTTGCTGAAACTCCGTCGCCGCAAGGTCGTAGCGGCCCCGGCGGGCGTACATATAGCCCAGATCGTAGCGCAGCGAGTGGGCGTCGGGGGCGAGCTCCACCGCCTTGCGCCAGGCCGCCAGCGCCCAGCTCTCGCGGCCGAGCACGTTATAGAGGAAGCCGAGCAGGTAGTGGGCCTGCGGATCCCGTGGAAGCAGCTGCACCGCTCGCTCAAAGGCCCGCACAGCCTGCGCGTTCAGACCCATGTCGTAGAGCAGCTTGCCCATGCTCAGGAAGAGCTGGCCATTGCCAGGGTTGAGCCGGGCACATTCAAAGAGCAGATCGTAGGCCTGCTTGGTCTTCTTCTGCATCCGCAGCACTGCGCTCATGCGCAGGCGCGCCTCGACGTAGTGGTGATGCTGAGGCGGAATGGCGCCATACTCGGTGAGAGCCTCCTCCCAACGCCGCTGGCGGGCGAGCAGGTTGCCAAGCAGGTAGTGCGCCTCGTGCTCCTGGGGGCGCCACTGGAGCAGGGCCCGGTAGATCCGTTCGGCTTCTTCCTCGTAGCGCTGCTGCTTGAGCGCCTGGCTGAGCCGGTAGTACCACTGGGCAACCTCCTCCTCGCTGCGCGTCACCAGCGGGCTATCGCCGGGCTCCGGGTCAGGGGAGACGAAGGTCGGCTCGACGCGCAGAGCCTCGGCGAAGCAGCGTTGGGCGAGCTCGTGGGCGCCGTGGCTCTGGTGCATCAGGCCCATGTAGTAACGCGGCTCGGCGGCCTGGGGGCGGGCGTTGCAGGCGCTGTTGTAGTGGATGTAGGCGCGGCCGGCGTCGTCGAGCTTCTGGTAGCAGCGGCCGAGCGCGAAGTGGGCCTCGTAGAGATTGGGGTTGTGCTCTAGCGTTTCCTTAAAGGCAGCAATCGCCCGATCCAGCTGGCCCAGGGCAGCGAAGGATACGCCAAGATTGTAGTGGGCCTCGGCCAGCTGTGGGTCGGTCTGCACGGCCTCCAGGTACTCGCGGAGTGAGCCCTCCCAATCGTCCTGGAAGGCAACCGCATTACCGATGTAGAGGTAGATGATCGCCCGCTCACGCTCAAAGATCTGGGCCTGCTCCTCGCCATCGACGTACGCGGCGATCAGCGCGGCCTTAAAGTGCTCAATCGCCTCACTGTAGGCCGCCCGAAGGTAGGAGCGCATGCCCTGGCTGAAGGCCGCGCCAAGCCGTGTTCCGGCCATAAACCGCTCGCTCCCCGCAAAGGTGTCGAGGTCGAGCGGCATAAAGTGCAGCTGTTCGTTCGCCGACATAGCTAGCTCCATCTCTCCCTCGTGGCGGCGCCCACCCCGGGGGCTTACAACTATACCATGCCGTAGCCCGACTCAGCCTGACGCTTCATTAAACTACCGTACATAGTTTTTTTGGCATGCCATCAGCGGTAATCTTCCACGGCCAGCCGCAACTGCTGCTGGAGCTCGCGGGCCAGACCACGGCCAAAGCGCTCCTGGGCGAGCCTGGCCACTCCGGGCAGAGCGGTGATCCAGGCCACCGCATCCTCAGTACGCGTCAGTTCTGAACCGAAGTGCTCCGCCAGCCCATCCCAGAGCTGCGCTGCGCGCTGGATACCGAGAACCTCGTCGGCGATCCCGCGCAGTTCCGCCGGCAGGCTGGCCAGGCGCCGGCGCATCACCACGATCGTTACATCGTCGGTCTGGCGACCCCCACTCCAGGCGCGCAGCTCATGGAGCAGCAGCGAGACAAGGGCTCGTGGCTTGAGGGAGCGGTTGGCTTCCACCAGAGCCTGCAGCCGCTCGAAGCTGAAGATCGCGCCCTGCTCATTCTCCGCCTCAAGGACCCCGTCGGTGTAGAGCAGCAGGGTATCGCCGGGGCCAACCACGGTGCTGGCCTCCTGGTAGTCGCTGTCGCCGTCTACCCCCAGCGGGAGGCCAGAGAGCTCTAGCTCGTGCACCGCGCCGTTTACCAGCAGGGGGAAGGTGTGCCCGGCGTTGGCCAGGTGGAGCCGGCCACCAACCGGGTCCAGCCGCGCGTAGAGCATGGTCACCATTCCCTGAGGGATCTCGGTGAGCACGCTGCGGTTGACGGCGGCGAGGGTGGAGGCGGGCGGCTCGCCGCGCCGCGCCTCATGGCGGAAGACGGTCCTGGCAACGGCCATGCGTAGGGCGGCGGAGAGGCCCTTGCCGCTCACATCGCCGATCATGATCCCGTGCGTCCCATCGCCCAGGCGCAAAAAGTCATACAGGTCGCCGCCAAGATCACGGGCGGGCAAGGAGACGGCCGCAAGCTCCCACCCGGGCAGGCGGGGCACTGCCTCCAGGAGCAGGCCCTGCTGCAGATCGCGCGCCAGTTGCAGCTCCTGTTCCAGCTCGGCTGCGCGCTGCTGCTGCTCAGGGGTGAGCCGGGCCACGGGGGCCGGGGCGAGCGGCCTGTGTCGCCTACGTCGCTGCGGGGCAGGGCGGTGCCCCACCAGTGTGAGCCAGCGACAGGATGGCGTCACGCGTTTCATGGGAGTGCCTCACCGCTCAGCAGGGCTACGTAGCGCCGGCATGTCTCGCTCAGCCAGCTCACTGCTACGCCATCGATCACGCGAGTGGGCGGATAGGCCGCCAGGGCGCTCAGGGCGGCGCGGTATTCACGCAGAGCGCTTTCGCGCCGCCCGCTGAGCCGCAGGCACTCGGCAAGCTGGTAGGCGATCAGGGGCGAGGCGCCGTCCAGGTAGCGGGCCTGCTGAAGCTGGGCGATCGCGCCGGTATAGCGCCCCTGCCGGGCGTAGATCAGGCCGATCAGCAGGTGGGCCGCCGTGGTGAGCGGATTGAGTGCCAGCGCCCGTCGGGCCTCGGCAAGCGCCAGATCCAGGTCGCCCCGGTCGGCGTGGGCCCGGGCAGCCAGGGCAAGGATTTGCGGGGCGTGCGGGCCTACCAGGGGCGCCCCATTGAAGAGCTCCAGCGCCGCCTCTGCCTGTCCTGCGTCGAGCAGTGCGCGCCCACGGTCCACCAGCGTATCGTCGACGCCGAGCGTACCGGTGGCTCGCTCGCGCTGCACGGCTCGCGCCTCAACGGCCGGCGTAGGACGGGGCGAGGGCTCGCCCGCTCGCGCGCGATTCGGCGGTTCTTTGTGGTAAACGTAGGCGTCCTGGATCTCTCGCCAGCGAAAGCCGTTAAAGATATTCCAGAGCGTCTCGGAGAAGCCAAGAAACAGGTACCCGCCCGGCTCGATGGCCTCGTAAAAGCGCTCCATCAGGGCGCGACACGTCCCAACATCGAAGTAGATCGTGACGTTCTGGCAGAAGATCACATGGCTGCCACGGGCCCGGGGCGGGAAAGGATCGAGCAGGTTCAACTGCTCAAAGTGGACGAGCCGGCGCAGCTGATCGGTCACCTGCAGGCTGTCGCCCCGTGAGACGAAGAAGCGGCTGCGCTGCTGGGCACTCAGATTGGCGAGGCTACGGCCCCGGTAGGAGCCGGCGCGGGCACGGGCGAGGGCCGCCGCGCTCAGGTCGCAGGCAAGCACCTCCACGGGGCGCGGCAGCGGATCGCCCAGTGCTTCGATCGCGCTGATGGCAAGCGAATAGGCCTCCTCTCCGGTTGCGCAACCCGCGCTCCACAACCGCAGCGGGAGGCCGGGTGGCAGGCGTCGGTGGAGTTCCGGGAGCACAACTTCGCGCAGGGCGCGCATGTGAGGCCGGTTGCGAAAGAACTGGGTCTCGTGGTTCAGGAGCAACTCGGCGAGCCGTTGCAGTTCAGCCCGGCCACCCTGCGCCTCCAACTCCCTGACGTAGGCATCGGGAGGCCGCCCAACAGCCTCGGCTCTGCGCCGCACCGCCGCCTCGAGGGCGGCGGTGCGGCTATCGTCGAGGTAGACGCCACAGAAGGTGGCAAGCCGGTTGCGCAAGGCAGTAAGGTCAACTGGCGTCAGCATGGTGGGCGTGGCCTGCGTGCTCGCCATGGCTCTCTCACGGTCGCATAGTGGGAGTAAGGCGCTCCAGCAGGGCCTCGACGATCCGCGATGGTGGTAGCACGGAGGCCGCAGTCCCGAGCTCGATCGCCGCCCGTGGCATGCCGAAGATCGTACAGCTTGCCTCGTCCTGGGCGATCGTGTAGCCGCCGGCCCGCAGGATGGCTTGCATGCCGATCGCGCCATCGCGGCCCATGCCAGTAAGCAGAATCCCCACTGCTGACTCACGATACACGGCAGCCACCGATTGCATCGCGATATCGATCGCGGGGCGCTGCAGGAGAAGCGGCAGACCGCTCAGGTGCAGGCGACCGTCAGGCTGCACGAGCAGATCGAAACGGTCGGGCGCGACGAGGACTACGCCCGGGTCGAGCCGGTCGCCCTCGGCGGCAAGCCGCACAGGCAGCGGCGTTGCGGCGGCGAGCCACTCGGCGAGCCCGGCGCTGAAACCCGGGGCGATGTGCTGCACCACGAGCACGGCGCCAGGAAAGTCTGGCGGGAGCCCCCCAACGATCTGGCGCACGACTCGGGGGCCACCCGTGGAGGCTCCGATCACGATCACCGGGAAGGGCGCGGCCTCCGCCACTGCTGGAGCCCGGGCGGCGGAGGGGTGTGCAGCCGTCAGGATGCGTAGTGGCGCGTCAGAGGCCGGCGCCAGGCCCGTTGCCCGGCGACGGGCCTGGGGGTCGAGCGCCCCGCCGGCCCACTCATGCCGTCGTCCACGGAGATGTGTCACTACCTTGACACGGGCAAGCAGGTGTACCTTGCGCAACAGCGCCCGTTTACAGCGCTCGATGGCTGCGGCATCCGCAAGCTGCGGCTTCTCCATCACATCGAGCGCGCCGGCGCCGAGCATTTTGAAGGTGATGTCCACATCGTAGCTGCTGAGCGAGGCGGTGAGCACGAGAATGGGGGTGGGGTAGTAGGCCATGATCTGCCGTGTCGTCTCGACGCCGTCCATCACCGGCATGCGCACGTCGAGCGTCACCAGGTGCGGGCGCAACTCGGCCACCCGGTCGAGGGCCTCACGGCCATTGGCGGCCTCGGCCACGACCCGCACACCGGGATCGCTCTCCAGCACCTCACGAAGCATGCGGCGCACGAGCGCCGAGTCGTCTACGACCAGGATGCGCAGCTGGGGGTCCATACAGGGCCTCTCACAGCTCAAGTACCATGCGCACCCGGTTCGGCAGGTTGAGCAGGTCCAGGTCTTTGTTCAGATAGTCATCCACACCGGCCTCAAAGGCGGCGTGCTTGTCGTCGCTCGAGGTGAGCATGATGATGCGCAGGTCATCAAAGCCCGGGTTGTCTCTGAGGCGACGACAGACCTCGTACCCATCGATACCAGGCATCTGAACATCGAGGACCATCAGGTCGGGCATTTCTTCGGCGATACTGGCAAGGGCCTCTTCGCCGCTGTGGGCGAGGCGCACCTCGAAGCCGCACATCTCGAGGCGGAGCTTGACGATATCGGTGACGAGCTTGCTGTCATCAACCACCAGGATCTTCCCCGGCATAACGAACCTCATTCCAGCGCCTTTCCGCAGTTTGCTCGGTTGTCCCGACTGCACGAAGCACGCCGCGCTTGTCGCCGCACACGCTCCAGCATACACGGGGAGTGTAACACCAGCCCTACACGCGGCCATCGAGGAGCTGGCGGACGACATCCAGGAGGCTGTTCTGGTCGAACTGGCTCTTGACGATGTAGGCCTGAGCCCCGGCCTCAAGGCCACGGCGCCGATGTTCCTCCGAGGCCAGGCTGGTGATCAGGATGGCCGGAAGGGCGTGGAGCTGGTCGTCGGCGCGCAGCTGCGCGACCAGCCCGTAGCCATCGAGGCGCGGCATCTCGACATCGCTCACTAGCAGGTCGAAGCGCTGGGCCCGCAGCTGCTCCAAGGCCGAGAGGCCATCAATTGCGACGGCCACCTCGTAGCCGGCCGACTCGAGGATACTGCGTACGAGCTCGCGCGTGGTGAAGGAGTCGTCGGCTACAAGCAAGCGGGCGCGGCGGACGGGTCGCGCCGGGGCAAACGTGGGGAGCGGCCGCTGAGCCGAAGCGGCGCCGGAAAGGGCAGCGGGATTGAGTAACAGCACGAGCGAGCCGTCGCCAAGCTGCACGGCGCCGCTGAAGCGACGCTGGCGGGCAAACAGCGGCCCGAGCGGCTTGACGACCACCTCACGCTCGTCGAGGAGGGCGTCGACGAGCACGGCGACGGGTTGCTGAGGGCCGCCAACGAGCACGGCGGGGCTCCGACCCTCCGTGGTGCGAGCCCCGGGGTCGTCGAGACCGATCAGGGTGGCAAGCGAAAGGGCCGAGAGCGTGCGTCCATCGTGAGCGATCGTCGGCTGGCCCTCGATGGTCCGGAGGTGCGCGTGGTACACCCAGGTAAGGCCCTGGCAGCCACTCACGGGGAGCGCGAAGGTGGAGTGGGCAGCCCGTACCAGCAGCACGCGCGTGGTCACCAGAGTGAGTGGTAAGGTGAGCACGATACGGCTTCCTCGGCCGGGCTGCGATTCGACGCGCACATGGCCACCGAGCTCGTCGAGGTTGGAGCGCACGACATCCAGGCCAACCCCGCGACCGGAGACATCAGTTACGGCCGGGGCAGTCGAGAATCCCGGCCGGAAGATCAACTCAAGGGCCGCCCCCTCGGAGAGACGACTGGCGGCCTCGGCGCTGATGAGGCCAAGGCGCACCGCTTGATCGCGCAGCTGCTGAGGGTGCATGCCGCGCCCATCGTCGCTGATAACCAGGCGCACCTCACCACCCACCACCTCGGCGCTTACCTCAACCAGTCCACGCGCGGGTTTCCCGGCGGCAACACGCTCGGCCGGCGACTCGATCCCGTGGTCCACAGCGTTGCGCACCAGGTGGAGCAGCGGATCGTTGAGCAGCTCAAGAACCTTGCGATCAAGCTCGACGGTCTCGCCACGTAGCTCCAGCTGCACCTGCTTGCCGGTGGCCTGAGCCAGATCGCGCAGGGCGCGGGGCAGGCCGCTGAAGATCGTGGCGATCGGCAGCAGGCGCGCCGCCAGCACTTCTTGCTCCAGGTCGCGGACGAGCAGACCATACTGGTTGACGTGGCGGGCGAAGCGCTCCGACTGGCGCTGGGCGAACTGGCCGGCAGCGCCAGTAGCCTCGCGGAGCGCGGCCAGGCGGCTATCCAGCGCACTGCGCTGGCTCAGCGAAAAGCGCAGGCGGCCCAACTCGGCTTCGAGCGCGGCAAGCGCCTGGCTCTGGCGCTCGACAAGCTCATGAAGCGCCAGGAGTTCATCAACGTGTGTATCGAGCACCTGCTGGCCAACCACGAGCTCGCCGGCAAGGTTGAGCATCCGGTCCAGACGATCGACCCGGACGCGGACGGTCTGGCGAGCGGGGGCGCCGCCCCCGGCGGGCCGCGTCGAAGCACCCTCCCGTGGCGTGGGCGGAGGGCCCTCCGCCGGCCGCGCCGGAGCACCGCCATCTGTCGCCACGACAGAACCTGGCAGCCCGGCGATGATCGCGTCGACGTCCTGATCAGGCGGGCGGCCCTCAACGGCGGCGGCAGCCACGGCGAGGAGCACATCACCCCCGTGCAGGAGCGCATCAGCGAGGGGTTGGTCCAGGGTTCGCCGCTCCTGGCGCAACTCGCCCAGGATTCCCTCAAGCGCGTGGGCGAGCCGACCCACGGCATCGAAGCCCAGCATGCGCGCCGAGCCCTTGATGGTATGGACGGCGCGAAAGACCCGGTCGATCGTCGCGCGGCGCTCGGCAGCATCGGTTGATCGCTCAAGAGCCAGCAGGCCCTCGCTCAGCACCCGCACGTTCTCGACGGTCTCCTCGCGGAACTGGCTGTAGAAGGTGGAGAGATCCATTACTCGTCGCTCGCGACGATCCCGTGGAGCCGGTCGGCGATCGCGGTGAGCGTCGCGGCCGACTCGGCCATCTGGCGCGAGCCGAGGGCCGTCTGGCGGGCCACTTCGGCGATCTCGCGCATCGACTCCACCACCTGCTCGCTCGCGCTCTGCTGCTGGGCGGTGGCGAGGCCAATTTCGGCGGCCGCCTGGGCGGTGCGCTCAGCCACCATCACGATATTGTCCATCACCTGTCCGGCACGGTGAGCGAGCTCCACGCCTCGCTCTACCTCCTTGCTGCCCTCCTCAGCCGCAAGCACCGCGACCGTGGTCGCCTGGCGGATCTCGGCGATCACGCCCTTGACCTCTCTGGCCGCCGCCAGGGTGCGATTGGCCAGGCTCTTCACCTCGGCGGCTACCACTGCGAAGCGGCGACCGTGCTCGCCAGCGCCAGCGGCCTCGATCGCCGCGTTCAGCGCCAGCAGGTGGGTCTCGTCGGAGATATCGTCGATCAGGTCGATAATCTCGCCGATCTGCTGCGAGCGCTCGCCGAGGCTCAGCACCCGTGCGGAGACATCCGCAACCCGGCCGCGGATGCGCTCCATCGCCTGGATGCTCTCGTCTACCGCGTCCTGGCCACTGCTGAGGTTCTCCAGCGTCTGCTGGGCAGCCTGGGCGACATGGTCGGCCGATTGGGCGATCTGGCGGGCGGTGCTCCCGAGCTCCTCGATCGTCGTAGAGACCTGGGAGACGGCGCTGGCCTGTTCGGCAGCGCCGCTGGCCTGTTGCTGGGAAGCCACCTGAAGCTGCTGGGCAGCGGCGGCGAGCTCGCTGCCTAGCTCAACCTGCTGGATGCTCTTCTCCATGAGCTGCTCGGTCTTGCGGAGCAACTCCTCGGCCCGCTCCTGCGACTGGTGCACGACGCGCGTCAGGTCGCTTCCGCTGAGCCAGGCGAGGTAGGCCAGGAATCCGGCGACAACAAGAAAGACCACGCCGGCCAGAATGGCGGGTGTGGCGAGCGGCCGGTAGACCCCAGCCGCCTCGAGGCCGGCAAGCGCAAGATAGACGGCGCCTGCGGCGACGGTGACGCCGAGGCTATCGCGCCCACGCCCGAGTAGCCCGGCGCTGACGATCGGCACGAAGAGGAGGGGGATGAGCGGGCCGGCCGCGCCCCCGAGCAGGAAGGCCCCGTACCCGGCACAGAGCACCATCGCGTAGAAGAGGACCCGGCCGCCGAGAGCGCCGCGCCCGCGCCGCAGCAGCCAGTGGGCGCAGAAGTAGACAGCCAGCGCCGCAGCGGCGATCAGCGTGGCCATAACGGCCGGAACCCCATCGACGAGGCGGAGCGACCAGAGACTCAGGACAGCGGCCCAGAGCATACCGACGAAGAGCACGCCACTGGCGATGAGCAGGCGCAGCATGCCAAGGTTGTCGCGCAGGGCCAGGGGGCGTTCCGGCTCGGCTACGATCACGCTTCCTGCTGATTGTTGCATAGGCATGGGTTGGGGAGGTATGGGGCTTTCGCTGCCGAGCCCGGGCGGGGGAGCACACCCGGTTGCGAGCCGGTCGTTCAGACACCGCAGGGCTGCGTGGCCGCTGCGCGGGCGACATCGGCGGCGATCTGCCGCAGGTCCAGCACGGGTACCGGTTCGTCGCCGGCAACGACGACGCCGAGTACCCAGGGAGCGGCGAGGCGCCGGGCGATGAGCGGGGCGAGCGGACGCAGATCGGCCGACTCCTCCAGGCGCTCGACGCGCTCCACGAGTAGCGCAACCGTACAGTCGGGCAGGACAACGGTGAGGGCCTGCCGGTCGCCCGAACCGTGGTCAGCGGTGGGATGGAGGAGTGGCCCGAGCGCGCGGGCCAGCAGCGTTCGGGAGGGGGGAACGCTGGCGCGCAGGAGCTCTAGCTGAGCCACGTGGGCTTGGGGCACGAAGTAGCGGCGGCCCGCCGCGCGCACCTCGATCAGCGCCATAGTGCCCATACTACGCACCCTCCTGCACGACCGTGATCACCGCCGTCAGATCGATCAGGCCAACGGGTGCGCCCTCGTAGCGGGCCACGGCCCCGAGCAGCCGGGCACGGCCAGATGGCGGAGGGGCGAGCTCCTCGGCGTCAAGAGCGACGATATCGGCAACCGCATCGACGTAGAGAGCAAGATCGACCTCGCTGGCGTGGGCGACCACAAGGCGCGTCGAACGATCGGGCGGCGTGGCCGGCAGGCCGAGGGCCAGGCGCAGGTCGATCACTGGCAGCACCACACCGTGCTGGCTGATGATGCCCGGGATCACTGGTGGGGCGCCAGGCACGGGTGTCGGGGCGCGCCAGCGCAGCACCTCGCGCACGGCACTGCCCGGCAGCCCGTAGAGCTCACCGGCAAGACGGACAAGCAGAAACTCCGGCGTTGCGGCGGGCCAGCCGGTGGTGGCGGCTAGCGCTGGCGTATTGATCATGGCAACGGCTGCGGTGAGCGGGCAACAGGCCCGCAAGAGGCCCCCGCGTGCAGGATACACTGTGGGGCGAACCAGCACAAGATGACTAGACTCCTGGATCACGGCACATCGTCCAGCGTAGATCGATCGCCCCGCCGCCCCAACCTGGCCAGACGCGGAGTTGCAAAGGGTACCCACCAGGGGTATAATCGCCTGTCGCTGGCGCGGGGGCTGCCAGCAGCCAGATCGAAATGAAAGGCAACACCTGGTGAGCAAGAAGATCCGTGCCGCGATTATCGGTGTGGGCAACTGTGCCTCGTCGCTGGTGCAGGGGGTCCACTACTATCGAAACGCAGATGAGAAGGCCGAGATCCCGGGCCTGATGCACGTGAACCTTGGCGGCTACCATATCAGCGATATCGAGTTCTCGGCTGCCTTCGACATCGCCTCAACGAAGGTCGGCAAGGACCTGGCGGAGGCGATCTTCGCCCCGCCAAACAACACCTACAAGTTTGCCGATGTTCCTCCACTCGGCGTGCCCGTCTCGCGGGGGATGACCCACGACGGGATCGGCAAATACCTGGGCCAGGTGGTTACCAAAGCGCCGGGCCCCACCGACGATATCGTCGGCATCTTGCGCGACACCGGGACGGACGTGGTGATCTCATACCTGCCGGTGGGCAGCGAGATGGCTACTAAATGGTATGTAGAGCAGATCCTGGAGGCCGGCTGCGCCTTCATCAACTGTGTGCCAGTCTTCATTGCGAGCCAGCAGTACTGGCGCAGGCGCTTTGAGGAGCGGCGGCTCCCGATCATCGGCGACGACATCAAGAGCCAGGTTGGCGCGACGATCACCCACCGGGTGCTCACCACGCTGTTCAAGGAGCGGGGCGTGCGCCTGGACCGCACCTACCAGCTGAACTTCGGCGGCAACACCGACTTTCTGAATATGCTGGAGCGAGAGCGGCTGGAGAGTAAGAAGATTAGCAAGACGAATGCGGTAACGAGCCAACTCGATTACGAACTGCCGGAGGATGCTGTCCACGTGGGTCCGAGCGACTACGTGCCCTGGCTGGGCGATCGCAAATGGGCCTACATCCGCATGGAAGGGACCACATTTGGCGATGTACCGCTGAACCTGGAGCTGAAGCTCGAAGTGTGGGACTCGCCGAACTCGGCCGGCGTGGTGATCGACGCCATCCGCTGCGCGAAGCTGGCGCTCGACCGGGGGATCGGCGGTGCGCTCTATGCGCCGAGCAGCTACTTTATGAAGACGCCACCAAAGCAGTATACCGACTACGAGGCCCGCGACTATACCGAGCGCTTCATTCGCGGTGAGGCGACGCCGAAGTAGCGGGCGCCGAACACGTCGCCGTCAGGGAGCTGTCGCGGTGGCATCAGACGCGCCAGGAGCACCCGTGCTACAATAGGGCCCCAGGGTACGACAGGAAGGCGCAGCGCAATGAAGCTGATCGTGCAGATCCCGGCGCTCAACGAGCGTGAGACGATTGCGGCGGTGATCGCCGCCGTCCCGCGCAGCATCCCGGGGATCAGCCGGGTTGAGGTGCTGATCGTGGACGATGGCAGCACCGACGACACGGCCACCGTGGCGCTGCGGGCGGGTGCCGATCACGTAGTGCGCCACACCGCGAACAAGGGCCTCGCCACCGCGTACCAGACGGGGGTGGACACGGCGCTCCGGCTCGGGGCGGATATCATCGTCAACACCGACGCCGACAACCAGTACCCCGGCGCCGAGATCCCACGGCTGGTGGCACCCATCCTCGAAGGCCGCGCCGATATTGTGATCGGCGACCGGCAGGTGCGCACGATCGAGCACTTCTCGCCGCTAAAGAAAGCGCTGCAGTATGTGGGGAGCTCGGTGGTGCGCTGGGCCTCGGAGACGAATGTTCCCGACACAGTGAGCGGGTTCCGCGCGCTGTCGCGCGAGGCCGCCCTGCGCACATTTGTCACCACCGACTTCTCCTACACCGTCGAGGCACTCATCCAGGCGGGCAAGCGCCGGCTCACGGTGGTGGCAGTGCCGATCCGCACCAACCAGGTCGCCCGGCCATCGCGCTTGCACCGGGGCAACTGGAACTTCATCAAGCACCAGGCGGCGATTATCGCCCGCACCTACGCAACCTACGAACCGCTGAAGGTGTTCAGCTACATCGCGACGGCCTTTTTTGTACCTGGCGCGCTGCTGCTGGCCTGGGCGGGCTTCGTCTTCCTGGCCCGCCGCCTGCTGCCCGACTTCGCGGCCTCGAACATCCAGTCTCTCTTTGTTGGTGGCGTCCTGGTGCTCATGGCGCTGATTGTCTTCCTGATCGGCCTGCTGGCCGACCTGGTAGGGGGCGTCCGGCGGGTGCAGCAGGAGGTCCTCTACCGGGTGCGTAGCATGCAGGTGGAGGACGACGCCTGGCGGCGCGCGGTGGGCGAGCGGCTCGACAGCCTGGAGCGAGCGCTGCCCAGTGAGGCCGCAATGGACGTAAACGAGCGCGCGTCGTAGGAAGCCCTGCGCGCAGCAGCAGGCAGGCCCGGGGCTCGCCCCGGGCCTGCTCATCGTTGAGAGGCGATTCAGGTGCAGTGCAGCGTCAGGCCTCGAGCGAGCCAGCCGGCTGAGAGCCTGGCGCTGCGGTAGCACGCCGCTGCTGGCCTGCGGGCGGCATAGACCAGAGCGTACGCATGTGCTGCAGCGCGCCGCCGGTGCGCCGATCCAGGAGCATAACGAAACGTGTGGCCTCAGCCACGCCGAGCCGCTCCACAAGCGCCTCCCACCCCTGCTCGATCAATCGCTGCTCCGCCTGGGTCATCGGTGTTGCTCCTTGAGTAACTGGAGGTCAGCGTCGACCATCATGCGGACAAGCTCCGGGAAACTCGTCCTGGGTTGCCAACCGAGCGTCGTGCGGGCCTTGGTTGGATCGCCGATCAGCAGATCCACCTCGGCCGGGCGCATGAAGCGCTCGTCCTGCACCACATAGTTGCGGTAATCGAGGCCGACGTGGCCAAAGGCGAGCTCGCAGAACTCGCGGACGGCGTGTGTCTCCCCGGTGGCCACCACATAGTCATCGGGCTGATCCTGCTGGAGCATCAGCCACATAGCCTGGACGTAATCGCCGGCGAAGCCCCAGTCGCGCCGGGCATCGAGGTTGCCGAGGCGCAACTCGTCGGCGAGGCCGAGCTTAATCCGAGCCACACCGTGGGCGATCTTGCGGGTAACGAACTCCAGGCCACGGCGGGGGCTCTCGTGGTTGAAGAGGATTCCCGACGAGGCGTGCATATTATAGCTCTCACGGTAGTTCACCGTGATCCAGTGGCCGTAGACCTTGGCCACACCATAGGGGCTGCGAGGGTAGAAGGGCGTCGTCTCCTTCTGAGGGACCTCGAGCACCTTCCCGAACATCTCGCTGCTGCTCGCCTGGTAAAAACGGATCTCCGGGTCAACGATCCGCACCGCGTCGAGCATGCGCGTCACACCGAGGGCCGTCGTCTCGCCGGTAAAGACCGGCTGGGCCCAGGACGTCTGGACGAAGGACTGCGCGGCGAGGTTGTAGACCTCGGCCGGTCGATGTTCGCGGAGGAGCGAGATGAGCGAGACCTCGTCGGCCAGGTCGCCGGTAACGAGGGTGAGCTTATCCTGAATATGCTCAATACGCTCGAAGTTCACGGTGCTGGTGCGGCGCACCATCCCGATCACCTCGTAGCCCTGCTCGAGGAGAAACTCGGCCAGGTAGCTCCCGTCCTGGCCCGTAATACCCGTAATCAACGCGCGCTTCTTCATGCGAACCTTACCTCGTGTACAGACGATCGCTGCGATCCGGCGGCAAAAACGCCGCTACTATACTATGAATCGCTCGATCCGTCTGCACGACGAGTGAGCAGGCACTCTTCTTAGCGGGCCTGGGCGGCGGCAACGGCCTTCTCGGCGGCCTCGGCGAGAGTAGCGGCGGGAATGAGCCGGGAGGCGGCGAGAAGACGGCGGCCCTCCTCCTCGTTGGTGCCGGTGAGGCGCGCGACCATAGGCACATCGGTCTGAACTTCGTCGAGGGCGGCGATAATCCCACGGGCCACCTCATCGACGCGGGTGATACCGCCGAAGATGTTGAACATCACGGCCTTCACATTCGGGTCGGCCAGAATGATCTGCAGGGCAGCCTTCACCTTCTCCTTACCGGCACCGCCGCCGATATCGAGGAAGTTGGCGGGCTCGCCGCCATAGAGCTTCACCACATCCATGGTCGCCATGGCGAGGCCGGCGCCATTCACCATACAGCCGATCGAGCCATCGAGCTTGATGAAGGTGATCCCGGCCTCACGGGCCTGGCGCTCGGCCTCTGGCTCATCGGACGGATCACGGAGCTGCTCAAGATCGGGGTGGCGGAAGAGCGCGCTATCGTCGAGGAGGATCTTCGAGTCCAGGGCCAGGAGCGTGCCATCCTCGCGGATTACGAGGGGATTGATCTCGGCGAGGGAGGCATCCGTCTCCACGAAGACCTTGTAGAGCGCCGTCGCGATCTGGGCGAACTGGCGGGCCTGCTTGCCATCGCGCAGGCCAATACCGAAGGCCAGTTCGCGGGCCTGGAAATCCTGCAGGCCAAGCTCGGGGTGGGCGGGGAGCTTGACGATCGCCTCGGGGTTGGTCCGGGCGACCTCTTCGATCTCGACCCCACCTTCGGCGGAGGCGATCATCACCACCCGCTTACTCGCCCGGTCGAGGATGGCGCTGAGGTAGATCTCCTTCTGGTAGGTGATCGCCTCGGCCACCAGCACCTTCTCAACCGTCAGGCCCTTGATATCCATCCCCAGGATCTGTGCTGCCACCTGCTCGGCCTGCTCGGGGGTGTCGGCGAGCTTCACGCCACCGGCCTTGCCGCGCCCACCAACAAAGACCTGGGCCTTTACAACGACGCGGCCACCGATCGACTCGGCGATCGCGCGCGCCTCTGCCGGGGTGGATGCCACACCGCCCCCGGTGACGGGGATGCCATAGCGAGCGAGCAGATCGCGGGCCTGATACTCGTGCAGCTTCATGGGCGTCCTGGCTCCTCAGCAAATCCGGGCGAGGGGAGAGAGCCCTGGAGCGGATGGCGTGGCTCCAGAGTGCGCGGGACGGCGCGCGGTTCATCGCGCCCGCGGCATCATCGGCGAGGGGGCGGTCGGAATTACCTGTCGTTTCCGGCGCAGGCGCCAGCTATGGTAGCACAGGCCGCAAAAGGCTGTCAAACGATTCTGGCTTTGCAAAGCGGGGCCAAATGCTGGGCATTACGTCAGACATCCGAGATCGACGCCGGCGAATGCGCGGATAGCGCTGGCTGCACCAGACGGGTGCAGATCTGGTATGATAATACCCCCAGAGGGTATCTTCATCCTAAAGAAGTCATAGGGAGCAGCATGAGCGAGCCCACGATTGTTGTGTACGGCACGAGCTGGTGCCCGGACTGCCGCCGCGCCCAGCGGGTGCTGGATCAGCGCGGCATTGCCTACACCTATATCAATATCGAGGAGGACGAGCGGGCAGCCGACTACGTGGTGCAGGTGAACAACGGGTACCGCAGCGTCCCCACGATCGTCTTCCCAGACGGCACGATCCTGGTTGAGCCATCGAACGCGGAACTCCAGCGCAAGCTCGTTGGCTAAAAGATCTCCGCCACCGTGATCACCTGGTCGCGCCCGGGGCCAACGGAGACAAGGCCGAGCCGCGCGCCGACGAGCTGGCAGAGCCGCGCCACGTAGGCCTGGGCAGCCTCGGGCAGCTCGTGGAAGCGCCGCACCCCGGTGGTCGGCGTCATCCAGCCGGGCAACTCCTCGTAGATCGGCTCGACCTGCTCGAGCACGGCCACGGTGGCGGGCGGATACTCAAGCTGGGCATCGTTCAGGCGGTAGCCGGTGCAGACCTTGATCGTCGGCAGGGTATCGAGCACATCCAGCTTGGTGATCGCCAGAGTATCGACGCCATTGAGCTGCGCGGCGTAGCGTGCCATCACGGCGTCGAACCAGCCCACGCGGCGCAGGCGACCGGTGGTCGTGCCCACCTCGGCCCAGGGGGTACCGATCTGGCGCAGGGTATCGGCAGCGGGCCCGTCGATCTCGGTGGGGAAGGGCCCGGCGCCAACGCGGGTTGCATAGGCCTTGGCCACCCCGATCACCGCGTTGAGCCGGGTTGGCCCGATCCCCGCGCCCTGGCAGGCCCCGGCGGCTCCAGGTGGCGAGGAGGTGACATAGGGATAGGTGCCGTAGTCCACATCGAGCAGAGCGCCCTGAGCGCCTTCGAGCAGGATCGGCAGATCTTTCTCCAGGGCGCGCTGAACGATCGCGTGCGTATCGGTCACGTGGTCACCCAGCTGATGCCCGAGCTCCAGGTAACGCAAATAGGTATCGTGGAGAGAGATAGGGCTCGCACCGTAGAGCCGGGTAAGGATCCGGTTCTTCTCCTCCAGCACCACCCGCAGCCGATTGAGCAGTGTCTGCTCATGGAGCAGATCGGCCATACGAATACCGGTACGGCTCATTTTATCGGCGTAGGCTGGCCCGATCCCGCGCCCTGTGGTACCGATCTTGCCCTCCCCGCGGTCTTGCTCCTGGAGCTGATCGAGCTGGACATGGTAGGGCATAATCACGTGAGCGCGCTCGCTGATGAAGAGTCGCGCGGTGCTCACCCCCCGCGCCTCAAGCTCTTTCAACTCGCCGAGGAGCACCTCCGGGTCGATCACCACACCCGCCCCGATGATATTGACCGTCTGGGGATCGAAGATACCCGAGGGCACCAGGTGCAGCTTGAAGGTACCGAGGTGATTGACCACGGTATGGCCGGCGTTGTTGCCGCCACCGTAGCGAACGACAAGGCGGGCCTGGCTGGCGAGCAGGTCGATCAGGTGGCCCTTGCCCTCATCACCCCACTGGGCGCCGATCAGCGCTACAACGGGCATGGGGGTATCCTTTCTTGGGGAAGCCCATCAAGGCAACATTCCTCGTCATTGCTGGCGCGCGACACAGGAGCGCCAGCGGAGCGCGCTGCGGCTTGCCCGTGCGTGCGCGCTGGCGCCCACAGGTGGCCCACGCTACCGCAGCACCTGGCGCAGCGCCGCCAGGCTCTCGTCCACGTGGGCGGCCTGGATCGTCAGGGGTGGCAGGAGGCGCAGCACGTCCTCACCGGCGGTAGCTACGAGCAGCCCCTGCCTCTGAAGGGCCTCACGCACAGCGCCAGCCGACCCAGCGATGCGCAGGCCGCGCATGAGCCCACGGCCGCGAAGCTCCAGCACGGTGCCAGGCAGATCGGCGGCCAGATCCTGCAGCGACTCGTCCAGGTAGCTACTCACCTGGCGCACGTGGGCCAGGAAGGCCGGATCGCTGATCCGGCGAAAGACCACCGTCCCCACGGCGGTTGCCAGCGGGTTGCCGCCGAAGGTGGTGCCGTGATCGCCGACATGGATGGTATCGGCGACGGCCTGGCTCATCAGCACAGCGCCAATCGGCAGGCCGCCAGCCAGCGGTTTGGCGACAGTCAGGATGTCGGGGCGAACACCGGAAGGCTCGTGGGCCCAGAGGGTGCCGGTGCGGCCCATGCCGCACTGGATCTCGTCGAGGACGAGCAAGGCGCCGTAGCGGTCGCAGAGCTCACGGGCGGCCCGCAGAAAGGCTTCAGTGGCGACACGCAGGCCACCCTCGCCCTGCACGGGCTCGATCACCACCGCGCAGACATCATCGCCCATGGCGGCGGCAAGGCTGGCAGGGTCGTTGTAAGTGGCGAAGCGAACGCCGGGCATCACGGGCATAAAGGGCTCGCGGTACTTCTCACGGGCGGTAATGGCGACAGCGCCCATGGTGCGGCCGTGGAAGGAGCCATCGAAGGCGACGATCGTCGTCTTCCCCTCACCGAAACGGTCACGAGCGTAGCGGCGGGCAAACTTGATCGCGCCCTCGATCACCTCGGCCCCGCTGTTGCCGAAGAAGACCCGATCGAAGGCGGGGCTACTCTCAACCAGGAGCCGCGCCAGCTCGCCGGCCGGAGCCGTATGGTAGAGGTTGGAGACGTGGATAAGCTTTGCGGCCTGCTCCGCGATCGCCCGGGTGACCTCGGGGTCGCCGTAGCCGAGGGCATTCACCGCGATCCCGCTAACAAAATCCAGGTACCGCCGGCCCTCGGTATCATAGAGGTAAACGCCCTCACCGCGCTCGATCACGAATTCGGGCTTGACGTAGGTCTGGAGGATATAATCGCGATCGGCTTGTACGGCAACCGCCGTCTGCTCCGCGGGCATACGCTCCCCTTTCTGCACACATCGCTCATGGGAACCACCCGACCCTTCTGGCGCCGCGCAGGGGCGCCATGCACGGCATCCTTGCGACGAACGCTTCTGAACGGCCATGGTGGTTGTGCGCCTGACGTGCAGATTATAGCACCCTGGCAACAGAACGCAGGGCGTGGGGTGGGTCGGATGTTGTTGCACCCTCGCGTGCCGTGGCGCTGAAGCGCGCGGCTACGGAGGGCGAAGCCCGCCGACGCGGGCTCCCGAGGCCGCCGGGGGCGGCGGTTGCCCTGCGCACGCGGCGGCGTTGACGCCCACCCCCCCCTTGCGCGGGAATGATACCAGCGCTCAGGCGCGGGAGCCGTGTATGGAGGCAAGAAGCTCGGGCAGGAGGCGGAACCTCGGGTACGTGGGAGCAGTCCGGAGGCCCCGGGGGTTCAGCCGGGGCATCGTTCGCAGGCCCTGCGTGCGCGGGAGCAGCCCTTGCAGCCAGATACGTCACACCCGTTTGACGGGGGAAATAGCGCGTGCTGGTGGGGGCATCGGGCATCATGCGGGCGTGAGGAGCCAGCGCACTCAGGCGCAGATGATGATCGAGGCAAGTTGGGCAATGATCTGATCCTGGTGAGCCTGCCAGGTCCGATGGCCGACCATTCCCTCAAGCAGATCGAGCAGGCACTCGGGGCTGCTGAAGCGCGCCTCCAGGCCATCATTGAGCCGCACGAGCGTGCCGCCACTGCGGCCCTCGCCCTCAAGGCTCACGTAGAGCGTCTGGTTCGCCACAACGATTCGCAACTGCCCCATGGTGTCGATCCTGCTTTCATCTGCCGGGCCGCGCGTCCTGCGCGGCCACTTCAACCCGTTACGGCTCCAGCATAGGTCATTCCCTTACCGGGGCGATCAACCCGCGGGTTGATCGCGGGTGGATCAAGGAGGAGGAGCGCAGGCGGCTCGTGGTCGAGCGCGCTGATGGTGTGGGGGCAGGACGCCCCATCGGGGCCTCTCAGCGGGATCGCGATCCAGCGACATCACCATGGTGACCCACTATAGCAAGCCTAACCAGGTTGTGCTCGCAGTGGCTTGAACACACACCCGGGAGCGTCATCGCGGCGCTTCCATGCGGGCGGGACGCCCGCGCTCTCAGGACGGGCTGCACGACCCGGATGAGATCGCTATAGCAGGGCGGTCGCCGATCCACCCGGTTGAGAGATGGTATAATGCGCCGCCGGTGCCGCACGGCTACCGGCAGGTAGGCGCGGAGCGGCGCGCATGCCGCCTTCCGCACGACGGAGACAGCAGTGACCTATAGGCTCGCGCTGAGGCCAGGCGCCCCGGCACTCTCACATGCTCAGCGGGCCCTGCTTACGATCGAGGGAGAGCGGATCGCGGATGTTGAGTACCGCCCCGAGCCCGGCGCCAGCTCACCGTTCGTCGCAGTGGAGCGCAAGGGGCTCGAGCGAATGCTCGAAGCGGCGGCGCGACTCTGCCCGAACTGCGGCCAGGCCCACGCGCTGGCGCTCTGCCAGGCCGTTGAGGCCCTGGCGAGCATTGAGGTGCCAGCACGGGCCGCCTGGCTGCGGGTTGCGGCCGCCGAACTGGAGCGGGCGGCATCGCACCTGCGGACGCTCGCGGCCATTTTCGCGACACTAGGGTTAGGGCCGCTGGCCGCCACCTTCGCCCACCACGGGGACGCCGCCCGCCACGCCCTTGCCGAGCTGCGGGGGAACCAGGATGGGTGGCTCCTGCCGGGCGGTGTTGGCCAGGATCTGAGCGCGGCGGGGCGAGAGGCCCTGCGCCTGGGCGCCAGCGAGATCCGCGCGCAGCTCTTCCCAATTGCGGAGCGCACGATCACCCGGCGGCCGATCCTGGCGCGCACGCTCGACGTTGGGACGATCGGGGCGAGCGCGGCAACGCAGTTTGGTCTCGGCGGCCCCATGGCCCGCGCCGCCGGGCTTGCCCGTGACGCGCGGATTGACACGCCCTACGCCGCCTACGCCGAACTGGCACCGACACCGGCGGTGCAGGAGGGCGGCGATGTGTACGCCCGCATCCTGGTGCTGCTGCTTGAGGCGCTGGAGAGCCTGCGGCTCGTCGAGCGCGCCGCCACCGAACTTCCCGATGGTTCCTGGCGCGGGCGACTCCCCGAGTCACTGCCTGCCGCGACGACGGCGGCCACGGTTGAGGCGCCACGGGGCCCGCTCACATACGAGGTGGAGAGTGACGGCCACCGGCTGGTAGGCGTGCGTGCTCGGCCCGCCCCCCAACTCGACCGCCTGCTGGCGCGCACGGTGCTTGCCGGCGCCACCCTTGACGACGCCCCCATGATCATCGTGTCGACCGACCCGTGTGACACGTGCCTGGCGGTGGCGTAGACTCCCGATGACTCTCACTCTCGCTCTTCTTACCCTGCTGGCTGGCGCCACCATCTGCGGTGGCCTGAGCCGTGGGCTGGCCACCCGTCAACTCGGGCTGGTGGCCGTAGTCGCCTGCGCGGTAGCGGCGGGTATCGTGGTGAGCGGCGCCGCCCCTTCCGGCGAGGCGGCGCCAGTGGTGCTGCTCATCCTCGGCGATGCGGTGTTCAGTGTATCGCCGGGGTTCGCGCCGGGCGAGCGGGCGCTAGCACTTGCGCTGCTGGGCGGTGGGGCCGCAGCCACGCTGGCCGTGGCCACCGCGATCGCACCGGGTGTCCGGGGCTTCGGCTCGCTCTTCACCTGGGCGCTACTCTGCCTGAGTGGAGCGCTGCTCAGCCTGGGAGCCCCAATCACCTCGTTTATCCAGCCGCTGGCGTGGGCCACCGTGGCCCTGAGCGGCTATGGCGCGCTGTGGGCCAGCGGCGCCGCGCGCGCCGCTGGCCCAGCACCGATCGGGCCAACCCTCGGGCTGCTCGCAAGCGTCCTGCTCACTGGCGCCCTGGTGACGGGCGGCCCGGCCTTGCTGAGAAGTGAGCTCCCAGGCGTGCCTGCCACACTCTGCGGCCTGCTCGCCGTGCTGGCCCTCGGCGGCTGCCCTCCGCTGCTGGCAGCCCAATCCGAGGCGGAGGAGGGTCCGGCACCACTAGGCGCGCTTATCTTCGGGCTGTGTGCGCCCGCATCGGCCCTCGGCTGGCTGCTGCGCAGCACGTCCGCGCTCCCCATCCTGCCCAGCGGCTGGGCCACAACGCTTGGCCTCGTCGGGAGCCTGGGGGCGCTGGCCTGCGCGGCCGGCGCACTGGGGCCACGGCGCCTGCGCCCCATCCTGAGCTGGTCGGCCGGTTTCCAGGCGGCACTGGTGGTGGCTACGGCGGGGCTGGCCGGGCCGCTCGGAGCGCTGGCGGGCCCCGCACTGCTGCTCAACCTGATGCTCAGCAGCGTAGTTGGCGCGACCGCAGCGGTGCTCCTGGAGCGTACCACCGGCAGCGACGACTACACGCTGAGCCAGAGCGCGCCCCGGATCGTCGGGCTATTGTGGGTGGGGGGAGCCGCAGCGGCGCTAGGCCTGCCCCCACTCTGGGGCTTCTGGGGACGATTCTGGCAACTCGAGGCGGCCCTGGAGCAACAGCCCTGGCTACTGGCGCCATTGCTGGCTGGCAGTGTCTTGCTCGCGCTGGCCCTGGCGGCGCCCCTGGGGGGGCTCTGGAGGCGCGCCCAGCCCGGTGAGCGAGCCGCGTGGGGCAGCATCGTCCCGGGAGGTCTGAGCCTCGCACCCCTGCTGATGCTTGGCGTCGCACCGGGGCTCGCCTGGCAGGGCTGGCTGGAGACGCTACGATTCGCGCCACTGGAGCCACCACTGGACGGGAGCCTGGCCGTTATCGGCGCGGGACTGACATTGCTACTGCTCGTGGCCCTGGTGGCCGGCGGCGTTCCGGCCCGGTCGGCGCCCTACGATCCGGACGAGACGCCAACACGGCTCGGACCCGAGGCGCTCAGCGCCACGCTGCGCCCACTGGCCGGGCTGGGACGGCCAACGGCCCTGTTCGGCGGAGCGTGGGCCACGTTGCTGCGGCTGAGCGGCTTGCTGCGACTCCTGATCGGCCCCTTCGAACAGCGCTACTACCTGCTCGGGGTCCTGGCGGCATTGATCACGATTATGCTCCTGATGGCCCTCTGAATGCTGAAACCTTGTCCGAGGGGGCGTACGATGGGCATCAACTGGTTCCTGATCGCCATTGGCCTCACTGCGGCCGTGGTGCTCCTCTTCCGCGACTGGCGGATAACCATTCCAGCTCTACTACTCAATTACGTAACGATCGCGCTCTTCCTCGCCGAACAGCGCTTTGTCGCGCCGGATATCAGCCTCTTCGGGTTGGAGATCAGCACACTGGTCCTCGTCAAGCTCTGCACGGGGGTGGCGGTAACGCTGATTCTCGCCATCACCGCGCTCACCTTCTCACGCGAGTACGGCCTGGAGAACCTCGACGAGTTCGGCCTGGCCGAACTGCGGCGAGCGGCGCGGGCCGCGCAGCGCCAGCGCGCCACCGCGCCCTTCCAACTGAGCGACTACGTCGTGCCATTCTGGGCGGGGGTCCTCGCACTGATGGCGAGCCTGGCTCTACCACGGATCTATCCGATCGGGCCATCGGTGGCGATCGACTTTGCCTGGTACTGGCTCGCCCTCACCGGCGTACTCACGATCGCCACTGCCGGTGACGTGCTGAAGATTGGCCTGGGGCTCCTGCTCTGCGCCAGTGCGATCGACCTGCTCTACACGGCTGTGGTGAGCACGCCCGAGGCGAGCGGCCTGAACGTCTTTCCATTGGCCTTGCTCAGCCTCTTCAACATCTTGCTGGCCCTGGCGGTGGCCTACCTTGCCGGCCTGCTCTACGGACGGCTCAAGACGCTCGAGCTCAACGAGCTCTACAGGCGCTAAATGCTCTACCTGCTCCTCATCTTCTTCCCGGTGACGATGGCGCTCAGCACCTTCGTCCTGCGGCGGCGCACCAGCCTGGTGATCTTCGCCGCCCTGGGCACGGTGCTGGCCCAAATGCTGCTCGCCACCCAGATCCCCCTCGACGACCCGACGCGGTTCCTGGGGGTCACGCTCACCCTGAACGCCCTCAATCGGGTCTTCATGCTGCTCTTCCTCGCCACTGGCGGCTTCGCGCTGGTGGCTGCCTGGCACCTACCCCACGGCGAAAACTTCGTACCGATTGCGCTCTTCACCATTGCCCAGGTGTGCGCCGTGCTGCTCTTGCAGAACCCGTTTATCACCACGCTGCTGCTCGCCGCCACCGGGCTGACGGCGGTGCTGGCGATCGTCGACCTGCCAGCGGGCGCGAGTACCCTGGTGGGCACGCGGGCGATCGCGGCGGCGCTGAAATACCTGGTGCTGATGGTCGTGGCCTGCGTGCTGATGTACATCGCCTTCGTGCTCACCGACATCTATCGCCCGGGGGAGTTGCCCGGGCGGATCTCACCATCCCGATTCATTCTGGCGCTGCTCGGGGTGAGCTTTGCGCTGCGGCTGGCACTCATTCCCTTCCACACCTGGCTCACCGACCTGGTCGACGATGCCGAGCCACTCGTGGCGGCGCTGATTATCACCC
This sequence comes from Chloroflexi bacterium OHK40, assembly GCA_004367505.1. GTDB lineage: Bacteria > Chloroflexota > Chloroflexia > Chloroflexales > Chloroflexaceae > OHK40. Next base: position 15,469 of record SFCB01000137.1, on the reverse strand, counting down.
TGCTGAACACGACGAGCCTGCTGGTATTGATCTTCACCTTCCAGAGCTTCCCCTCGCTGCTGCTGGAGAGCGAAGGGGCGATCGGCGTCATGCGGGTGGGGGCCCTGTTCAGCACCGTAATCGGCGCGGGGCTCGCCCTTGGCGCCGCCACGCTCAGGCGCACACTCGCGTATCTCATCCTGTACAACTGTGGTATGGTATTCTATGGCCTGGCCTCGGTGACGACGCTAGGGTTGGCCGGCGCGATCTTCGGCGCGCTGAACCAGATCATCGCGGTGACATTAATCTTTGTGAGCCTGGCGCTGCTGGAGCGCCCAGACGGTCGTACGCCCGGGGTGCTGCGGCGCGATCTGCTGCGCCGGTGGCCAGTAGCCAGCGCGGGCCTGCTTGCGGGCGGGCTGGCGCTGCTCGGGCTACCGCCGCTCAACGGCGCGATCAGCCACCTCCTGCTCTACCAGGCAGCTGCGGAGCGCGGGTGGGCCGAGTTGGGGCTGCTGGTGCTGGGAACGGGGCTAGCCGGGCTGGGGCTGGCGCGAGCGGTAGGCGAGCGGCTGCTCGGACCAGCCGAGGAGACGGTGGCCGCAGAACCGCTGCTGATCGGGGAAACAGAGCTCGACCGGCCGACGCAGCGCCGGCTGGAGCCAGAGCCACGCAGCACTGCGGCACTGACAGGCATCTTGCTGCTGCTGTGCCTGGCGATCGGGCTGTACCCGCAACCACTGCTCGGCACTATCGCCGAGGCGCTCCGCGGACTTGCGTTCATTCGGGCCCTCTAGCTGCGCCTGGCCAGCGTTGATGGTTTACACCCGGGGCGCGGAAGCCGAACAATGGGCCCGCTTCACCCGCCCGAGCCAGCCGGCTGGAAGGGCACTATGGAACTTCTCTCCGCGATCATTGCCGCCGTACTCTACCCGGGCCTGCTCACAGTGGTAGCGCTCGGGCTCGCCTTCGGGCTGCTGGCCAGAGGCCGGCCGGCACTCCCAGCGACGGCTGGCCTGGGCAGCCGCGAGGGCCGGGCAGCCCTGGCGAGCGTTGTCTGCGCCGGGCTAGGCCTGGCGGCCACGCCGTGGCCGCTGCACCCGGCTGGCGGCGGCACGGCCTGGTTCTGGGCGTGGGCCGGCTTCGAGGTGGCATTTTTGCTGCCGCTGCTGCCCGCGCTGGCCGCCGGAGTGCCCGGCGTGGTCCGAGCGGGCATCCGCGAGGCTCAACTGGGGGGGCTCGCCCGCGCAGTGCTGTGGGCAGCCCTGGGGGTGGCCCTGGCCGCCCACGGCGATTGGCGCCCCGCCACGGCAACGGCCCACCTGCTTGCTGCCGCTGCGGCCTTGCTGGCGCTCCCAGCCGCCCTTGGCCAGGGGCCTTTTGGCGCCGAGGAGAACGTCACCCCAGGCGGAACGACGGCGGGCCTGCCCCCCGAGGCCCGGGTGAGCGACGCCTGGGCACGCGAGGTGCGGGCCAGCGCCCTGCTGGCCGCATCCCTCGTTGCGCTCCTACCGAGCGCCGTGGCCCCGACGTGGCTCGCCCTCGCAATGGTCGCCGCCGGCTTCGTGGCCGGAGCGCTCTTGCTGCGACGCCTCGATGGCCGCCTACCCCGCCTGACACTCCCCGCTGCCCTGCAACTCCAGGCCCTCTGGGCGCTACCCCTGGCCGCCATTGCGTCGCTCGCCCTTGCCCTCGCCGGACGCCAGTGAAGGGAATGGCCGTGACCGACGTCATCGAGATCGACGAACTGTACAAGGCCTACGGCGAGCTTCCCGTGCTACAGGGCCTGAACCTGCGCGTGGCCGCCGGCGAGGTCTTCGGCCTGCTGGGGCCGAACGGCTCGGGGAAATCGACCCTGATCCACCTGATGCTGGGCTTCCTGCGCCCGAATCGCGGCCGGGTACGCCTCTTCGGCGACAGCAACCTCGAACGCGCCCGGCCACGGATCGGCTACATCCCCGAGCGGCAACGCTACCATACCCGCTACACGGCCCGCGAGTACCTGCGCTTCCTCGGCGCCTTCAGCGGCCTCCGCGGGGCTGAGCTCCACGAACGGGTGGAGCGCGAACTGGCCACCGTGGGGCTGCACGAGGCGGCCGATCGCAGCCTGGGCACCTTCTCCAAGGGCATGCTGCAGCGGCTCGGTGTGGCCCAGGCGTTGCTGGCCGACCCGGACCTGCTGCTGATCGACGAGCCCACCAGCGGCCTGGACCCGGCCGGCCAGCGCGAGGTGATCGAGCTTCTTGCCGCTGTGCGCGACCGTGGGCATACTGTGTTCCTCTGCACACACTACCTGCAAGAGGTTGAGCTGCTCTGCGACCGGGTGGGTGTTCTTGCAGGTGGCAAGATTGTGATCGAGGCAACCGTGGCCGACCTGCGGAATGTGGCAGGCAGCGTGCGCATCCGGGTGGACAGGCTATCGCCCGAAGTGCGACGGCGCCTGGAATTGCTCGCCGTGGCTGTCAGCAGCGAGCCGCAGGGCGTGCGCATCAACCCCAACTCGGCGGCGCTCCAGGCGGCGGTGCTGCGCACGCTGCTCGACGCGGAGGTGAGTATTCTCGCGCTTGAGCCCCTGGAGAGCCCGCTCGAACAACTCTATCGCCAGGCGGTCTACGGCGCTCAGCGACCGCAGCCGGAGGCATCGCCCGCGCCTACCCGTCGGCCAGCGCATCCCGATGGGTGGCCAGTTCCCTTGCAAAGCCCGAGCGCGCCGCCCCCGCCGCCCCGGCGCCCCGGCGAGGGCGACACCCTGCTCAACGAACTGCTCGGCAGAAGTGGCGATGAGGATGCCAGCGGGGCACGGCAGGAGGTGGACTAAGCGATGCGCCTGCTACGCTTTATCGGTTTTACGCTGCTAGAGTACCTGCGCTCTGGCCGGGTGGCGATCGAGATCATTGCCGTGCTCGTCACCTACGCGATCTTCCTGCGCCGCCCGATGGACGCCGAGTACTTCTTTAGTGTCACGGGGGTCTTTACCCCCGTCCTCACGCTGTACACCATGGCCTCGCTGATTGGCCTCGGCGATCGGCCACAGGGCTATCTGCTCCTGGCCAGGGGGCTCGGCCGCGCAGCCTACCTGCTCGGACTCTTCGCCGCCGCGTGTACGATTGTCGCCGGCTCCTACGGGCTACTCTGCCTGATCGTCGCGGCGCTCAACCGCCCCTTCGACCTGGATCTGGCCGGGTGGGTGCTGGGGACGATGCCGTTGCTGCTCAACATCGGCCTGCTGGCGGCGCTGATGCTCATGCTCTCGCCCCTGGTCCTCCCCACCAACTGGCGCCTGTTCGTGCTCGGCCTGATCGCCCTCGCCTTCTCCAGCAACTTCATCGGCGGCACGGTGCTCGAGGCGCTCCCGGAGACTGTGCGCGCCCTGCTGCGGGCGCTCCAGGCGCTGCTCGGCGGCCCGCTTGTCCCGGCCTTCTACGGCTTCCAGCTCGCCGTCACGCGCGACTACAGCACCCCGACGGCGATCGCGAACCTGCTGGCCCAGGCGTCGTTGCTCGTCTCGCTGCTGGGCCTCGCGGTGTACGCCTTCTCCCGCCGGGACCTGATCTTCAGCACCCAGTAGGGGGATGGCGATCCCTGGCTCGAGAACCCGAACCGGATGGTGTCATCTCAGGTCCGGCTTGAGAACATGCCTTGGCGGGGAGGCGTGGCTAGCCAGCGTACACCAGGCCATCGCTCGGGTGAGCACACCATCACCGTACTGGCACGAAGGCCACCGCGTCTACCCAGATCCCGCGGCGGTCGTCGCCGGCGAGGGTGCTGGCGCTTACCACTGCCTCACCCGGCCGTAGCTCATACTCGCCGAGGTCGGCCCACCAGTTGCGCGCATCTTCTGCGTTCACGGCAACCAGACTCTCACCGCCGCTGTGACGCACCAGATAGCGCTGCTCGCGGGTCTCGTCGAGGCCGTTGAGCGCGAAGGGCACATAGGCGAGCACCCGGTAGCGGCCGGGCGCGGGAAGCTCTGGTTGCCAGGCCACCACCGCAGCAGGCCGGAGGGTGGCCGCACGCCAGGGCCTGGCGGCACTGCCAGCAAAGCTTGAGGCCGCAAAGCGCGACCCGCCGCCATAGCCTACCTCGCTGGGTTGCCACTGCCCGCTGCTCACAAAGCCAGGCGCTCCATCGTCCACCACCACCACTCCGGGTGGGGCAGGCCCGCAGGGCGTGGGCATATCCTGCCAGAGCCAGACACTCACCTGCCCGGCGGGGCTCGAGGCCCACGGGTCAGGGGCTACTCCACACCACCCGTAGGGGTCCACATCGCGGCCAAGGTACTGCACCTGGAAGTGGAGATGGGCACCGATCGCGCATCCGCTCTCGCCAGCCACCCCTAGTTCGGCGCCACGAGCCACTTGCTGGCCAGCCTCAACCGCGATACTGGCGAGGTGCCAGTACAGAGTGCGGTAGCCATTGCCGTGATCGAGGATGACGGCGCGGGCGGGCGTTGCGCAGCCATCGTCGGAGTTTCCGGCGAAGATCACTTCACCGTCGGCGGCGGCGAGCACGACGTCGGGCGGGCCCATGCCATAATCCCAGCCGGTATGCCCATCGTAGGCGAAGTTGCCATCGGTCTCCACACGGCCCCAGTAGGTATGGAGCGAGCCGTTCTGGCCGAGGAAGGGCGAGTCGTGGTCGAAGAAGGATGTCACGGGAAACTGCTCGGCCATCGGACGGGTGAGGAAGGGCTCGGCGGGGGCGGGCCAATCGGTCGGAGGCTCACGCGGGTCGCCGAAGAGGCGCGTGTAGCTGTTCACGAGCCCATCGAGGCGCTGGCCCAGCCCGCCAGGCGCCACGGTGGGCGCGAGCACCCGGGCGAGCACATAGCGGCTGAAGGGCAGATCGGGGCTGACATCCCGGCGTGTTCCATCGGCGAAGATGAGCGGTGGCGGCGGGCCAGCCCCCTTGAGGGCATAGTCGCGGGTGGCGTAGCGCAACTCCCGGGCAGCCCAGCGCAACTGCGAGTAGAGCCCGCGCCGACCGCCGCCGTCGCCCCGGTAGCCGAGAGCCCAGGCGAGTTGCTCGGCAGAGGCGGAGCTGCTGCTCACCAGGCCGCTTTGCAGGTCGATCAGGGCCAGGATCAGGCCAGGATTGAGGCTATAGAGGCTGCTGAGGCCCACCAGCACATCGGTGAAGGAGTGGGAGCGATTCCCCACCTGAAAGCGCACATCTTTGAGCGGGCTGCCACGGGCTTCGAGGAAGGCCTGGATCTCGGGGCCATTGAAGCCGTGGGCGTAACTCAGGCGGCGCGGATCGAAGAGCGGATCGCGCGGCTCGGGGGTTGCGCTGGGTACTGCTGAGGGGGTCGGCACACTGAGCCGGGTGGGGGCAGGTGTGGGAAGCGCGATCACCGCTGGCAGCGGCGTGGTCGGCACAGGGGACGGAGCAACCGCGCCAGGCGTGGGCGCGGGCGCAGGTGGCGCCGCGCAGGCGGCCAGGGTAGCGGCGAGGGCCAGAGCGAGAAAGAGGCGGCGCGGCAGTTGCATAGCGCCACGAGGATAGCGGAAGCGGGCCAATTGGTCAAACCGCCCCTCTTCGCGCGGAGACGGCAGGTGCAGCAGCGAGTCACCCTCTGCCCAAACGCTCGGGTGGGGCTAACGTACGGACCCGGACGGCGCTGCCGTCCGGGTCCGTGCATGGCCCACTGTTGCCCAGGCCCGGGCCAGGATGGTCGCCTCAGCGCTGGAAGGCGGCGCGCACCCGGCTCACCAACTCTTCAACGTAGGTACGCATCTCGGTGGCGGCTTCCTGGACAGTCGAGCGGCCCTCGGTGAGGCTCCCCTCGTTGGGAACGATCAGCCAGAGGGCGAGGTAGAGCAGCACGCCCACACCGTTGAGCAGGCTCAGCACAATGAAGCCGATCCGAACAAAGAGCGGGTCGATCCCGAAGTAGGCGGCCAGGCCGCCGGCGACGCCGGCGATCATCCGGTCGCTGCGGCTGCGGGTAATACGTCTGGTGTCCATGGTTCTCCTCCCTCGTGCCCCGGGCCACATGCGGCCGGGGGTGGGCGCCGAGGCGCCCGCTACGCTCACTGCCCCTACGACGCTGAGCACCGGGCGGTTGTTGCGCACGAGCAAGGATTGCGCCTGGTGCGTCACCACGGCGCTTGCGCTGGATCGCGATCTCGCTGGGACGCACCGGTGGGGCGTCCGGACCCCGCACGCTCGATGCGGTGGGCCACTAACGCGGTTTGCCGTCCGGCTGGCGCGGCCCGGCGATCAGAAAGGCGGTGGCCCCGAGCAACGGCACAAACACGATCAGGGCAGCCCAGCCAAGCCTGGCGGCCCCGTGGACGGGTGCGCCCCGCAGGTGCCGAAGAGCCACGAGCGCAAGCCCGACCCAGAGCGCCAGCAGCAGCAGATTCCCGATCTGCGCGGCCACGAGGGCCACGTGGATGCCGATAGTCTCCATATGAAACCATTTAGCAAGCCTCTCCCGGGTGTGCATGCAGTGGACTGAACGCACACCCGGGAGCGCCATCGAGACGCTTCCATGCGGGCGGGGCGCCCGCGCTCCCAGGCTGGGCTTCACGACCCGGATGAGATCGATACACTTCCATGCGGGCGGGGCGCCCGCGCTCCCGGGCCGGGCTTCACGACCCGGATGAGATTGCTATTGCTTCTTCGTGGCAGTCCGGCCGATCTATGATCAGCCATCCGAGCCCACGTTCAGTGTACCTCAGACCCTGCCGGAGTCGCAATCGGCGCGAAGGAAGCACACGCCGGTGGCGGCGCATACCTCCTTTGAGCATGCCAGAGGGGTGCAGGAGCGCCGCACGGCGACGACTGTGAGCCGGTGGCAGAAGCGCGCGACAAGCGGTCTTCGGGAGCAGGCGCGTCTAATCGCCGGAGCGGCGCTCGCCGACGACGCGTTCGAGGAGCGGCTCAGCAAGCACCGGCTCGGGGAGGAGCGGATCAGCGTTCTGGCTCAGGGCACCTGGCCGCTGCACGTGGTATCCGGCGCGGGTGATCGCGGCAAGATGACGCACCGTCTGGCGGGCCAGGCGCCGGGAGTGCTCCAGCAGATCCTGACCAAGAGCACGCCAGGTGACCATCGTCATGCCGTAGAATGCCGCGCGACAGATACCGCTGACCATAACCATATAGAAGAGGAGCACACCAACATTTACGAGCCGGGTGCCCAGGCTCACCTCGGGCATCCAGAAGAGCGCCCGCAGCAGGAGGAGCGCCCCCACGGCGAGATAGGCGTACTGCTGCCAGATCAAGTGGCCGTTGAATCCATCCTGGCGAGTCTTGCGCGTCACCTTATAGCTGGGCTTGCGATCGCGGGAGCGGGCGGCGATCAGCAAGGCGCGGGTGTAGGTGGGCCAGTGACCGATCCAGTATTGCCACATCCGGAAGAGGTAGCTCAGATTGCCCCTGGCCAGCACAACATAGTAGAGCACGCTCGCAAAGACCCAAGGAAAGAGCGCCGAGCCCTCGATCGGGACGAAGATGCCGGTGAGCAGTGAGAGCAGCGGTGTGAGCATGAGCAGCGGCATGAAAAATACCGACGAGACATAGAACATGCCGAGCTCGAGATACTGGAGGCGCTGCCGGAGGCTGAGACCGCGCGCGCGCAGGGGATTACGGAACAAAAGCCAGCGCCAGGTATCGGCTGCCCATGTGCCACGCTGCTTGAGCAGGCCCGGAATATCGTCGGGCGAGAGACCAACGGTGAGGATCTCGTTGTGGTACTCCGAGCGGTAGCCGGCGCAGTGGAGGAAGTAGGAGGTCGTCATATCCTCCACGATGTTCCAGGTAACGAAGCCGCCAATCGACCGCAGCGCGCTGATGCGCCACAGCACGCCACTGCCGCAGGAGAAGGCCGCATTGCTGCCGTTGCGGCCAGGCTGGAGCACATCGTAGAAGATGCGGTCGCGGTTGCCGAAGGGATCGCCGGGAGACGTGAAGGCCTCTTTGGGTGTCTGCACGAAGGCGAGCTGCGGGTCGGCGAAATACCCGACTGTCTTGCGGAGAAACTGGGGGTGGATCAACTCATCGGCATCCTGAGTGAGAATGAGCGTCGCCTGGGGGCAGTGCTGCTCCAGATAGGCGAGGGCTGAGTTCAGGTTGCCTGCCTTGGCGTCGCGGCGGGCTCCGGGATTGTACGCCACCCCATAGCGCTCGGCGAGCTGGCGTACCTCATCGCGGTGGCCGTCGTCGGAGATCAGGATCAGCAGCTGATCGGCCGGATAATCCAGGGCCTTGAGGCTAGCGATCGTCCGCTCAAGGATGTCGACCGGCTCGCCGTAGGTCGGCACGACGGCTGCCACCGTGGGGAGGCTGGCCGGCAGCGGCGGTGACACGCGCTGGTCGCGGGGGGCAAGCTGGTTAATGTAGTTAAGGGTCATGACCAGCAGGGTCCCGCTGAAGCCGCCGAAGTGGAGCACGGCGGGCAACGATGGCGCAGCGAGCATCGACTGGAAGCTGTGGATCAGGTAAGACTGGCCGATGAAGATCATCACCGGGCCAACCAGCCGCAGCGGCCACATGCCGCGAAAGAGCTCGGGCAGCCAGACGGTGGCCGCCACGAGGCCGACGAGCAGGAAGATCGCGGGCTGGGGCCACAGGAAGGGCCACAGCACCGTACTAAAGCGTACGAGGAGCAACCAGTTGAGGGCCAGGCCTGCAAGCACCGGTATGATGAGAAAAGCGCGTCTGGGCATAACCGCCTCGGTTCGTGGTGCGCGTGGCACGCGCACGTGGAGGGCCTTCCTCCGGGCCGCATCGGGGTGGACTACGGAGCGTGGTAGACGCTCAGCCGGGCGGTTGTGCCGAGGCTAAGCTGCTGGGCCTCTTCGTAGCGCAGGGTGTAGCCCGCGGCCTGCAAGGCCACCTCGAGCCGCTGGCGTAGCTCGGGAGTGTGGTAGCTGTCGAGGATGACGAAACGGTAGTAGCGGTCGGCGATGGCGGCTTCCATGGCCTCCACACCCTCGCGGCCTTCATAGCGGGCGTACCAGGTATTGGTCCACATCCCGGCATGGGCTGGCCCGAAGCGGAAGTAGTAGTCGTAAATCTGCGAGCCCTCGGCGAGGACGGGCTGACCAGGAGCGAGCCGGGCCTCCTGGAGATGCGCAACGACGCCGCGTACATTCGGCCAGCTGTTCTGGAAGCCCCAGTTGCGGTCAAAAGCGTAGCCGAGGCCCCAGACGACGAGGAGCGCGCTGGCAAGTGCGGCGACGGCGCGGGCGGCAAGGCTGCGGCGCCCGGGCAACTCGCGGAGGGCCTCCATCAGGCGGGCACAGGTATAGCCGGCAAGGGGCGCCAGAAAGATCAGGCTGTAGACAGTGTGTTTCCAGGCGGCCCGGCTATTGCCCGAGACAAGGTGATAGATCGGGGCGGCGAGCACCGCCAGGGCAAGTGCCGGCACAAGGGCGGCCCAGAGCAGCCGGCGCCAGCGAGGCGTGACGACAGCGAAGGGTAGTCCACGCTGGGCGAGCAAGACCAGGCCCGCCATCGCGAGCAGGGTAGTCACGCCGATCTCGGCCCAGATATCGCGGAAGATCAGCGTGCGGGCGCCAGCCGCCACCCCGTAGTCGCCCTGCAACAGGGCCAGCAGCTCGTCGCGGGCCAGCCAGCCATAGGCGCCAAGGAGCAGGGCGGTTGGCGCCAGGAAGAGCAGCACAAAGGTGCGCAGCGAGCGACCCTGGTGCAGAGCACAGGCCAGGCCCACGCAACAGAGCGCCGGCAAGTAGAGGACAGCCAGGTACTTGGCCAGCACGCCGAGGCTCATACAGGCGGCGGCGCCGAGCAGGTAGATCCGTTCGCGGGCCGGGGGCGCCTCGGCGCCACGGACCACGAGATAGAGTGCGCCGGCGAGGGCGGGGATTACCGGCGCATCGTAGACCGCGTACTGGCCGGTGTCGATGCTAATCGCGGTGAACCCGAAGCAGAGGGTGGCCCACACCGCAGCATCCCCACCGAAGAGCCGCAGCGTCGCCGCGTAGATCAGCGCCGCCGCACCCGTGCTCAGGATCGCGCTCAAGAGGCGCAGGCCCGTCTCGCCACCCACACTGTCCACCAGGCCCGCAATCGCCGGGTAGAGGTAGGAGCCGTACATCCACCCGAGCGCGCCGTGGCTGAGCACTCCGGCAAGCGCGTCGCGGCCTACCGTCGCGTAGATCGCCTCGTCGACAAACAGCGTGTTGTAGCGCAGATCGGCCACGCGCACCCCGAAGATCAGGGCGAGCAGCACCAGCGCCAGCACCTGGTCGGCGCGCAGGCTGAGCGTGAACGTCCGGCCCGGCTCGGCTCGAACCTCTACGGGCTGAATCACGGTGACTCCAGTTACTTGGCGCCTTGGCCGCAAACGTCTGAAGCGCGGCGGGTGGCACATTCGCTCGGGCCGATGCATACCATCAAGCCGAACTTGACAGGGCAACAGGAGGGCACAGCCGGCCAGAGCCGGGACCCTGGGAGCCAGATCTACCCTGTACACGACACGCGGCGGCTGAATGACACACCGCTGCCAGGCTATGGCGGTCGATCCGTGGATCGGGACACAGCCCACCAGCGGAGGCGGTGCCGTTTGCCAGTACGCGGCAAGCTCCGTTTGTGCTATGGTGCCAACAGTTGATGAAGGTACGCAGAGCATGGGTGGGTAGCGGAGGGAGAACCGGTACCGAAGCACCGTCAGGGGTGATGGTGGTGCGTGCTCTGCGCGAAATCATCGTAGGCAGAGGCAATGACATCTGAATGAATACGACCGCCCGTCGTTTGTAACGATTACGTCACTCTGTCGTTTTTCTGGCGCCAGCCAGACGACAGCCCTGTCATCTCTGGAGGCCACGCAGTACACCAGAACCTAAGGGCTTGATGAGAGGATGGGAGCGGGCGGCCCCGGGTGTCCTATAGATCCAGGCTGCTCCGTTCATCCTCACAGACAGACGGAACAACGCTGGGGGAGATGAGCGTATGCAACAGACAGCCCTCCACGCCCCGCCACAGCGGCGGGTATTGCCGTGGATGACGATACCGGCACTGGCCATGGCCGCCCTCGCCTTCTGGGTGCTGGCGCCAGCCTTCGACTACCGGCTGCCGGGCGATCCGGCGAACCCGGTTGGCAACCCCTTCCACTTCTGGGTGATCACTACGGCAGGAGTGCTCGCACTGGTGGTGGGCCTGCTGATGAGCGAGGCTGGCCGGCGCCGGGCCGACGCCCGGGTGCTGCTGCTGGCCTACGGCCTGCTGAGCGCTGCGGCGGCGGTACTACTGCACGCGCTTGCCACGCCGAATGTGCTGCAGCCCGGCCGCAACATAGGCTTCGTGATCGCTGCGCCAGTCGGGCTGGTGATGGCCGCCGCGTTCCTGGCCGCAAGCGCGTTGGAGCTGCGGCCCGAGCAGTCCCGGGCGATTGTGGCCTGGCAGGGCCTGATCAGCGCCGCCGTGCTCGCCTTCTGGGCGCTCTTTGGCCTGCTGGCCCTGCTCAAGCTGCCACCCTTCACCCTCGCTCCAGACCCGGAGGTGGTCGATATACCGCTCTTCTTCTGTGTGATCGGCCTGACCCCGGCCCCGCTGGTGCAGTGGCCCGGGACGCTGGCCCTCACCGGCGCCACCGGACTTTACGGCTTCGCGGCTATACGCTACCTGGCACTCTTCCGGCAACGCCCCGGCCTGGTCCCCCTGGCCCTGGCCACCGCCAGTGTCATTCTCGCCGTGATCGCCGTTAACGTCGGGTTCGCGCGTACCTGGCACCTGAGCTGGTGGCAGTGGCACGGCCTGATTGTACTCGCCGTGGGCCTGCTGGCCTTCGCCGTCTATCGCCAGGTTCGCAGCGAGGGGAGCACCCGCCCCGTCTTCGATAGCCTCTACCTCGAGGAGACAGTGGGGCGCATCCGCGAGGAGTACAGCACGGCGCTGGAGAGCCTGGTGGCGACGCTGCAGCAGCGCGAGGCCGGGGTCGCACCGGCTGTACCCGCCGTGGGGGCGGCCGTGGCCGCCCGCTTCGGGCTCAGCGAGGGCCAGGTGGCGGTGCTTGAGCGGGCGGCGGAGGCACTCGCCCACGAGCGCGAGCAGATCGAGCGCCTGGGCGCCCTTGTGGCCATCGGCCAGGAGAGCAGCGTCATCCAGGAGGAGTTCCGGCTACTGGGCCAGGCTCTCGGCCTCAGCAGTGCAGCCTTCCGCAACGACGCCTTCCAGATCGGGCTTGTGCAGGAAGGCCAGCTGGACTTTAGCACGGGCCTGCGCGCCGGACCCACACTCCCCCCTCTCGACGCCGCGACCCGGGCCCGCCTGCTTGGCACCGCCCTGCGCGACCGCCAGCCAGCCGAGGAGGGCGGTGTTCTGGTGCTACCGCTCACCGTCAAGGGCCGGCCAGCGGGGGTGCTGGAGGTGCGCCGCGATCAGGGCGGATTCGCCGAGCGCGACCGCTGGCTGCTGCGCTCACTCGCCACCCAGCTCTCGGTGAGCCTGGAGAACGCCCGGCTCTACCGCCAGATCGACCAACTCTTCCGCCAGTATATGCCCGAAAGCGTGGCCACCGCGCTGATCGCCGACCCGGCCCAGGCGGCACTCGGTGGGGCCACGCGCACTATCAGCGTGATGTTCGCCGACCTGCGGGGCTTCACCAGCCTCTCCGAGCGCCTGAGCCCCCCCGAGCTGGTGCAACTGCTGAACCGCTACTACGGCGCTGCCGCGCAGGTGGTGCTGGCCGAGGGCGGCACGATCGACAAATTTATGGGCGATGCCATGATGGCCCTCTTTAACGCACCCTCGCAGCAGCCAGACCACGCGCTGCGGGCCTGCCGGGCCGCTCTGGCCATGCAGCGGGCAATTGCTCCGCTCATCGCCGAGGCCCCTGATATGCCGCGCTTCGGCATCGGTGTGAACACCGGCGAGGCCCTGGTGGGCAACATCGGCAGCGAGGCCATCCGCAACTTTACGGCGATCGGCGATACGGTGAACCTCGCATCCCGCCTGCAGACCCGGGCCGAGGGCGGGCAGGTGCTGATCAACGCCAGCACCTATGCCCAGGTGCGCGACCAGGTGGACGCCACGCCCCTCGGGCGCCTGCAGGTGAAAGGCAAGGAGGAGCCGGTGGAAGTCTTCCTGCTGCGGGGCATGCGCTAGTGGTCGTCCACACTGATCGTACGGGGTAAGACGCCCCATCGGGGCGTCTCAGCGGGATCGCGATCCAGCGACATCACCGTGGTGAGCCACTAGCCTGCCCAGTCGAGCTCCACATACACCCCTCCGTCACGGATCGTGACGGGGTAGGTAGGGAGCCGCAGGCCGACCGGCGGCACCAGGCTCTTGCCCGTGCGCACGTTGTAGGTCCAGCCGTGCCAGGGGCACGTTACCGTCTCGCCGATCAGCACGCCAGCCGAGAGCGGGCCGCCTTCGTGCCGGCAACTATCGCCGAAGGCGTAGATCGTGCCGTCCACATTGGCCAGCGCGATCGGCAGGCCGTCCACCTCGGCGTAGGCCAGTCGCCCGGGCGGGAGCTCGGCCAGTTCGGCTACCCGCACTAATGCGTCGCCCATACGCACTCCTCTCCGTCGTACCTTGCCAGGCTCATTATAGCCCTGGCACCCGTTGCGGAAGCCGTTGGCGTCGGCCCATCTGAGCCTCGTCCAGAGGCTGGAGCGCACAGCAGTGCGGGAACACCGGCAGATGCTCGCAACGACACGTACGACATATGGTCGCAAACGTTGACACCATGCAGGGGGGTAGAGTACAGTTAACAGACGACCACTCCACAACGCCGAGGTGCCTATGTCCCCGATCGCCATCAACCAGCGCCAGCTCGAGACACTCAGCCAGCTACTCATTGCGGGCGGGCATCACAGCGTCGCCGAACTGCTCGCCGCCTCGCTGGAGCGGCTGGTCTCCTTCTGGCCGGCCCGGTCCGGCGCGCTGCTCTATATCAGCCCCTACGGCGAAACCGTGCGGCTCACCCACGGCCCGCTGGACGATGAAGCGACCTCGCTGATCGACCAGGCGCGCCAGGGCTTTGCCCGCCGTGATGATGGGGGCGAGCCGATCGTGGGGAGCTACTCGCTGGACGATGGGCGCGACCTGATCGAGCTGCCGCTGCAGAGCGGGGGCCAGGGCGTGGGCCTGTTGCACCTGGTGGTAGACGGCCACCACGACACGGCCCGCGAGGGTGGCGGGAGCACCCTGGACGAGGATCTGCTGGTGCTGCTGGTACGGGCGATCGGTGGCGAGGCCGACAAGATCGCTATGCTGCGGCGCGCTGAGCGCGACTTGCGAGAGTTGCACCTGCTCTACGAGATCGGGCAATCACTGGCGGTGAACCTGGACTTCGCCAGCCTGCTGAATGACATCAAGCTGCGGGCGCCGCGAGTTGTGGGCGCAGAGCGCTGCTCGATCTTCATCCTCGACGAAGCGCATGGTGAACTGGTGCTGGAGATCCCCGGCGAGACGCGGCAGTTCCGCATGCCAGCCGATCGCGGCATCGCTGGCTGGGTCGTTACCCATGGCGTCGGCCAGATCGTCAACGACGTGGAGCAGGATAGCCGCTGGTACGAAGCGCTTAGCCGCGAGGCCGACTTTGTGACGCGCTCGATCCTCTGCGTGCCGATGCGCCTGAAGGATCGGGTTATTGGTGCGGTGCAGCTGCTGAACAAGGCGGACGGGAATCCCTTTACCGACCAGGACATGCAGCTGCTCACGACGCTCGCGGCCCAGGCGGCGATCGCGATTGAGAACGCCCGGCTATATCAGAGCCTTAAGCAGGAGCACGACCGGCTCCTGAGCAAGGAGGCCGACGTGCGCCATGCGATCGCACGCGACCTGCACGACGGCCCCACCCAGAGCATCGCCGCGATCGCGATGAACATTGAGTTCATTAAGAAGCTCTACAAGGCGATGCCCGAGCGCGTGCCCGCCGAGCTCGACACGCTGGCCGAGCTGGTGAACAAGACCACTCACGACATCCGCACGCTGCTCTTCGAGCTGCGCCCGCTGGGCCTGGAGACGCAGGGCCTGCTGGTGACGCTGCAGCAGTACGTTGAGCGCTGGAGGGACCCCTCGGGCGCCGACACGCGGTTGCGGCTGGAGGCGCCGGCGAATATACCGCGCCTGCCAGCCGAGAAGGAGGCCGCCGTCTTTATCATCATCCAGGAGGCGGTGAACAATGCGCGCAAACACGCCCGCAGCGATGTGATCACGGTCTACCTCTACGTCGAGGAAGACACCTTTGTCGCCAGTGTGCGTGATCGCGGCCGGGGCTTCAATGTGGGTGCCGTGGAGGGCAGCTACAGTAGCCGTGGCAGCCTGGGCTTGCTGAATATGAAGGAGCGGGCCCGCCTGATCGGCGCCGACCTGCGGATCAAGTCCGACCCGGGCCGCGGAACGACGGTGGAACTGAGGCTTCCGTTGTCGTGAGGCGACCGGGGACCGGGGACAGCCCGCTCATCTCCTCCCATGCCGCGCCGTCCGCCACCCATCCGGCCCACCCGGCCCACCCGGCTCACGGGCGCCTTGACCGCACGAGGAGAGACGCAGCGTGCTGCGTCTCTAC
>SFCB01000070.1 GCA_004367505.1 Chloroflexi bacterium OHK40 | reverse complement strand
CAAGGAAACATCGACCTTGATCGCCAGCACGGGCGTTCGGATGGAGTATAGCGCACTTTTTCATCACGGCAGTGTGCGGCGAAGCCGCATGGGGGTCTACTACGAAGATATCGAGTGGTGCCACCGGGTGCGGCGACGAGGCCTGCTGGTGGGCTACGTGCCGGAGGCGCGCATCATCCACTACGGCGGCCAGTCGTCGCTGAAGGTGAAGATCTGGGCCCGCCAGAGCGAGTACCAGAGCGCGGTGCGCTACTTCCGCACCTACCGGGATGCCGGGCCAGCAGCTCTCGCCGTGCTGCGCGCCGTAACCCTCGCCGGCTTCCTGATCCGAGGCCTGGCTTTCGTCGCCGCCGAGGCTCTGAGTGGCCAGCGAGCCTACGCCCGGGACTACCTCTACCTCTGGCGCTGGCTACTGCGGCGTACGACCGAGCCCTGCCCGGGCGCTGCCGCTGGAGATCCGCGATGAGCGAGCGCCTCCCGCGCGACCCACTGCTCTGGATCGCGATGCTCGCCGTCGGCGGGATGGTCGCCACACTCGGGCTCGCCAGCTACGCAGGCTACAATAGCGGCATGCTTGATCTCGGAGCGATGGCCCAGGCCATTCTCTCGGTAAGCCGTGGGCAGCCGCTCGTTACCACGGGGCCAGGCGGCAACTTCTCGCGCCTCGCCGGCCACGTCGAGCTGATCTACCTGGCCTTCGCGCCGCTGCTGACCCTCTGGCCCAGCCCCCAGCCACTCCTGCTGGCCCAGGCCGCCCTCGCCGCTGCCGGCGCCATCCCCGCCTACCGTCTCGCGCTGCGACGGCTCGATAGCAGACTCGCCGCCCGCTGCGCCGCGCTGATCTACCTGCTCTACCCGGTAGCCCTGACGGCCCTGCTCTTCGACTTCCACGGCGACACCCTGGCCATGCCCATGCTGATGTTCGCCCTCGACGCGGCAGATCGGCGGGCCTGGCGCGCTTATGCGCTCTGGGTGGGGCTAGCCCTGCTCTGCAAGCTCTATATCGCCGCGCCAGTGGCTGGCATCGGCGCCTGCCTGGCGCTCTGGGGTGGCCCAGAGCGCCGCCGGGCGGGACTGATCACCGGGACAGTCGCCGTGGCCTACGGCGCCCTGGCCTTCTTCGTGATCCGCGAAGCTTTCGCCCCGCCCCAGCAACCAGGCTCGGCGGCTGCGGCCTACACGAGCCACTACTTTGGCCGCCTGGAGACCCTGGGCGCTACCGCCGCGCCCCGTCTGCTGAACGCGCTTGTCATCTTCGCGCCGGCCCTCTTGCTCGCCTGGCGCGGCTGGCGCTGGCTCCTGCCCGCGCTCCCGCTCGCCGCCGCCGCCCTGCTCAGCACTGGCCCGGGCTCTGGCTACCACTTCTCCTCCCACCACTACGCCACCGTCACGCCCTTTGTGGTGATGGCCGTGGTGGACGGTGCCACCCGCTTGCGCGTCGCCGCCACGACTGCCCCGCCCGGCACCCCTGTGCGCCGCTGGCGCCCCGACCTGGCATTTACGACCCTGCTCGTAGCGCTGGTGAGCGCCATCCTCGTGGAGCAGCCCCTCAACCCCGCCTTCTGGCTCCCCGGCGGCGGCCTCGACCCCTCGGCTTACGGCGTGACGCGCCGTGACGCCGTGAAGGATCGCTTCCTCGCCGAGCACGCCCCACCCCCCGGCGCCCCCATCGCCGCCTCGATGTTCCTCGCCCCACGCCTGATCGACCGCGACACGCTCTTCGTGGTGCGCTATCCCGATGACCCCGGCGGTGAACGCCTGCCCTCCCTGCTCCCCCAGGTGGACTACCTGATCGCCGATGCGCTCTTCGACTGGCGCGTCCCCGGCGAGCGCCAGGTGCTTGGCGGCCCCGCCTACGAGCGCCACGAGATCGCCGCCGCCCTGCGCGACCCCGCCCTGCGCCTCACCGCCGCCCGCGATGGCCTGCTCCGCTTCGAGCGCGCCCCGACCGGACTGGCCCAGACGGTGGCCGTCGTCCCCCAGAACGATCTGCCCGCGCAGACGGCCTACTTCGGCCCCATCCGCCTCCTCGGCGCCGAGGTGACATCCCTCGGCGGCCGCCGCTTGCGCGCCAGCTTCGCCTGGACGAGCGCCGGCGGCCTGCCCACTGACCGCAGCCTGATCCCCGTCAGCCACCTCGACGGCGTCGAAGGCGCGCGGATCGTGCACCTGCCCACCTTTGCCCTCATGCCCACCGCCGACTGGCGCCCCGGCGCGATCGTCCGTGAACAGTTCGAGCTCGAACTGCCGCCCGATCTGCCGGCCGGACGCTACACCTGGCTGGTGGCCTGGTACGATCCGGCCCGGCCCGAGGCCTACGCCACCGACGCCCGCAGCGCCATCGCGGGCGCCCCACCCGCCGCGATCGCCGAGATCACCGTCCCGCCAGGGGAGAATTAGCATGACCTATGTCAAGTACGCCGTCCGGATCATCCTCACGACACTCTTGCTGGCATGGCTCGCCACCCAGGTAGACCTGCGCAGCGTTGGCGCAGTGATCGCCGAGGCCAATCCGGCCTGGCTCGTCGCGGGGGCCTTCGTCAACTTCCTTTCGATCGTCTGCGCGGCCTGGCGCTGGCAACAACTGCTGATCGCCATGGGCTTCCACTTCCCGCTACTCCAACTGCTGCGCCTGGTACTCTCGGGGGCCTTCTTCAACATGTTCCTGCCCTCGTCGGTGGGCGGCGATGTGATGAAGATGGTGTTGATCGCCCCGGAGCTGGAGCGGCGCGAGGCGGCGATCTCCTCGGTGCTGATGGATCGGGTGGTGGGCCTGGCGGTGACAGTTCTCGTGGGCCTGGTTGCCGTACTGCTGCTGCCGAGCGTCTGGGGCGATGTGGGGCTGCTGGCGAGCCTGGGTGTGGCGCTGCTCGCCTTCAGCGCGGGCGCCATCGCTCTCTTCAGCCGCCGCCTGGTTGAACTGGCGGGCCGTCTGGCGCCTGGCTTCCTCTGGCGGCGGGTCGGGCCGACCGTCCTGCGCGTACACGAGTCGCTACTGATGGTGGCGCACCGGCCCGAATTCCTGGCGCGGGCCGCAGGCATCTCGGTACTGCGCCAGATCGCGATCTGCCTTTCGGTCTACTTCGCCGGAATGGGCTTCGGGCTGCCACTGGGGCCAGTGGCCTACTTCGCCACCGTGCCGATCGCCGTGGCCTTCACCGCCCTACCGGTTGCCATCAATGGGCTCGGGCTTCAGGACAACGCCTTCGTCTTCCTACTCGGCTTCGTGGGCATCACTGCGGCTCAGGCCCTCAGCCTCTCGCTCTACCTGCACGCCCTCCGCAATGGGATCGGCCTCTGCGGCGGGGTGGTCTTTGCGCTCACCAGAGGGCAGGGGAGCGTAGCCGCCCAGCCGGCGGAGCAGCCCGCCGAGGCCGAGATCCGGCCCTGAGCGGCGAAAGGCCTGTGCCGTGCGCTCGCCGCTCAAACAACTCGCTCGCCGGGTGCTCGCCCCGATCGTCGATCGCCTCGACACGCTCCGCGCCGAGATCGAGCACAACCGCATGTTGATTGTGCAGTCGCGGATCCGCGAGTTCCACGCTGGCGCCACCCTGAACCGGCTCGCAGACGCTGAGTTTCGCGTCTTCTCGCAGTGGGGTGAGGACGGGATCATTCAGTACCTGCTCGCCAGGGTGCCGATCGCCCACTGCGCCTTTGTGGAATTTGGCGTCGAGAACTACCGTGAGTCGAACACGCGCTTTTTGCTGATGAATGACAACTGGCGCGGCCTGGTGATCGACGCCGACCCCCACGCGATCGCGCAGATCCAGGCCCAGGAGTATATGTGGCGGCACGATCTGACGACAGTGTGCGCCTTTGTGACGCGGGAGAATATCAACCACCTGCTTGCGGACGCCGGCTTTTCCGGGGATCTGGGTCTGTTGAGTATCGACCTCGACGGCAACGACTACTGGGTCTGGCAGGCGATCAATGTCGCCTCGCCGCGGATCGTCGTGATCGAATACAACAGCCTCTTCGGGGCTCACCGCGCGGTAACAGTGCCCTACGACCCCCGCTTTCGGCGCGGGGCCGCCCACGCCTCGCACCTGTACTTCGGGGCCTCGCTCAAGGCACTCTGTCTGCTCGCGGCCGACCGGGGCTACGTCTTCGTCGGGTCGAACAGCGCTGGCAATAACGCCTTCTTCGTGCGCTCGGATGTGGCGGGGGGCCTGCCGGCCCTGAGCGCCGAGGAGGGCTACGTGGAGAGCCGAATGCGCGAATCCCGCGACGCGCGAGGCCGCCTGAGCTTTGTGAGCGGGGCCGCCCGCCGCGCCTTGATCGCCGACATGCCAGTGCTCGATGTGGAGACCAGTACGATGCTCAGGGTAGGGGAGCTACCATGAGCGTACACACGCCTTCGCCGGCAATAGGCGAGCGCGGGCCTCACACTACTGAGGGTCGCGGGCAGCTGCGGCTACGCCGGGCCGCGCTCGCCGCCGTAGCCGCCTTCGGCGCCAAAGGCCTGGGGATCGTCACCACGCTAATCAGCGTGCCGCTCACCATCTCCTACCTTGGCGCTGAGCGCTACGGGCTCTGGATGACGATCAGCGCCATCGTCGCCCTGCTTGGCTTCGCCGATTTCGGCATCGGCAACGGGCTCCTGAACGGGATCGCCGAGGCTCATGGCAAGGACGACCCCGCCCTGGCCAGGCGCTATGTCTCCAGTGCATGCCTGGCCCTCACGCTGATCGCGGCCGCGCTCGGGATGGCCTTCGCCATCGCCTACCCACTAATCGATTGGGCCGCGCTCTTCAATGTCGCTTCGGCCCGGGCCAGCGACGAGGCCGGTCCGGCCATGATCGTCTTTGCGGCCTGCTTCCTGGTAGGGATGCCCCTCACGATCGTTCAGCGCGTGCAACTTGGCTATCAGGAGGGCTTTGCCAGCAATCTCTGGCAGGGCCTGGCGAGCCTGGTCGGGCTTGCCGGGATCCTTGCCGTGATCGGGCTGCGAGGTGGGCTCCCCTGGCTCGTGCTCGCCTCGATCGGCGCGCCGGCGATCACCGCCCTGGTGAACAGCGCCGTAGTCTTTGGTTGGCAGCGCCCCACTCTCAGGCCGTCCTTCGCCGCGATCGATCGGGTGGTAGTCGGGCGGATTGTGCGCATGGGGGGGCTCTTCTTCGTGCTCCAGGTGATCGTCGCGCTGGCCTTCTCGGCAGACAACCTGATCGCCGCGCGCCTGCTCGGCGCCGAGGCGGTGACGCAGTACGCGGTACCGATGCGTCTCTTCAGCGTCATTCCGCTCGTGCTCGGGCTGATGATCACGCCCCTCTGGCCCGCCTACGGCGAGGCGATCGCCCGGGGCGACATCGCCTGGGTACGGCGCACGCTCACCCGCTCGCTCGTACTGATGCTGCCCGCCGCAGGGCTGCCGGCGATCGCGCTGCTGCTCCTGGCCGACCCCATCCTGCACCTGTGGATCGGCGACGCGGTAACGGCGCCCCTGGCGCTGAAGGCTGGCCTGGCCTGCTGGGTCGTTGTGCTGGCCCTCGGCAATACGCTCGCCATGTTCCTCAACGCCGCCGGACTGCTCAAGGCCCAGGTGATCGTGGCCAGTGTGATGTGTGTGACGACCCTGGCACTCAAGATCGTGCTCACTCAGCGCATGGGGCTGCCCGGGCTCGCCTGGGGCGCCGTGGCCGGCTACCTGCTCTGCAGCGTAGCCCCTTACGTGGTGATCGTCCCTCGGAAACTGGCCGCGCTTGAGCAAGCTGCCAGCAGACCCGGCGAGCGCGGCACCGTCCTGCAGACACCATGAACAGCGCAACCGCTCACCAACGACCACTCCGCATCTGCCTGGACGCCCGCCTGCTCGATGGCCAGGCCGGGGGCGTACAGCAGGCCCTGGCTGGCCTGGCCGCCGGCCTGGCCCAACTCGATGACGGCGACGAAGAGTACCTCTTCCTGAGCTTCGCCGGCGCCAACGACTGGCTACGCCCGTCGCTCGGCGGTCGCTGCAACCTCCTCGAAATCCCCCCACCCGCCCGTGGCTCCCTGCGCGGACGGCTCAAAGCGGCCCTGCCACTCATCGGTCGGATCGGTGGCGCGCTCAGGCGGCGACCTGATCCGCTCCCAACCTCCGACGGCACCGTTGAGCGGGCCGGCGCCGACCTGATGCACTTCACCACGCCGCTCGGCTTTCGCACGGCCATCCCGAGCATCTATCAGCCCTGGGATTTGCAACATATCGCGCTGCCCGGGTTCTTCCCGCGCCGCGAGCGGGAGCGCCGCGAGCTCTGGTACCGGGGCCTCTGCGCCCAGGCCCGGCTCGTGGTCGCCGCCTCGTGGGCCGCCCGCGACGACCTGCTGCGCCATTACGGGGTGCCGGCGGCGAGCATCACCGTAATCCCACCCGCGCCGCCCGTCAGCACCTACGCCGAGCCCCCGCCCGAGCAGCGTGAGGCGATCAGCCGCCGCCTGAACCTCCCAGCGCAGTTCCTGCTCTACCCGGCCCAGACGTGGCCCCACAAGAACCACCTGGCCCTGCTCGAAGCCATGGCGCGCCTGCGCGACGAACGAGGCCTTATGGTGCCCGTTGTCTGCGCCGGCACGAAGAACGACTTCTTCCCCACGATCGAGCGCCGCGTGCGCGAGCTGCGCCTGGAGCACCTCGCCCTCTTTGTGGGGTTTATGCAACCGCCCGAGATGCAGACCCTCTACGCCCACTGCCGTGGGGTAATCTTCCCCAGCCTCTTCGAAGGGTGGGGCCTCCCGGTCAGCGAGGCCTTCTGGCATGGCCGGCCGGTCGCATGCGCGAACGTCACCTCGCTTCCCGAACTTGCTGGCGATGCCGCCCTCCTCTTCGACCCGCGCGATCCGGTCGCTATCGCCGACGCGGCGGCGCGGCTCTGGCTCGATCCGGCCCTCGGCGAGGAGCTGGTTGCCCGGGGGCGGCGCCGGGTGACGGGCTACAGTTGGGCCGACGCGGCCCGCCGCTTCCGCGCCCACTACCGACGCCTGGCTGGCCGCCCCCTGAACGAAGAGGACCACGCCCTCCTGGCTAGCCAGCCACCCCTCGTGGAGGCCCGTCCGTGAGCGGCGCCGGCATCGTCGAGCCACTTCGTGGCGGCACCCGGCCCACCGCAGATGCAGCGGTACCGGCGCCGCCCGGCTTGCTGACGATCATCACCGTGGTATACAACGGCGCCGGGGCGCTGGAGCGAACCATTCAGAGCGTGATCGCCATCCGTGGCCACCTGGTTGAGTACCTGGTGATCGACGGGGGCTCCCACGACGGCACGACGGCACTCCTGCAGCGCTACAACGACCGGATCGCCTTCTGGGTGAGCGAGCCCGATCGTGGGCTCTACGACGCGATGAACAAGGGCTGGGCCGCCGCCCGCCCCGGCAGCCGGATACTCTACCTTGGCGCGGGCGACGAGATCCTCACCCTGCCAGACGACCTCGCCAGCTACGGCCCGCGCGACGTGATCTACGGCGATGTCGAGCTCGGAGCACGCCTGTTCCGCTCCGTGGCCGGCCCCGGCCTCCGGATGATCAACCGGCTGCACCACCAGGCCCTGCTGGTGCCGAAAGCGCTGAGCCCAGCCCCACCCTTCGACCTGGCCTACACGGTGTATGCTGACTTCGACTTCAACCAGCGGCTGCTCAAAGCCGGCGCTCGCTTCGTCCGTTCTGAGCAACTCCGGGCCCGGGCGCTCCCGGGTGGCCTGAGCAGCAGCTTTTTCGTGCGCGAGTCGCTCGCGGTGGTACGCAAGAACTTCGGCCCAGCGTGGGCAACCGTGGCCGCAGGCTACTACCTTGCCCTGGGCTTCAAGAAGGGCTTTGGCCACCTCTCGTTCCGCGATCCGCGCCGACGCTAGGGGCAAGCCGCCATGGAACAGGTTCCCCAGCACTCTGCTGCCCCGATGGCTCGCACGGCGCCGGTGCTGGCCCTGGCCGCGCTCACGCTCGGCATCGGCGCCATGCTCGCCTGGTTGAGCGTGCTACGCTACGCCGGCTTCAACGCCGGCATGCTCGATCTGGGCAACATGGCCCAGGCGATCGCTAGCGTACCGCGGGGCCGGCCGCTTGAGTTCACCTACAAAGAGGGGGAGATGAGCCGGCTCGCCTTCCACGTCGAGTTGATCTATCTGCTCTTCGCGCCGCTCTACGCCCTCTGGCCCGACCCGCGAACCCTGCTGATCGGCCAGGCCCTCCTGGCGGCCTCAGGGGCCATTCCGGCCTACCGGCTCGCGGGCCGGCGCCTGGGAAGCCCCTGGGCCGGCCTGGCCGTCGCGCTGATCTACCTGCTCTACCCGGTCGCTCAGACGGGCGTCCTCTTCGACTTCCACGGCGACACCCTGGCCATGCCGCTGCTGCTCTGGTCCGTCGAGGCGCTCGACCGGCGCGCCTGGCGCGCCTACATCCTCTGGCTGGCCCTGGCACTGGCCTCTAAATTCTACGTGGCCGCCCCGGTAGCGCTTATGGGCCTGGTGATCTGGCGCTGGGAGCGCGCGCCCCGCGCCGGCCTGCTCACGGCCATGGCGGGCCTGGCCTACGGCGCCCTGGCCTTCCTGCTGATCCGCCCGCTCTTCACCACCGGGGCCACCTCCGAGGCTCACCGGGGCCTCAGCTACCTGAGCTACTACTTCGGCACCTTCGCGAACCTCGCCGGAAGCCTCGAACCACGCCTGATCAACGCGCTGATCGTCTTCGGCCCCGCCCTGCTGGCTGGTCTGCGCGGCTGGCGCTGGCTCCTCCCCGGACTGCCGATCGCCGCCGCCGCTCTGCTCAGCACCGGGCCGGGCTCCTCCTTCGACTACCGCTACCACCACTACGCAATGGCCGTGCCCTTCCTGGTGCTCGCGATCATCGATGGGGCGGCCCGCACCAGCGCCCCGGCCCGCCGCTGGATCGTCCTCGGCGCCACCCTGGCAATCACCGTCGCCGCCAACCTCGTCTTCGTCAGCACCCCCCTCAGCCCGCTCCGCTGGTCGGCGGACCCCGGCATGGCGCTGGACCACACGGTCTACGGCCGCACCCCACGCGACGCGGTCAAGGAGCAGTTTATTCGTGAGTTCGTGCCCACCGGCGAGCCGATCGCCGCCTCGATCTTTCTGGCGCCGCGCCTCGCCTCCCGCGAGACACTCTACAGCCTGCGCTACCCCGACGACCCTGGCCCCGAGGCCCTGGCCGAGCGCTTGCCCCGCGTGCGATACGCTCTCGCCGACGCCCTCTTCGACTACCGGGTGGTCAACGGCAACAGCGTGGCCGGCGGACCCGCCTACGAAGCGGGCGTCATCGCGGCACTGCTGCGCGAACCGGCCTTCGGCCTGGTAGCTGCCCGCGACGGGCTCCTGCTCTTCCAGCGCGAGCCTCCGCCGGACAGCGCCCTGGAGCAGCATGCCGCGATCGTCAACGCGCCCATCCTGCCCGCAACACCGGCTGACCTGGGTCCGGTGGCATTGCTGGGTGCCCGGGTGGAGCACCTGGGCGGGCGGCGCTTCCGGGCCGAGTTCGAGTGGCAACTGAGCGGCACGGAGCGCCCGGCCGGGCCGTGGGCCGCCGTAAGCCGGCTCGGTGGGCGCGACGATGCCCGGATCGTGCACCTGCCCACCTTTGCGCTCCTGCCCATCGGCTCCTGGGCGCCAGGCCAGATCGTACGCGAACGCTTTGAGCTGGTGATCCCCGCCGACCTGCCGCCCGGCGACTACCCGTGGAGCGTGGCCTGGTACGACCTGACCCATCCGGAGGCTGCCTTTACCGATGAGCGCGCCCTGCCACCAGCGATCCAGCCGGTCGTCGTGGCCACGCTCACCCTGCGCTAGCGTCGTGGTGGTGCCATCAGCGCAGCGCTGGGTGGATACCGAACCGTTGGACGCGCAGCCCACGGCGGTATCACGGCGGCGCTCAGGCCTCCGGCACGCCCGGCAGCGCACGCCACGGGCGAGCGCCCGGCAAAGCCAGCCTGCGCCGGCTCGCTCTGGCCCCGACGTGGGCGCGCGGTGCCGCCGGAAAGGTGGCTTTTCCGCGCCGGGTGGGCCTGAGCGATCAACCCATCCAGGGCATCGCGCCCTCACGCCAATGAGCTAGATGGCTGGTATAATCGGCAAAGGCGCCATGGCCCAGCGGCGCCGGGAGGAAGCGTGTTATGACCCTTGCCGAACCGACGGACGCGCTCGCGCTGGCTCCCGCTGCGCCCGCCTGCGCGCTCTCGCTGGTGATTCCGGTGTACAACGAAGAGGAGAGCGTCCCGGTGATCTGCGAGCGCATCGCCACGGTGCTCGCCGCCGGCCCCGAGCCCTACCGCTCCAGCTACGAGGTGCTGCTGATCGACGACGGGAGCACCGATGGCAGTTTCGCCGCATGCGCCGCAGCCCAGGCGGCCGACCCACGGGTGCGCGTGGTGCAGTTCCGGCGCAACTTCGGCAAGACGGCGGCGCTCCAGGCCGGGTTCCTCCACGCCCGTGGCGCCCGGATCGTTACCATCGACGCCGACATGCAGGAAGACCCCGGCGATATGTTCCAGCTGCTCGCCCGGCTCGACGCCGGCTACGACATGGTCTCGGCCTGGCGCCTCAAACGCAACGACCCCCTCTCCAAAACGCTCCCTTCCCGCGTCTTCAACAGCGTGGTGGCGACAATCACCGGGGTGCGCCTGCACGACTTCAACTGCGGCTTTAAGGCCTATACCCGTGCGGTGGCTCAGGAACTGCAGCTCTACGGCGACCTGCACCGCTTCATCCCGGTGCTCGCCAGCCAGCGGGGCTTCCGCGTGACGGAGGTGGCGGTGGAGCACCGCCCGCGCCGCTTCGGCAAGAGCAAGTTCGGCGCCCGGCGCCTGGGGCGCGGCTACCTCGACTTTATCCAGGTGCTCTTTCTCACCAGCTATCTGCGCCGGCCACTGCGCCTCTTCGGCGCGATCGGCACGCTGCTGCTGCTGGCCGGTGGCCTGATCTGCGCCTACCTTACCCTACTCTGGTTCGAGGGCCAGCGCCCAATCGGCGATCGGCCCCTGCTCACGCTTGGCGTACTGCTGCTGATCACCGGCCTGCAGTTCATCTCCACTGGCCTGGTGGGCGAGATGCTCCGCTCCAGCAGTTACCGCCCCGGCGACGAGTTCGCCATCCGGCGCGTCCTCGAGGCCCACCCCGAGCCCCACGACCCATGATCTCTGACCACAGCAGTTCCAACCTGCGCAAGCACACTAGCACCAACCCGCTCCAGCGGGCCCTGCTCGATCGCTTCCACGAGACGGCTCAACACCTGCTCGGCCGAGTAGCTCCGGCGCCGCGTCGCATCCTCGACGCGGGCTGCGGCGAGGGCTTCGCCATGCGGGCCGTGCTCGGCACTACCGACGCCGAGGTGGTGGGTCTCGACGGTAGCCCCGGCGCGCTGCGCGTGGCCGGCGTGCTCAACCCCGCCCGGCCCTTCGCCGCCGGCGATCTCTACGATTTGCCTTTCCCCAATCACAGCTTCGACCTTGTCGTCTGCATGGAGGTGCTGGAGCATCTGCACGAGCCGGGGCGTGGCCTGCGCGAGCTCTGTCGGGTCTCCTCCGGCTGGCTGCTCCTGAGCGTGCCGAACGAGCCACTCTTCCGTGGCGCGAACTTTCTGCGCGGCAAGAACCTGCGCGCCTGGGGCAACGA
Organism: Chloroflexi bacterium OHK40; assembly: GCA_004367505.1. Taxonomy (GTDB): domain Bacteria; phylum Chloroflexota; class Chloroflexia; order Chloroflexales; family Chloroflexaceae; genus OHK40. The sequence goes on along the minus strand of SFCB01000070.1, from coordinate 8,996 downwards.
TCCGGGCCACGTGAACCACTGGACGTTCGGGGGCTTCCTACGCTTTGTGGCACCCTATTGCCAGGTGGTCGCGGCCCACCAGAGCTTCCCATGGTCTCTCACGCTCTGCCGTGTGGAGCGCTGAGCTCGATCAAAGCCTACCATCCATGCAAACGCCCGCCGATCCGATGAACCGCCGCTCCCCACTCCGCTCGCCGTGGCTGCGGGTAACCGTGGCGGGGGCGGTGCTGGCCGCCTGGGGCTGGTTCCTGTGGGGCCAGTTGGCAGAGCTACGAGCTTTCGAATGGCGCGTGGCACCGCTACCACTGGCGGGCGCGGTCGCCTGGGGCGCGCTCTACTTCAGTGGCCTGGGCGTCTGCTGGACGCTCCTGTTGCGTACCACGGGCGGGGCGGCCCGGACGGTGCCACTCGGCGCTGGCACACGGATCTGGACGGGCACCATGCTCAGCCGCTACCTGCCCGGCAACGTCTGGCACATCGTTGGACGGGTGGCCCTGGCAGGCGAACTGGGTGTCAGCAGGTCCCAGGTACTCACCAGCGCGACCGTCGAGCAACTGCTCACCATGCTCGGCGCGCTGACGCTCACTGGCCTGAGCCTGCCATTCTGGCGCGGCGCGGGTAGCACCGAGCTCTGGCTGCTACTGCTCGTGCCGGCGGGGCTGGCCTTGTTGCACCCACGGATTCTCGGGACGGCCCTGCGCGTAGCGGCCACGCGGCTCAGACGCCCGGAACTGGCCTGGCCCTACACCTATGGTGAGATGCTGGCGCTCCTTGGCGGCTTCACGCTCGCCAATCTTGCGGCCGGCATCGCGCTCTGGGTGACGCTTACAACGCTGGCGCCGGTCCAACCGGAGCAGGTAGCATTCATCATCGGCGCTTCCGGCCTGGCCTGGGCCATCGGCTATGGAAGCTTCTTCACCCCGAGCGGGTTGGGGGTGCGCGAGGCGGCTCTCACCGTGCTGCTCTCTCAGACCTTCCCGCTGCCTGTGGCCATCGTCGGCAGCCTCGTCTACCGCCTCACGCTCACCCTCGGCGAGATCGTTGCCGTGGGGGCAGCCCGGCTCTACGGGCGCCGTGCCACCCGCGAGCAACCGGAGGAGCCCGTATGAACTGCTGGCACTGCGAGCGCCCGGCGCACGGTACATGCGTTTTCTGCGGACGGGCCGTGTGCCGTGACCACGCCCGTGAGCTACCCCATATCGTTGCGCTCTACACTGGCCAGAAGGGTGTGCAGAAGGCGATCGTCACCGCCCGCGCCCTGTTTTGCGGCGTCTGCGAGCCCCGCGAGGATCCAGTCGAGCTGCCAGAGCTACGCTGAAGGCCAGAGCCAGCTTCCCCCGCTGCCGTGCCGCCAGGGATGGGGGCTTCGTTGCCGTGTGCCTTTACCGGGCCACGGCGGTGCCGCGCCGCATGTAGACGTTGCGGATCGCGCGGAGGATCTCCTCCAGTTCGAAGGGCTTGCGCAGCACCTCGACGGCGCCAAGCCGCGTCGCCTCCTGTAGCGGGGCGCTCGCCGTCTGCCCGGTGAGCACGAGCACGCGGGCCTCGGGATCGTAAGCGCGAAGCTCGCGCAACAGATCGAGCCCACCCATCCCCGGCATGGCCAGGTCGGTCAGGACGATGTCGAAATCGCCAGCGCGATACGCGTCGAGGGCGCCCTGGCCCTCAGGGTAGAGGGCGACACTGTGGCCGATCTGCTCAAGCAAGCGCTTGAGCGACCCGCCAACGGTCATGTCGTCGTCGATCAGGAGGATGCGCAGGTTGGGCAACTCGGCCGGCTCGCGCTCGGCCTCGGCCAGAGCTGCGGCGGCCTCGTGGGTTGCCACAACCGGCAAATACACGGTCATCGTCGTCCCCTTCCCCGGCTCGCTCGTCACCTCGAATGAGCCGCCATGGCTCTTGACAATGCCGTAGGAGACAGAGAGGCCGAGACCGGTACCAGGGGTGGCGCTACCGCCGAGGGCGCCCTTCGTGGTGAAGAAGGGCTCAAAGATCTTATCGCGCACGCTATCGGGGATGCCAGTGCCCGTATCGCGCACAGCAAGGGTGATCCGTCGCTCATCGCCGCTCAGCGAGACCGTCAGGGTACCGCCAGTTGCCTTCATCGCATCGCGGGCATTGGTCAGCAGGTTCAGGAAGACCTGTGAGATCTGCCCGGCGTCACAGATCGTCAGCGGCACCGGGCTGATCTCGCGAACGACCTGGATGTTATGCTTGCGCAACTCGATCTCCATGAGCGTCAGGGTGCCCTGGACGGCATCATAGAGATCGGCCAACTCACGGCGGGGCTCCTGACGGCGGGCAAAGGTGAGCAGGCTACCAGTAATGCTCTTGCCGCGCTTACAGGTGTCCACCACCACTTTGAGCGACTCGTTCTTGGTCTCATCGTCGGTGGTAGCCAGGCCGAGCTGTGCGTAACCGAGCATCCCGGCGAGCAGGTTATTGAACTCGTGGGCGATCCCGGCGGCAAAGGTACCCACGGCGGCCAGCTTCGAAGACTGGATGAGCTCGGCCTGGGACTCCTGGAGCTTGCGGAAGAGGCGGGCGTTGGCGATCACCGTAGCGGCCTGGCGAGCGAAGGCCATCAGCACCCGTTGCTCGTCCTCGTTGAGGCCACGGATCTCGGCGAAGGTGAGGCAGATCGCGCCCATTACGCGCTTCTCGTCCACAAGCGGGATGCAAACGAGAGCGTTCCAGAAGATCCCCTGGGTCAACTCCGGGAGCGGGGCCAGCGTCTGCATGTGCTGGTCGGTGAACATCATCACCCGCTGGCGCCCAAGCACGGCCTCGTAGCTTTTGGGGAGCGGTACCGTGGTGGGGCCGGGGCCACCGGGGGCCACAGGAAGGTTGTGGGCCGCCACCAGCTGCGGCACTTGCTGATCATCGAGTAGCACCACCCAGCCGTTGGCGGCGCTCATCAACTCGGCGAGCCGGTCGACGAGCAGTTGGAGCATGCTCGGCACATCGCGAGTGCCGATCAGAGCGATCATCAAGCTTTGCAGGCGCTCGAGCTTGCTGGAGAGGGCCGTCGAGTCGGCTGCGAGGTCGCGCACCTCGTTGCTGTAGCGGATCACCTCGCTCTGGCTCTGGAGGGCCCGCTGCAGGAGCACCATGGGCACGATGCCGAGGAGCACCGCGATGCCGTTGACCTGCCAGAGCAGGCCGAGCAGGCCGCCGAGGGGTGCGAGCAAGAGCGTGTACCAGCGCAACTCCTCGGGGCGGGGGCGCAAGCCCTCCCGCAGTTTGACTCCATCGGTGAGCAAAGCCAGGCCGGCCACCGCGCCTCGCTCGATCAGGTAGAAGACGCCGCCGGTAAGCACGAGGATGGCGAGGGAGCCCACGGTCGTGTAGGGAAGAATGCCGATCCCCGGCTCGGCCATCGATCCGGTGAGGTGCAGGCTGGCGAGGGCCACGCCGGCGGCACCGGCGATCGAGCGCACCGCGATCGTAGAGGCCACCTGCCACCAGCCAGTGTCGCTCGCAAGGGCGCCTGCCACCGTGGCGATCACGATCACGGCCAGGAGCGAAGGCCAGGTGAGCGAGGTGAGCGCGCCGATCAGCACGGCTACGGCGATCGAGACCAGACGGCCATTGTCCATCTCGAAGGCCGTCAGGTCGGCGATGGTAAGCATCACCACGAAGATCGCGGCGGCGGCAAGGTCGGGGAGGGTTGGAGGTTTCCAGAGGATGGTGAGCGACCCGATGCCCACGAGGAGCGCCGTGCACCAGAGGCCGACGAGGTAGTACCGGGCCGGCTGGGGAAGAGCGCGCATCCTGGAGGCTCCTTCAGTCAGCAACCGGGGCCGGCGCCCTGCTGGGCCGGCCGGGTTCGGGCGATGTTATAGCACGGGCGCCAGCCCTTGACAAGCGCCGCGCCCTGCTGCTGAAAAACGTACGCGGGCGCCGCCCTCGGGGATCGGCGCCACATCACCCTAAACGGGAAGCCCCGGGCTTTTCGCAAAAGTTGTGAAGAAGTTTACGACGAATTATCGCAGCTCGGCGCGCGGAGCGTAGCGGGGGTGAGGCGTACGTTCCTACACCCCTGCGGGCCATAGCGCTCAAGCGCGCGGCTACAGAGGGCGAATCCCGCCTGCGCCGGCTTCCGCGACCGCCGGGGGTCCCCTGTCCCCTCGCGCACCGGGGCGCCGAGAGGCCCGGACGCCACCCGTGGCGGCTGGTTCAGGCGCTGAGGAAGCTCCGCACGAGGGCGTTGAAGCGCTCGGGATGCTCATCCTGAACGAGCAGTGAGGCGCCGTCGATGAGCTCCAGGTGGGCGCGCGGGTTGGCGGCAAGGAATGCGTCCGCGTCCCCGGGGGGAGTGGTCACGGCCTGACGGCCCCACACCAGCAAAACCGGCATCGGGAGGCTGGCGAAGGCCTCACGGATGGGGCAGTTGAGCAGGCCGCTGAGGAAACAGATTGGCGCATAGGAGGCGCCCGAGCGGTGGCAGGTTTCGTAGAAGCCATCCAGCACCTCGTCGGTGATCGCGGCGGGATGATGGTAGGCCTGGGTCTGGAGGAAGTAGCGCACACCGGCCCGGGTAGTGAGCCCGGCAAAGAGGGCGCGGCCCACGGGCCCCCGCAAGACGCGGTAGGCTGCCCACGCGCGCGGCCCGGGCGGGTTGGCGAGCCGCTGGATACCAGTCGGACAGACGAGCACCAGCGCACGCACACGTTCAGGCCTGCGCGCCGCAGCGGCCACGGCGTAGGCCGCGCCGAGCGAACTGGCCACCACGGATACCGGCTCGCTCAAGACATCGAGGGCCAGTTCGATCTGGCTTATGTAGTCGTTCGCGACGTAGCTACGGGCCGGGCGCTCGCTGTTGCCATAGCCGAGCAAATCGATCGCGTGGACGGCGAACCGATCGGCCAGACCGCGAAAAGGGCCGCGCATCTCGAAGGCTGAGGCCGCCGCGTTAATGCTGTGGACAAGAAGCACGGGCCGCCCGCCGCCAGCGCTGTAGCGCGCCACGGCATGACCTCGCCACTGGAGGAAGGTTGGCTCGACGGGGAGCAACGGGAGAACGGTCATGAGGGGATATTCTCGTAGGGGCTGCCGGCCCTGGGGCGACAGCGAACCGGCGCATACTGTCAGTATATAATGTTCCTGTGGAACAGCAACCGACGAACACCAACGCACCGGCGATCTTCGAGGTGGCTCCGCTGGATGACTACGCGCGGCGGATGACGATGGGGCTGGCCTACCTGGGCGGGCTGCTGATGTTGCCGCTGCTCTTTGCCTACCTGGCCAACCTGCGCTGGGACGGCCTGCTCATCCCGGTGGCCCTGGCGCTGGCCGTGGCGCTCTTCCTGTTACTCACCTTCGCCGCGCAGCCCCGCCGCTACGAGATCAGCGCCACGCATCTGGTGGTACGCCGGCGGACGCTGCGGGCGCTGCGCGTGCCCCTGGCGATTGTCACCGGCGCCTCGCCGGCCTCCAACCTCGCCGACGTACCCCGCCGTGGTTTGCGCTTCGCCTTCAACGCCGGGATCTTCGGCTACCAGGGCCCCTTTCGCCTGTCCCCCTACGGTGAGGCCTTCTTTCTCGCCACCAACCGCAGCCGTCTGGTCGCCGTGGCCCGCGAGGGCCGCACCCCGCTGATCCTCAGCCCGGATCGCCCCCGCGAGTTTGTGGAGGCGCTCAACGCAACTCGGGCTCGCCGTGCCCTGGAGGAGCTCGATGCGCTTCCCACTCCTCGATAAAGTCGCCCTGCCCTGTGAACTCGAGCGGATCGTGCCGGGCCGGCTCCACCCTGATGGGCGGCGCTACCTGCCGCTGATCGTGCTACGACCAGCGTCCGACTCCGCCGGCATCCGGCTTGGGGTAGTGGATCGACACCACCGGGTGCGCGAGGAGGCTGTGGGGAAGGTGGGCGTCGCCCGCCTGGTGTGCGCGCTCAGCCAGTTGCGACTGCAGACGGGCGCCCCCCGGCGCGGCCTTACCCCCGAGGCGACTGCCCGGCCTGGAGAGCCGATCACGGCCCCGCTGATCTACGGCGAGGTGCTCGAAGTAGCCGCCTGGGAGGCCGGGCGGGGGCAGCTCCCCTACGAGGCGCTCTACACCGAGTTGTTGCTCGACATTGGCATCGGCACGGTGGGGCTGCGCACGAGCCTCACCGCCGCAAGCCTCGCTGATGCGATCGGCAAGCCATACCTGGCCCCCGGCGACTTCATCGAGCTCAGCCGTTCGCGGATTGATATCCTGGCGTTCGAGCCAGCGGCGTAGGGTCAGCGCGAGCGGCAACCCTAGGCCGCGCGTCGCCGCACGCGCTCATAGTACGCGAGGAGCTCGTCCATCACGCGGGGCCAGGAGCGTTGCTCGGCCAACTCCCGCCCGGCGCGGCCCATCGCCCGTCGCAGCACCGGGTCCACCAGCAGTTCGTCAAGCCGCGCGCGCAGATCGCTGGCCACCCCCGGCGCAAAGTGGCGGCCGTTGCGCCCCTCGTGGACGAGATCGAGCGTGCCGCCGCTGCGGGCCCCAACCACCGGTAGGCCCGAGGCCATCGCCTCCTGGATCACCTGGCCAAAGGTGTCGGTGTCGGAAGGGAAGACGAAGGCGTCGGCCGAAGCATAGGCAGTGGCCAGTGCCTGGCCCTTGAGGTAGCCGGTAAAGTGGACAGGCAGACCAGCGCAGCGCCGCTCAAGCTCAGCGCGGTATGGTCCATCACCCACGAGCACGAGGCGGGCGTCGGGCAGGCCGCGCAGCGCGTCGGGCAGCAGGTCGACACGCTTCTCGGCAGCGATACGGCCCACGTAGAGCAGGAGCGTCTCGCCGGGGCGCCAGCCAACCGCTTCGCGCCAGGCGTCGCTCCGGTGACGGGGGTGGAAGCGCTCGGTATCGACGCCGCGGCCCCAGATGCGCAGGCGGCGGAACCCGAACTGCCTTAGCGACCGCAGCGTGTACGTCGAGGGGCAGAGGTTGAGCTGGCAGCGGTTGTGGATCCAGCGCAGCCAGGCATTCACGCCGCTCTGGAGAAAGCCAAGGCCGTAGTGACGGCTGTAGGCACCAAAGTCGGTGTGGTAGGAGGCCACGAGCGGCACTCGCAGGCCACGGGCAATCGACGGGACGATCGCGCCCATCACGGCGGGGCCAACAAGGTGCACGACGTCGGGGCGAAAGCGACGCAGCTGGGCAGTGAGGCCGGGCTGGGGCGGGGTGAGCTTGACCTCGGGATAAAGCGGGAGCGGGAGGCCCCCAAGGGGCACCACCGGCGTGCCAGCGTACTCGGCTGGCGCGCCCTGGGGCGCGAAGAGCAGCGCCTCGTGGCCGGCCCGCTGCAAGTGTTCGAGCAAGCGGCAGAGCGTCGTCGTCACGCCGTTTACGTCCGGCAGGAAGGTCTCGCAGACGAGGGCGACGCGCATAAGCTCACCTCGCGGGCTGATCACACAGACTGCCGCTGCGGAGTGTAGCGCCGCCAGGTTAGGAGCGAGTTATGGGGGAGTTAACCGAAGGCTAATCGGGTGTGATCGCGGAGCGCCTTACTCGCCGGCCATGGCAAGCAGCAACTCGATCAACAGCTGGCCATGGCGGGCAAGGTCGTCCAGGGGGATGTGCTCGTCCACGCCGTAGGCCGAGCTATCGGCGCGAGCGGCGCCCACCGATGCCACGGGGATGTGGAACGCCTCAGCGAAGAGCTGCAGCGGGAGGGTGAAGGGACCGGCGGGCACCACGGGCAACACGGCGCCGAAGGTGGCGGCCCCGGCGGCCACGATCTGGTGAATGAACGGCGACTCGGGGGCGCTGCGAGCGGGCGGGTAGCCGCCGGGGAGCACCTCGATCGCGACATCCGCGAAGTTGCGCTCGTCGAGGTGGGCACGCAGCAACTCGGCGATGGCGGTGGGTGTCTGGCGTGGCACGAGCTGGAAGTCGAGCACGGCACTGGCAGCGGCGGGAAGCTGGGCCAGGGCGCCCTCGGGCTCGGAGCTGATCGTGCTGAGATTGCAGGTGGGGAGCGTCACCTCGGCGCGCACAAGGGCGACCCCGCTCATCCCGAAGAGGAACTCATCGGCGCCCCAGGCGGCCAGCCGCCCACGCTCGTCGAGCTTGAGCTGCCGCAGCGCCGCGTTCTCCTCCCGGGAAGGGCCATCCACCGCATCGTAAAAACCGGGAATCCGGATATCCTCGTCATCGCCCTTGATACTGCCCAGGGCCCATGTCAGGCGCCAGAGCGGATTGCGCAGGGCAGGGGCCATACCAGCAGGGAGCGGGTGGGCCGGGCCGTGCACGCTGAGGCGTACCTGGAGCTGGCCCTTGCAACCGGAGTAGCACAGCGGCGTACCGGCTGCATCCCGGTCGCCCACGCTGCCGAGGCAGGCATCGGCCTGGAGCAACTCGGGGTAAGCGGCCAGAGCATCGGACAGGCTCGGCGAGCCGAGCAAGCCTCCGGTATCGGCCACGAGCACCACCCCGCAGGGAAGCTCACCCTCAGCCTGAAGGAGCGTTTGCAACGCCTGAAGGTGAGCCGCCAGCGGCCCCTTGCCCTCGGCAACTCCGCGACCATAGACGGCGCCGTCACGCTCGGCGAGCTGGAAGGGCTCGTGCGACCAGGCGTGCCAGGGGCCGGTAGGGGGCGAGTCAAGCCGGTGGTAGAGCAGCAGTGAGGCGCCGGTACGGCCCGGGCGACGGCCAATCACGACCGGCGGGCCAGGCTGGCCAGCAATGCGCACCTGCATGCCAAGGCCATGGAGCATCCCCGCGAGCAGATCCGCGCTGGCGGCGAGGTCGTCGGCCTGGCCCGCGCCGCTTGGCTGGGCGCAGAGTGTCCGGAGACACTGGACGAGCTTCTCGGCCAGCAGTAGTGGTGGCGCTGACACGGCGGCTCCTGCGAGGCAAAGGGGCACTGCATATGCTGGTAGTGTCATTATAGCACGGGGCTCTGGCACGCTGCCCCTAGGCTACGGGTGTGACGTAACGTCTTGCAGCCAGTGGTAGGATGCGGGCAGCTATCGCTGCCTACCGGAGGTGCCAGCATGAGCGGCAAGATCAACGAGCAGTTG
>SFCB01000220.1 GCA_004367505.1 Chloroflexi bacterium OHK40 | reverse complement strand
CAAGGAAACATCGACCTTGATCGCCAGCACGGGCGTTCGGATGGAGTATAGCGCACTTTTTCATCACGGCAGTGTGCGGCGAAGCCGCATGGGGGTCTATATCGAAAACCTCAGCGCCACCTACAAAGACGGCGTCACGACAGTAGTGCTGCCAGAGTTTGTGCCCGCCCACTGGTGGGAGCATCTGCTCCATAATCAGACGGGCATTCTGATCAAGACGGCGCTGATGTTCCAGAAGGGCATTGTGATCACCAGCGTGCCCTACCGCCTGGAGCGCTAAGCGGCGCTGGCCAGAGGCAACAGCAGGCGGGGCCGAAACGAACCAGCCCCGCCTGCCCGGTCATGGCGCACCTGCCGCTATCGTTCTATGGCTCCCGACATTCGTGCTGGCGCGCGGCGATCTGCTGAAGGAGCGCGAGCAGGACCGCCTTCACACTGGCCCGGTCGGTTCCCGTACAGGGCAGCACCGGCACATCAAGGGGAACACCCAGGCGCCGGCGTACATAGCCTGGTGGCAGTGCGGTGGGATCATCCTGTTTATTCGCGGCCACCACGTATGGCGCATCGGTAAGCTCGGCGAAGCGTTCCATGAGCCGCCGCGTCTCCACAAAGTGGCCAGGCCGCGTACTGTCCACCATCACGACATAGCCGATACAGCCGATGCTGAGGTGCTCCCACATGAAATCGAAGCGCTCCTGGCCGGGGGTACCGAACAGGTAGAGGTTAAGCTGATCATTGATGGCGATCGTGCCGAAGTCCAGCGCGACGGTCGTCTCGTGCTTGAGCGCTCGCTCGCTCTCGAGCGTCACGGCGTAGTCAGTGGAGACCGTCTCGATATCGCTGATCGTACGGATGAACTGCGTCTTGCCGGCCGAATAGCAGCCGGTGACCACAATCTTGAGTGCCTGCATTGCGGCATTCTCTCGCGGCAAAGCTAAAAACTGGCCGACCATCGATGACGGCTGGCATCCGAGGCACACACGAACTTCTCGCGGTACCTCATCCCACTGGCCAACCCCCACTTCGGGACTCACCATCGCCAATGCCCAATCCTCGGGTACTACATCCCGCGGACACGCCGCATAATCGCGTCGATCAGGCCCCGGCCTACCAGCGGGCGCTCGATGCGGCCTGCCGCGCCAGCCCCCGCGAGGGCAGGCTCAAGCGCAGCGCTCTGCCGCAGCCCCGGTGTGCGCTCCGTTCGAACCAGTGGGCTGGCGGGCGGTGGGGTCACCACTTCGATCAATCCGATCGCGAGGAGCTCAGCCACCGTGCGCATCGCCAGTGCGGGATCCATGCCCGTCGCCTCACAAATGGCTCGCAGGTCTGAACAGCAGGAGACTTGGCTGAGAATGCGCCACTGGTGTACATCCAGGCTCACCCCGCTCTCGACGCTGCTCGGCAAGGGCGCGAGCTGCAAGCGGGTGTCGAGCGTGATCCGGTGGTATGGCAGCACGAGGGTCGGATCAGCGCGCCGGCGCATGCTCTCGAGCACCAGCCATTCGGCGTCCCGGTTGATCCGGACTGGCCGCTGCACCACCGCCGGCTCATGCCGGAAGATGAACGAAGCGTTGTCCCAGAGCAACATCTGGATCACCGCCTCCTCGTGTGTGCTCCGCGTCGAACGATCCGGGTTAAGCACGACCGCATCGATTGGCCTGCCTTCGGCAACGTAGATTACACCCCGGCCATTGTCGCCGCTCAGCACAAGCACCCCAGTCTTCGGGCCCATCCGGAAGATCTGGAACAGATCGCTGAGCGACATGTCCTGCAGCGTGCCTTCAAGGGCCATGGTCCCTGCTCCTTACACTGGCCCATACCACAAGCAAGAGCCAGCGCCCTTCCTCCATCTACGCATCGACACCCCTTGTTCCCAATGGATGTTAGCGGCTTCGCCTGCGAGGTATAGACGCCCCACTGGGGCGGCTCAACGGCACGCCCCACTGGGGCGGCTCAACGGCACGCCCCACTGGGGCGGCTCAACGGCACGCCCCACTGGGGCGGCTCAACGGCGCGCCCCACTGGGGCGGCTCAACGGCGCGCCCCACTGGGGCGGCTCAACGGGGCGGCTCCACGAAGCGCTCCGCGGGATCACGCTCCAGCGCCATCACCGTGGCGACCCACGCGAAACGGGCTCGATCTTATGCACCCGTCAGCAACCGCCTGGCCAGGCGCTCACCACCCACGAGCTCCGCGAGGTGCTGCAACTGGTTGTCCTCATACGCCTGGTTAAAGATCGCGACGTCGAGCGCCAGCACTTTGCGGAATGCGGCCACCGCCGCATCAGGCGCGTGGCTCGTCCTGGCAACCTGCTCGCCGAAGGGCATCACCACATCGAGCATAGCAATCGGGTATCGAACGGGCAGGCCAATCTTTACGTGAATCTGCCCGATCACCATCCTGCGACGGGCATAGGCCTCGTCGTACTGCCCACAGAAGAGGCCGGCGAACCACTCCTGCACCATTCCATGGAGCCGATCCATGCTCACACCCTGGAGGTACTCTGCGGTATTTGGGTGCGCAAAGAGCCGGTCGTAGAACGTCCTGGTCAGCGCGGGCCCGCGCTCCCGCGCCTCGCCCTCCAGATCCTTCAGCAACGCCGCCTCGTCGGGACTGAGGTTCATCAGAGCAACAAGCTCAAGCAGCGTCGCCTCATCTTTGATCTGCCAGCTCGCGCGATCCTGTGCCATGCTGATCCTCCCATGCTCGCGCACTTGCGCGCTCTACAGAATGCCGCCGATCGTCTTGGCCGCATCACGGGCCTCGATCCGCACGAGCCCGAGATTGGCACCCTGCCGCAGGTTCACAGCTAGCACACTCTGGTCGCCGGCGGGCAGCACCATGAACAGCCCGTTGTCGGCCTTAATGATCGTCTCTTCGGTTGCCCCGATCTTCAACTCGCCGGAGACGCGCCGGGTGACGCCCATCATCGTGGCGGCAACGGCGCCCATGCGGTCGGCGTTGACATCGGCCGCCATCTTTGAAACCAGCACGATCCCGTCCATGCTCACTGCTGCGGCACCGGCAACATCATTGCCAGTATTGGTGGCCAGGCGGTCGAGCACAGCTGCGATCTGCTCCTGCCGAGATGCCATCTCGCGATCCTTTCGTTGTCTGCCAGGGCTGTACCCCCTGGTGGCCTAACCTCGCCAGCCACTGCTGGCGCGAACGGGCATAGTATAGGCGGCGACCCTTCGCCGCTGCATAACAGTTCCACAACGAAGCGATGGTAATTCCATTGCGACCTACGACTGGTTATGATCACCGCGTATGATAGGCACAGCTCTACGGCTCACCGCGTACTGAGTGACTACCATGCGCAACAGTCTCCGGGCTACTCTGACGGCCATCTTCGTGAGCCTGGTCGCCTTGCTTGCCGGCGGCATAGTCGGCTCCTACCAGCTGAACGCGCATCTCCAGCAGCAGATCGCCGACTTGCGGCTGCCCGGGCATGTCTCGCTGGAGGTGGGTATGTTGCGCCGGCTCGGCAGTGGCATCGCGACTGCTGCCGCGCCAGCGCCGGCGCTCCATGCGCTCGCGCAGGCAGCCGCGACCGACCTGCGGCAGCAGGCCTCGAACCCGGCCGCCCAGGAGCTCGCCACACGTCTGGAGGCACTCGTCACGATGGCAGCCAGGGCGCCAACCCGCTCCATCACCCTTGCTGCTACACTGCACGAGTACGAGGCTGCGCTGGAAACCTACGAGGCCGGTGCTCGTGCTTCCAACGCTGCGGTTGGGGCCGATCTGCGCACGCCAGTACCGGGGCTGCTCTTTACAGCCACGGCATTGCTCCTCGCTACCCTCGGGCTTGCGCGCCTCTATCACACCCTTTCCACCTCCGTACTCAAGCCACTCAACGAGCTCGCCAACGCCCTGGATGCTGTGCGAGCAGGCAACCTTCACGCCCCACTGCCCACCAACGTATCCAGCGAATTCGCCCCGCTCATTACCGGCTTCAGCCAGATGACCGAGGCTCTGCGCCAGCGCCAGGAAGCCCTCGGCGATCAACTCCGTCGCACGACCCTGCTCACCCAGCTCTCCCTTGAGCTGCGCGAGTCGCTCGATCCCGCCGCCGTCGCTGAGCGGGTGATCTGCGTACTCGGCAGCAACCTCGGCCTCGACGAAGCACTGATTGTGCTCCACAACCCACCACCGGGCCACGCCCCTGGCCACTCCTGGCGCCAGGGCAGCGTGGTAGAACTTCGGCCAGAACGTGCCGCCCAGCTGATCGACCAGGGGGTCGAGGGGCTGGCTCAGCGTCTCGGGCGCAGTGTGGTGATCGCCGATGTCGGCAAGAACGAGCGCTGGCGCGCAGGGGGGTGGCCAGCCGTGGGAAGCGCAATCGTCCTCCCACTCCGCCAGGGCGAACGCACCCTGGGCAGCCTCACCGTTTACGTGCGCCAGCCGGAACACTTCACGAACCGCGACCTGCTGCTCATGGAGGGCGTTGTAGCCCAGGCCGCTGTAGCCCTGAGCACGGCCCAGCGCTACCAGGAGGAATGCCAGCGGAGCCGCCAGGCTATGGTGCTGCTCACCATGACCCAGATGCTAACCGTTGAGCGCAGCCGCACCGAGCTTGCCACGATGCTGGCAACCCAGGCCCATACCGTCTTCCAGGCCGAGGCCGGGATGCTCTACCTCTGCCCTCCCGATGGGCGACTGGTGCGCGTGGAGCTACTTGCGTCCGAAGCTGGCCCGGCGCTGAGCAGCGACATCCATCGCCTCGCTGACGCAGCAGCGGCAGGTGCTTACCACCAGGGCACAGCCGTGATCCTGGGCGCCGACGATCGAAGCGGAAGCTGTGTTGCGCTCCCACTCATTCACGCCGGGCGCCCGCTTGGGGCCTGCGTGCTCGTACGGAGCGGCAGCGGCACACCGCCCCTCCCCGCCACCGATGAGTCCGTGCTGAGTATCTTCACGCATATCATCGCCTCGGCCTGTGCAAACATCGAGCTCGTCGAGCAGCAGCGGCGCTACACCGCCAAGCTCGAGAGTCTTCTCGATCGACACACACTGGACCTGCGGCGCTCCCGCGACCTGCTGCGTGTGGTCTTCGACAATCTCACCGAGGGCCTCTTGCTACTCGATGTCGACGGCGCGATCCTCGCCGCCAATAGCAGCTTCTGCCGCGGCATCGTTGGGCGCCTGCCACGCGAGGTGGTCGGCCGTGGCTACCAGCAACTCTGGGAGGAGGTGGCCTTACAATCGGAGCTACGCATCGAGCCACAGGGGCCACCGGAGGCCCCGGCCATCGTGCCTGCCCCAGGTGAGCGCATAGGAGGAGACGGGACGACCTGGCGCGTGCTCACCACCGATCTGGTGGGCCAGCAGCGCTGGTATGCCGTTGAACGGCTGCCCGTGGTGGGCCTGGCCAGCTCGCAGGAGCAGTATCTCGAGCGCTGGCGCGATATTACCCAGCAGGAAGAGTTGCAGCGCCGTATGCTCGTCCATGAGCAGCTCACGAGCCTCGGCCGCCTGGCTGCCAGTGTGGCCCACGAGGTAGGAAACCCTCTCCAGAGCGCCCTCGTTTGCCTGGAACTCTGCAAAGAGGATGCCGGCATCAGTGTGCCGACGCGCGAATACCTGGATCTGGCAACCGGCGAACTCGAACGAATGGCTCGTACCATGGACAGCCTGCGGAATCTCTACCGGCCACCCCAGATCAACTGGACAACCATCAGCCTCAACGAGATCTTGCGGCAGGTGGCCCGCTTTACCCAGGGCCATTTGCGGAAGGCTCGGGTACAGATCGAGTTGGACCTTGACGAACATCTCCCGCCAGTTATTGGCCAGGCCGATGCTTTACGCCAGGTCTTT
>SFCB01000135.1 GCA_004367505.1 Chloroflexi bacterium OHK40 | reverse complement strand
GGGTCGCCGTGGCGACGGCTGGGGGCGGAGGGGTCGCCGTGGCGACGGGCGAAGATTCGGCGGTGGGGAGGCTCCCTGTGGTAGGCGCGGCGGTAGCGACAGGGGTGGCGAGCTGGCGCTCCATCGTCTGGGTAGCGGCGATGCCAGCGGCCACCCGGGTAGCCACCTGGTCGGCCTGGGAATCGCCACCACAGCCCGTCAGGGCGAAGAGTAGTGGGACCACAGCGAGCAATGTGGTTCTCACGGGCCAACCTCCTCGTGTTGCGCGATCAGGGCGGCGGCCTCTCCGTCGCGCGCGCGGCACAACCCAAGCACCTCGCGCTCCAGCAACTCGTCGCCGGCCCCACCCTGATCAAGGCACGCGGCGAAGGCGGCGCGGGCCTCACGCAGCAGGGGTAGAGCCTCGGCAGGCGCGGCGGCAAGCATCCCGCGCCGCCAGAGTGCGGTGCCGAGGAACAGATAGCTCTGGCCGAGGATGCGCCTGTCGCCCGCAGCCGCAGCGATCACGGGGCTGATCTGCTCGACGGTCGCGGCGTAGGCTTCGTCTGCGGCGGCCCGGTCGCCTTGCTGGAGGGCAATTTCCCCCTGGAGCAGGAAGGCCGAGCCCACGGCGCTCGGCGCGGCGGCACGCGCCCAGACGGCGTCGGCTGAGGCGGGCGCGAGGGCCAGGGCAGCCTGGTAGCGCTCGAGGGCCAGGTTGGCCTGCTCACGGGCCTCGGAAAGTGTCTGGGCGCGCTCGGGGCCTCCGGTTGGCAGCGGTGAGCATGCGGGCACCGCGCCGAGCAGGCAGAGGCTGCGCCAGTAGGACACAGTGCCGAGCAGCACAGCGGGCCGCAAGAACTCGGGGCGGGCGGCCAGGGCCCGCCGGAAGCGCTCCTCGCCGTAAGCCAGCCGCTCCTCCACGGCGGCAAGGTCAGGGGCTGCGGGCAGCGAGGAGACTGCGGCCTGGCCCTGGAAGTAGTAGAGGATCTCCTTGCCCTCGCCGATCTCCTTCCAATCAGGCAGCAGGGTTTCGCCCCGCCGCAGGACCTCGAGCGATCGCTCCGGCTCGCCGAGGCTGTCGTACTGCAGGCCCTTGAGCAGCCAGAAGAGCGCCCCGGCGCGGGTGGTAAGGGCGAGGCCCTCCGGGCGAGCAGGCTCACCGAGCTGGTAGGCGCCGGCCAGTACGCCGGGGGCGCCTTCCGTCTTGAGGGCGGGGGAGATATAGAAGTTGAGCGATACGCGCCCCGCCGGGTCGAGATAGCCGTAGATCAGCAGGTCAGCATCGAGCTCGTCGAGGCGCCGGCTGGCGTTGGCTTCACGCTCGGCGGCGTTGGCGCCGGGGATGAAGCCGATCGTGGTGCCCTTCTCGCGCCAGCCCATACTATCGTGCCAGAGCGTGATCACCTCGGCGGGGTAGTCGGCCACGTAGCGGGCCTGCTGCTGCCGCAGCGTATCGTACACCCGGGTGCTCAGGCGGCTGGCTTCCGCTGCGGCCCGTAGATCGCCGCCCTCGTCGAGGGCGAAGTCGGCCACGGCGATGCGAAACGTGCCGCGACCGGCCATCGTCGTAGGGCCGCGCAAGACGAAGACCACGGCCACGACCGCGACACCGAGCAGGGCGAGGAGCGCGAGGATGAAGCGCAGCGGGAGAACCAGCGTGCCGATCTGGACGATGTTGCGGCCGACGGCGACGCTCTGGGCCTCAGGGGCCAGCGTGAGGTTGAGGCGCACGATGTCGCCGCCCGCCACATCGCCGATCGACACATCGCCGAGCTGGCTAGCACCGAAGCTGATCAGGGACTGGCCGGCGCGCAGCTCGCGGCCGGCAAGCGCCCGGAGGACGGGGGCGAGCTCGGGCTGCTCGGGCGGAGGCGACTCAGGGTGAGCGAGGGCCTCGGCGATCAGCTCTGCGAGGGCGGGTGCCCTGGTGGCAAGGCTGGGAGGCAGGCTATCCCGCAGGGCGCGCTCGAGCTCATCGCGGGCGACCATGGCGCTGCGGTCCTCGGGTGGCGGGCGGGCAGCCGGTGCACCGCCGCAGGCGTGAGGCGAGGGGGGTGGAAGTGGGGCGGCCTCTCCAGAAAACAACGAGCCGGCGCAGGGACTTCGGTAGTCGCGGCGCCCTCGGGAAGCCAGCTCGCACAAGCCCCGACTGTGCGACCGGACTGGAAGATGCTCAACCGGGGCGTACCCCGGGCGAGCCCGGCGCGATCCGGGATGCTGGACGCCGGAACAGGCTTGGCACGCGGGAGGTCGCTATGGCTGGCGCACACGGGCGAGGCCAGCCTTCGTCAGGGCCACAAGACACTCAGAGCCAGTGATACCGGCAGGAGCGACATGCCCGCGAACGCCACCAGCAGGCGGGCGAGCAGGGCGTTGGGAACCAGACGCTCCTGTAGGGACCCGACCATCAATCAAGCCTATGGCCCCACAGATGGTCGCAATAGCACCAACTTCAGGGATGGCGGGCAGGGAGGGATTCGAACCCTCGACAGCGTTGCCGCTGTACGGCATTTCCAGTGCCGCGCACTAGACCAGACTATGCGACCTGCCCCCGTAACGGGCGGATTTTACCACGGCAGCTACGCCTGCGCAACCGTATAATGGGAGTGGCATCCCCGTACTGGAAAGGACTTCCGATGGCCCAGTGGCGCCGCACCCTGGCCCTGATCGCCCTGCTGGTCGTCGCGGCAACCCCGACGGCCTGGGCCACCCGAGACGAACCCCCACCGGGCCGGATCAACGGCGCCCCGGCAGGGCCTGGCGACATCTATCTAGCCCTGGGCGACTCGCTCGCCACCGGCGATGAGGAGCCCAGCAACTCGGCCGACGAAGGCTATCTGCCCGGGTATCCCGCCTACCTGGACGCGATCCTCGACCGCACACAGCCGATCTTACTCACCGTCGACCTGGCCGTGAGCGGCGAGACGAGTAGCAGCATGCGCGCCAGTGGCGGCCAGCTCGAGCAGGCGGTGGCCTTTATCGCGGCACAGCACGCCCAGGGCCGCCGCGTGAGCCCGGTGACGTTGAGCATCGGCGGCAATGATATGGTCGGCACGTTCCTCGGCCAGAGCACCCTGACGATCACCGACACGCTGCCACTCTTCCGGGCCAACCTCGAGGTGATCCTCGATACGCTGCTCAGCGCGCTCACCGAGAACGGGCAGCGCACGGGCGACCTGATCGTGATGAACTACTATAACCCCTACCCTGGCCTGACGATCCGCAGCCTGCCGCCCCAGATCGTGCTTGCGCCCGGCCAGGAACCGATCGTCACCGATGTGGAGGTGCCGCGCTTCAACCAGATTATCGCCGAGGAAGCGGCTGAGCGCGGTATTCCCATAGTGGATGCCTACGGCGCCTTTCTCGGCCGCATCGATCAGCTGACCTTCGTGCGGTTGCCGTACAACTTTCTGGATCTGGCGAATATCGCCCGCAATTTCGATTACCACCCACGGGAGGCGGGGCACCAGGTGCTGGCGCGGGGCTTCGCCGAGGCCAGCGGCTACCCGCTCGTGCTGCCGCGCGCCTGGGTACCGATGGTGAAATAACACCGCCGCGAACGCGGGGTTCGCGGCGGTGTCAGTGGAGCGGCCTTCGCGGTTACTCGACGGTATACTCGCCCTCGACCACACCATCATCCTTGCGGGGCTGGCTGGCGTTGGGCTGCCCCTGGGCCGCCCCATCGCTGTAGGCGCTCTGCGAGAGCTTGAACATAGCTTGCTGGAGCTCCGCCGACAGGCTCTCCATACGGCCCTTGTCCTCGCGGGCCACCGCGTCGCGCAGATCCTTGATCAAGCCCTCGACGCGGCCACGCTCGATCGCGTCGACCTTGTCGCCCAGCTCGCCGAGGGTCTTCTCGCTCTGGTAGGCCAGGCTGTCGGACTGGTTCTTGAGCTCGACCAGCTCGCGGCGGGCCTTGTCCTCGGCGGCGTGGGCCTGGGCCTCGCGCACCATGCGCTCCACCTCCTCCTTGTTGAGGTTGGTGCTAGCGGTGATCGTGATGCGCTGCTCCTTGCCAGTAGCCTTGTCCTTCGCGCTCACGTTTAGAATGCCGTTGGCGTCGATGTCGAAGGTGACCTCGATCTGCGGCACGCCACGGGGCGCGGGGGGAATACCCTCCAGCCGGAAGCGGCCCAGCGTCATGTTGTCGGCGGCCATCTCGCGCTCGCCCTGGAGGATGTGGATGTCCACGGCCGTCTGACCATCGGCGGCGGTCGAGAAGATCTCGCTCTTCTGGGTTGGGATGGTGGTGTTGCGCTCGATCAGGCGCGTCATCACACCGCCGAGGGTCTCGACGCCCAGGGAGAGCGGGGTGACATCCAGCAGCACCACACCCTTGACATCACCGCCGAGCACGCCAGCCTGGATGGCGGCACCCACGGCCACAACCTCATCGGGGTTGACCGACTTGTTGGGCTCCTTACCGATCATCTTGCGCACGAGCTCCTGGACGATCGGCATGCGGGTGGAGCCACCCACGAGCACCACCTCGTCGATCTGGCTGGGCTGCAGCCCGGCGTCCTTGAGGGCCTGGGTGACAGGGCCGCGCAGGCGCTCGGTGAGGGCGCTGGTGAGCTGCTCGAACTTACTGCGGCTCAGGCGCATGGCCAGGTGCTTGGGGCCGGAGGCATCAGCGGTGATGAAGGGCAGGTTGATCTCCGTCTCGCTGACACTGGAGAGCTCCATCTTGGCCTTCTCGGCGGCCTCCTTGAGCCGCTGGAGCGCCTGGCGATCCTTGCTGAGATCGATCCCCTGATCCTTGCGGAACTCATCGACGATCCAGTCGACGATCACGGCGTCGTAGTCGTCGCCGCCGAGGTGGGTGTCGCCGCTGGTGGCCTTGACTTCCACCACGCCATCTCCAACCTCGAGGACGGAGACATCAAAGGTGCCGCCGCCCAGGTCGAAGACGAGGATGGTCTCATCCTTCTTCTTGTCAAGGCCATAGGCAAGGGCGGCCGCAGTGGGCTCATTGATGATCCGCAGCACCTCGAGCCCGGCGATCTTCCCGGCGTCCTTGGTGGCCTGGCGCTGGCTATCGTTGAAGTAGGCGGGCACCGTGATCACCGCCTGGGTGACGGGCTCGCCCAGGTAAGCCTCGGCATCGGCCTTGAGCTTCTGCAGCACCATGGCCGAGATCTCCTGAGGCGCGTAGTCCTTACCAGTCTGCGGGACGTGAATGCGCACGTCGCCACGGGGGCCCTTGGTGATCTTAAAGGGCAGCATCTCACGCTCGGTAGCCGTCTCATCGTAGTCGCGGCCGATCAGGCGCTTCACCGAGTAGAGCGTGTTATCGGGGTTGATCGTCGCCTGGCGCTTGGCCGTCTGGCCCACGAGGCGCTCGCCGTTCTTCGCGAAAGCCACCACCGAGGGCGTGGTGCGGTTCCCCTCGGCGTTGGGGATGACGACGGCATCGCCGCCCTCCATCACCGCGACCACCGAGTTGGTTGTACCGAGGTCAATACCGACAATCTTAGCCATCTCTGACGTCCTCCTCACACTGAATGGGCGCGGTGTTCGCGCGGTGCAACTGCTGCTAGTGTACAGGGATTTCACATGCTGGACACTAGCGGCACGTTAGAGGAGTATTGGAATCGGGCGAATCCCGCGCCACCCGCGCACGGTATATAAGGTAGAGGCATCACACAAGCGCGGGATGTGGCATGAGCAAATATCAGGACCGCTATCGAGTGGAGTCGGCCAGGCGCCCCGGGTGGGACTACCGCTGGCCAGGGATGTATTTCGTCACCATCGTCACCGCCGCGCGGACGCCATGGTTCGGTTCCGTGCGTGACGGGGTGGTGGAATTGTCGGCCCAGGGAACGATTGTGGCGGAATGTTGGGCGGCCATTCCGTCGTTGCGCGCAAACGTAACGATTGACGCGTGGGTTGTGATGCCGGACCATTTCCACGGTATTGTGATCATTCACGACGATCCCGTAGAGACGCCCCAATGGGGCGTCTCTACGTTGGCCC
>SFCB01000273.1 GCA_004367505.1 Chloroflexi bacterium OHK40 | reverse complement strand
GTCTGCTCGTTGATCGTGCCGCTCATGCTGGTAGCTCCAATAGACAGCGATAGCTGCCCATATCCTACCAGCCTTTGCAGGAACATACGTCACACCCCTCCTTAGGGCCTGTACGAGACTGGTCGGGCGGCGAGGCAGAGGCAAGATCCGTACCGTAGATAGCGATCAGGCGCGGGGCGGCGTCACGAGGTTCGGCTCGATGCCAAGCAGGGCGGCCAGGCGTTCAATGCCCCGGCTGCTGAAGGCAACCACATAGTAGGGGGTGAGCGCCAGCCGCTCACCCGAGCGCATGCGCAGCTCAAGGCGGTGCTGGGATCGGCGGAGCACCCGCACGTCCAGGCCAACCACGTCGCTCAGGATACGGCTGGTGATGCTGCGCCCGCGAATCCCGTAGCGGGCAATCCGCAGCGCGTCTTTGTCGCGGTCGAAGGTGGCCACCACGTACTGGCCACCGCTGGCAAAGATGAAGACCGCAAAACCCAGGAGCAGCAGCAGGGCGCCGACCGAGCCGGCGTCGATGGGCTGGCGTCCCTCGACCATGGCAACCAGAACGGCGCCCACCCCGGTGGCTGCGGCGGCGCAGAAGCCCCAGGTAAGCAGGGGGATGTAGCGGATGCTGAGGGTACGCTCGCCACCCGCAACTGAGGAGATCGTCATGGTGCCGTCCCAGATCCGGTGAGGGCCGCGCCCGCAGGGAGCTCAGCGCGGAGCGTACCGCTGGCCTTCACCGAGTCGCCGTCGCCCAGGGCCCACAACTCAGCCTGGACGATCAGCATGCCCGCGCGCTCCTGAAGCGCCGTCACGCGCCCGCCGCAGCGCAGCCGCTCCCCGGGTAGAGTCGGGGCGAGGAAGCGCACCTGGAAGTCGCGCAGCGCGCCCGGCCCCGCCAGCCCCGCCGAGACCCGGCCCAGCAGGCCCATCACGAGCATGCCATGGGCAATCACCTGGCCGTGGCCGGCGCTCCGGGCAACCGCCGGGTCCGTGTGGAGCGGGTTCTGGTCGCCCGATGCCGCCGCGTAGCGCACGAACTCCTCGGGCCGCAGGGGACCCGCCTCGATCGGGGGCAATTCGTCGCCCACCTGAATCGCACCAAGTGCGTGCATAGGACACCCCTATTGTACACTATTCCGCACCACAACCACGAGCCGGTCCACAAGCGCCAGAGCTCCGTGTTGATGGTGCCACTGTGTCTCAAGAGTCAGCAGCTCAAAGGAGCCACTCCGGCCCTGTTTGCGCTCCAGCCCCAGGATGGCGGGACTGGCGGTGAGTGTGTCGCCAGCGTAGATCGGGGCGTGGTAGCTGTAGCGCTGCTCGCCGTGGAGCAAACGCGGCAGGGGCGCGCCGAGGAGAGCGAGCTCGGCCAGCAGCGGCGGGTTGGCCCAGAGCCCGTAGCAGGTCCCGAGCGTCGGTGGCGCGGGCAGGTCGGGGTAGCCGGCGGCACGGGCCGCCGCGAGGTCGTGGTAGATCGGGTTCATTTCGCCGAGGGCGGCGGCAAAGGCGCTGATCTGCGCGCGCTCGACACGCACGCGGTAGGGCCCGAAGCAGCGGCCGATCACAGCCGGATCGATCATCCTTAACAACTCCACCAGCTGGTGGATCGGCCCGGCATCGCCTGCCGCGCCCCACCGCCCATACGACGCTCGCTCAGCACCTCAGGAGACCCAGCACGCTGCGCGTACGCAACCGAACGTATCCGTGATGCTCTTCAGTGCGCCTCTGGCGCGCCCTCACTCGCGGCGCGTGCCCGCAGCTCCACCCGGCGGATCTTCCCGCTAACGGTCTTCGGCAGGTCGCTCACGAAGGTGATCTCGCGGGGGTACTTGTAGGGCGCGGTGACCTGCTTGACGAACTCCTGCAGCTCGTGGGCCAGTTCGTCGGAGGGGGTGTGGCCGGCAGCCAGCACCACGTAGGCCTTGACGATCGCGCCACGGGCCGCGTCGGGCTTGGCCACCACGGCGGCCTCAGCTACGGCCGGGTGCTCGATCAGGGCGCTCTCCACCTCGAAAGGCCCGATGCGGTAGCCCGCGCTGATAATCACATCGTCGGCGCGCCCCACGAACCAGAAGTAGCCATCCGCATCGACGTAGGCCCGATCCCCGGTAACGTACCAGTCACCCCGGTGAGCGGCGGCGGTAGCGGCGGGGTTGCGCCAGTACTCTTTGAAGAGGCCCACCGGTCGCTCGGGGCGCACGCGCACCGCCAGGTCGCCCTCGCGGCCGGGGGGCAGCTCATTGCCCTCGTCGTCGATCACCGCAAGGTGCTGGCCGGGCAGGGGCTTGCCCATGGAGCCCGGGCGCACCTCCTGGCCGGGCGGGTTGCCGCAGAGCAGCACCGACTCAGTCTGGCCGTAACCGTCGCGAATGGTGAGGCCCGTGGCCGCGCGCCAGACCTCGATCACCTCGGGGTTGAGTGGCTCACCGGCGCCAGTGACCGAGCGCAGGTGCGGGAATCGATAGGCCGCCAGATCTTCCTGCACCAGCAGCCGGTAGATCGTCGGCGCGGCGCAGAAGGTGGTGATCGGGTGGGCCTGCAGCAACTCCAGCGTTTCGCGGGGGTTGTACTTGCCGCGACCGTCGTGGACAAAGAGCGCGGCGCCCATGTTCCAGGGACCGAAGAGGCTGCTCCAGGCGGCCTTGGCCCAGCCGGTATCGGAAAGGTTCCAGTGCAGGTCGTCGGGCGTGAGGTCGAGCCAGTACCTGCCGGTGATGCGGTGGCCGATCGGGTAAGAGGCGTGGGTGTGGAGCACCATCTTCGGGTTGCCCACCGTGCCCGAGGTAAAGTAGACGAGGCACGGGTCACTGCTGGGCGTGGGCCGGCGCTCCAGCTCGGGGCTGCCGGCGTCCATGAGCGCCTCGTAGGCATGCCAGCCCTCCCGGGGTGCGCCAACCACCACGCTCAACTCCAGGGTCGGGCACTGCGCGCGCACGCTCTCGAGCCGGGCGGCGCCGTCGGAGTCGGTAATCACCGCGCGGGCCTCGGCGGCACCAATGCGGAAGGCGATATCTTTGGGGGTGAGCAGGCTGGTGCCGGGCATGGCCACGGCGCCGAGCTTGATCAGCGCCAGGGCGCTCTCCCACCAGGCGACTACGCGGGGGAGCATCACGAACACACGGTCACCCCGGCGGAGGCCAAGGCTCGCCAGGGCACTGGCAAGGCGGTTGGAGCGCTCGCGGAAGGCAGCGAAACTCAGGTCGCACACCTCGCCGTCCGGGCCCACCCAGCGCATCGCGCGCTTCTGCGGGTCCTCGGCCCAGCGATCTACCACGTCGAAGGCCCAGTTGAAGTCATCGGGCACACTGAGATCGATCGCGAGCGTCATTGCTGCTCCTTGGGCATGGTTTCAGGCCACTTGACCGTTTGGGTGCATCCAGGGCTTGCTGCTGCCGCAGCCCTCTCCCCTCTCCCCCGTCCCCTCGCCTTAGGGTTTGGAAGGGCTACTCCCGGGGCGTGGGTGCCGCCGGCTGCGCGTGGTCAGCGCCCCTCGGCGGCGGCAAGGGCCCGGCGCGGGTCGTCCCCGGCGACGACGGCCTGCAGGCCGGGGAGATAGGTCTCCATCAGGCGGATGACTGTGGCGATGGCGTTGCGGGCGAGGCGCGGGCTCAGTGGCTCACCCTCGAAGTCGAGTCCGCAACGAGCGCGGGCAACGCCGCTGTCTAGATCGAACTCGAGGCTGCCCACATAGAGCCCGCAGCCGGCCCGCAGAATGTACTCGGCGGCGGCGGGGCGCCGGGCCGGGGGGACGTGTGTGGGCGCTTCGGCGCTGACGAGCAGCAACTCGGCATCAACGAGGACGACCGCGCGCAGATCGAAACTGGCGCTGGAGCCACGGTGCGCAAAGCGAAATGCCGCAGGCCCATCTGGCTGGGGAGCCCAGCCATCATCTACCAGCAGACGTTCGAGGGTAGCCAGGGCGCGGGCACCGTTGGGCCGCCGCGTCGGCATAGGGGCGGGCTCTGAGTCGCTCATCGCGGGCACCTCATTGTGTCGTGATCGAGCCGGCGCTTCGTATGGTACCCTAGCGCCGCGCGCGGCGCAACCGGGCGGAGTATGGTATCCTTCCGTGGAACATCCGTGTTCGTCTGAACGCGGGCCGGCACCCGGTCGAACGACGGTCGCGGCGAGGTCCGCTCCGGTCGGCTCGACGATGCCCAGGACTTGCGCGAGCTCCCCTATGATCCCCACCAGGCTCACCCTGCTCAATTTTATGTGCTACCGCGGCGATGGGGATAACCCGCCGTCGCTCGCCTTCGACGGATTGCACGTGGTCTGCCTTTCCGGCGAGAACGGCGCCGGCAAGTCGGCCCTGCTGGATGCGATCACCTGGGCGCTCTGGGGCCAGGCCCGCATGCCCGACGACGACCTGATCGCCCAGGGTGCCAGCGAGATGTTCGTGGAACTGGAGTTCCTCCTCGGCGCGCAGCGCTACCGGGTGGCCCGCCGCCGCCAGCGGGGTGGTACCGGTAAGCGTGGCGGCCAGACGCCCGGCAAAAGCAGCCTGGATTTGCAGCTCTGGGACGCGGAGGGCGAGCGCTGGCGGCCCATCGGCGAGGCGCAGATCCGCGAGACTCAGGCCCGCATCGACGACCTGCTACGCATGTCGTACCAGACCTTCATCAACGCTTCGTTCCTGCTCCAGGGCCGCGCCGACGAGTTCACCGCCCGCACGCCCGCTGAGCGCAAGCAGGTGCTGGCCGAGATCCTGGACCTTGGTGAGTACGCTGAGCTTGAGGCGCGGGCCAGAGAGCGCGCCCGCGCCCTGGACGATCAGCTAAAGGGCCTGCGGGGTCGCATGAGCCACCTTGCCGAGGCCGCCGAGCGCCTCCCCTTCTGGCGGCTGGAGCTGGAGAACGCCGAGCAGCGGGTGGCCACCCTCCAGGCCCGCGCCGATGAGGTCGAGCAGGCCCTGCGCGACGCCGAGGAGCGCCGCCAGGCCCTTGAGCAGCAGGCCGAGCGCCGCAAGGAGCTCCTGCGCCGCCTGGAAGAGCTGCGGGCGGCGTTGGAGCAGCACGATCGAGAGGCAGCCGAGCTGCGGGAACGCATCGCCCAGGCCCGGACGCTGATCGACCGGCGCGCAGCGATCGCCGCCGGGATGGCGGAGTTGCGGGCAGCCCGGGCTGAGCGCGAGCGGCTGAATGATCTGCGGGGCCGCTTCTACGATCTCCGTGCGCTACGCCAGGAGCTGAAGAGCGAGCTGCTGGAGGCGCGCGAGGCCCTGCGCGCCGAGTGGGAGCGGGCCGAGCAGCGCCGGAAGGCCGTGGCCGCGCAGGCCCACCGGGCGGCCACCCTGCGCACCGAGATCGCCGTGGCCGAGGAGCGTGTGCGGGCCCTCGCCCCCCTCGCTACCGAGCGCGAGCGGGCCGAACAGGCCCGCCAGGGCGCCGAGCAACTCCTCACCCGCATCCGCGCCCTGGCCGAGCGCCGGGCCGAGTTGCGCGCCTTGATCGAAAAGCGCGAGGACTCGCTCGTGGCCGTGCGCGAGAGCCGCCGCGAGGCCGTGCAGCGTCTCGACCAGCAGCTCGCCGAGGCCGCGCAGTGGGCGGCCGACCTCGCCAGCGCCCGCGCCGCAGCCGAGCTCCTCACGCGCGACGAGGCTCGCCTTGCCGCGTTGCGCCTGGAGGAGCAGCGCCTGGCCGACCAGGTGGCCGGGCTGCGGGCTGAGTGCGCCACCCTCACGAGCGAAGCCGCCAGGCTCAAGGAGCTCCAGGCCATGCTCGATGGCAGTCAGGGTACCTGTCCGGTCTGCAGGAGCGAGCTCGGCGCCGGGGGTGTCGCCCACGTTCACGCCCACTATGACGGCGAGCTCCAGGCCCGGCGCGAGCGCTACGCCGCCGCAAAGCAAGCGGCCAGCGACGCGGAGCGTCAGCAAGCGGCGCTTCGCGCCGAGATCGCGGGCCTGGAGCGCCAGTTGGGCGAGCGGCGCCTGCTGGTCGCCCGGGTTGAACCCCTGGAGCGGCAGGTGGGCCAGGCCGCCGCCTGGCGGGCCGAGCGCGACAGGCTCCACGAGGAACTGGCCGAGCTGCAGCGCCAGATCGCCGCCCGCGAGTTCGAGCCAGCCGCCCAGGCCGAACTGGCCGGGATCGAGCAGGGGCTGGCCGAGCTCGGCGATGCGCCCGCCGTGGAGCACGAGCGACAGATGGCCATCGAGCGCCTGCGCGAGCTTGATGAGCGCCTGCGCGAGCGCGATCGGCTGGAGGGCACGCTCGATGCGAGCCGGCGGGCTCTGGCCGAGGCCGAACGCGAGGCCGCAGAGCTCCCGGAGGCCGAGGCGGCCGCAGCGCAGCTTGCTGGCCGGCTGGAGGCGGGCGACTTCGGCCACCCCATCCGCGCCCGAGGGCGCGAGGTGGAGGAAGCTATTCAGGCCCTCGGCTACAGCGAGGAGCTCCTGAGCGCCGCCACGGCCGCCGCCCAGGAACTGGAGCGCTGGGAGGCCGAGGAGCGGGCGCTGGCCCTGGCCGAGGAGGGGCTCAGCCGCGACACAGCGCTGCTCGCCCAGAGCGAACAGCTGCGCGCCCGCGATGCCACTGAGTGCGAGCGCCTTGCCCACGACGAGGCGCTGCTGGCCGAGCAGCTGCGTGAACTCCCCGCTGCCACCGCTCGCGCCATCGAGCTCCATGCGGCTCTGGGAGCCGCGCGGAGCTCCCTCGCTGCGGCCCAGAACGACAGGGCCGACAAGGCGGCCTACATGCGCCGCGCCGAGCAGGACGCCCACGCCCTTGAGCTCGCCCGCGAGGAGGAGCGCCTCCTGCTGGAGCGCCACGGTCTCTTCGCCGAACTGGCCGAGGCCTTCGGCAAGAAGGGCGTGCAGGCCATGCTGATCGACACCGCCATCCCCCAGATTGAGGACGAGGCTAATCGCCTGCTCGGCCGCATGACCGACAACCAGATGCACCTCAGCCTGGATACCCAGCGCGACACGAAAAAGGGCGATACCGTCGAGACACTGGAGATACGTATCGCCGATGCCCTGGGTACCCGCGCCTACGACGCCTTCAGCGGCGGTGAGGCCATGCGCGTGAACTTCGCCGTGCGCATCGCCCTCTCGCGCCTGCTCGCCAGGCGCGCCGGCGCCCGCCTGGAGACGCTGGTGATCGATGAGGGCTTCGGCACCCTCGACGCCCAGGGCCGCGAGCGGATGGTCGAAGCGATCACGAGCGTGCAGAACGACTTCCGCCGCATTATCGTGATCACCCATATCGACGATCTCAAAGAGCGGTTCCCGGCCCTGATTGAGGTTACCAAGACGCCCCTCGGATCGCGCTGGGAGCTGCGCTGATCCCCCGGCGACGAGCAGCGCAACGGGGCGCCCGCACTCTACCCTGAGGCTGTGACACCTGTGTACGGACCCGACAAGCTACTCGTCATCCGGCTGGCAGTCGCCATGGAGCGGCTGCCAGGCCAGCAGCGCATAGCCAAGATCCTCCGGGCTCCGCAGGGGCGGGCTCGCGAGTAGCCCGGTCCCGCAGTGGGCGCAGGGGCGCAGCAGCACGAGTTCACCGCGCTCGAGGCGAAAGCGCACGCCATCGAGGGCGACACCAGCAGCGTGGCGCGCTCCATCCACCCACACGGCCTCGGCGGCTGGCACCACGCCGGTGAGGCTGCGCACCCGCCGGATGAGCTCGCGGCGCAGGGCCGCCTCGTCGTCGTAACGGGTGTAGGATAGCCGATCCATCCAGTCATCGGGCCCGGCCAGCGATTCAAGGCTCAGCGTCGGGGCGGCCAGCCCGAGCGCGGCAACGTACGGCAGCTTCTTCATCGCGGTCTTCCTCACGCGCGCCACGGGCGTGGGGCGCGGTATATGCTCTGGACGGCGCGGCTGCGCCTGTGTCGCCATGAGCATAGGGCGCCCGGGCCGCCCGTGCATGACTCTTTGGAGCCATCCTCCGGGCTATCCGGTGGCCCGGCGGCACTACGTAGCGATACCGGGCGTGCCGTGCTACAATGCGCCCCAACGGAACTGCCGGCCCATCCGCCGGCCGGACCCACGCCGCCCTCGCCCCTCTGCCGGAGCAACCGATGGAGACCTTCGCAACGATTGTCCGCTACGGATTTCTGGCCGCCCTGGCCATCGAAGCAGTTCTGATTGTGCGCGCCCTCATCGGCCTGCTGCGTGAGAAGGCCCGCGCTGCGAGCCCCGCGCCCGCCGCCGAGGAGTAGCCCGTGCGCCATAGGATCCTGCACATCTCCGATCTGCACGTCGGCCCACCCTTCCGCCGCCCGATCGCCGAGAGCCTCATCCGCCAGGCCCACGAGATCAAGCCGGATCTGCTCGTCATTTCGGGCGACTTTGTGCAACGCGCCGACTTCCTGCCCCAGTGGGAGGCCGCCCGTGAGCTGCTCGCCGCCCTGCCCGGCCCACGGCTGGTGGTGCCCGGCAACCACGATGTGCCGCTCTTCCACGCCCACCTGCGCCTGCTCAATCCGCTCGGTCGCTACCGACGCTATATCAGCCCCGAGATCAATCCCGTCTTCGAGCGGCCCGGCCTGGTGGTGGTTGGGGCTTCCAGCGCCCACGGCCTCACCCTCGACGGGGGGCGGATCACGGGAGGGCAGGCCGCCGCCATCCGCCGGGCCCTGGCCGGGCACCCCGACGGCACCGCGAAGGTGGTGGTCTGGCATCACCCCGTTGTAAATCCGCCCGGCCTGCACAAGAACCGGGTGCTGCGCGGGTCGGAGGCGGCGATCCGCCTGCTCGACGAGTGCGATGTGGAGCTGCTCCTCTGCGGCCATATCCACGTCTCTTACATCGGCAATACCCTCGATGTGGCCCGCGACCTGCGGCAGGGCACGATCATCTGCCAGAGCGGCACGAGCACCTCGCGGCGCGGCTACGGGCGCGAGCAGGGCAAGAACTCCTGCAACCTGATCGAGATCGACGCTCACGCCATCCGCATCAGCCAGCTGCTCTACCTCGATGAGGCCGGACGCTTCGTCCCTGTGGCCGAGCACAGCTTCCCGCGCCGCGGCGCCGGCGTCTATGAACTGCCCCGCTCCGAGCGCGAGGTGCGCGTGAAGGGATGAGCCATGCGCCGTGCCCCACGGGCCGCCTGCGCCGCAGGCGTGATCCTATGGATCGTGTGCGGCGCGCTCCTTGCCGCCTGCGCCCCCACGCCGCCGGACGCTGAGGGGCCTGTCCGCGCCACCCGGGCCTTCGTGATCGCCCTGGAGACCCGCGACGCCAGCGCGATGATTGCTCTGCTTGAGCCCACCGACTGGCGGGGCGAGATCGGCCCCGAGCTGCGCTCCTCCCTCGCCCTCATCGAGGCGCTCGATCTGCGAAACGAGGCCTATGCCGTCCAGGAGCAGCGCGGCAATACCGCCGTGGTGCGGCTCACCGCGACCATGGCCTACACCCTTGCCGAGGGTCGCGGTAGCGGCGAGCGCCCCATCGATCTACGGATCGAGACGGTGCGTGTGGACGGCCAGTGGTATCTGCGTGGCCTGGAGCTGCCGAGGCCCGAAGGTTAGCATATGATGCGCCGGACGCTTGCGATCGTCGCCGCGCTCGCGATGCTCGGGCCGGCAGCCGCGCAGCAGGCCCCCCCCGACGACCCGCTCTTCGCGCAGCAGTGGGCGCTGCAGCGGATCGGCGCGCCCTGTGTCTGGGCACGTACCACCGGCAATCAGGGTGTGACGGTCGCGGTGTTGGACAGCGGGGTCGATCCGGCTCACCCCGACCTGGTGCAGCGCCTGCGTCAGGACGGCTACGACTTCGTAGACGACGACTCGGACCCCCGCGATGAGAATGGGCACGGCACCCACGTGGCGGGGATCATCGCTGCGGCCCTCGGGAACGGCGAAGGGGGCGCCGGCCTCGCCCCCGGCGTGCAGATCCTCCCGGTGCGGGTGATGAGCGCTGAGGGCATCGGTACCGACGCCGACATCGCCAGCGGGATCGATTTCGCCGTCGCGCGCGGCGCCCGGGTGATCAACCTGAGCCTCGGGGCCACGCTGCTGCTCGCCACGCCCGAGAGCTCACCCAGGGTGCTGCGCGCTGTACGCGACGCCCTTGCCGCCGGTGTGATAGTGGTGGTGGCCGCCGGCAATGACTTTGTGCCGCTGCCCAACGCGCTTGTCGGCGAGAATAGCGATGTGCTCGTGGTGGCCGCCTCCGACCAGGATGACCGCAAGGCCCGCTTCTCCAACTCGGGCCCCTGGGTGGATGTGACGGCGCCCGGCGAGCGCATCCTCTCGACGATGCCCACCTACGAGGTGTACCTCACAGGCGCGGCACTGCCCGAGGAGGAACGCTTCGCCCAGGGCTACGACACGATGAGCGGCACCTCGCAGGCGGCGCCCTTTGTCGCGGCAGTGGCGGCGCTGCTGATCAGCGAGCACCCCGAGTGGGGTCCGGACCAGGTGCGCGAGGCGATCACCGCCAGCGCGGTGGATATCTACGGCGCCCATCCCTCGTATTACCGGCGGCTGCGCCTGCTGGGCAGTGGCCGGCTCGACGCCTGCGCCAGCCTCTCGGGCCGGCCCGCCAGTCCCTCGCCCCTGGCAGTCCTGGCCGACAACGCGATCCCCGTGGCGCTGGGCGCGTCCGGCCTGCTGCTGATCGCTGCGGCCGCCACCCTTATGCGCCGCCGGCGTCCCATACCCTCCCGGCAACACGCTGCGCCACCCGTAGCGCGCCCCGGCGGCGACACGCTCGTCGCGACGCCGGTACCCTGGGGCACCCTCCGGCTGGTCGATGGGCCGGGCGCCCCGGCAACCTTCACCCTCACCGGCAGCAGTGTGACGATCGGCCGTGGGCGGGGGTGCGAGGTGCGCCTGCCCGACGATACGGCCGTCTCGCGCCGTCATGCCCGCCTGAGCCTGCGCGACGGCATCGTGCTGCTGGAGGATCTCGGTAGTAGCCACGGTACCATGCTGGATGGCACACCCGTCTCCGGGCCTGCACCGCTGCGCCCCGGCGCTCACATGATCGTCGGGCAAACGACACTGCGCTATACCGAGCTCGCCGGGCCTGGCCAGGACGATCCATAAGCATATCTGAGGGTGCTACACTGGAGGCGCACGTAAGCCGTGTGGTGCCCACCACTGCTGAAGCGACGCTATGCTCACTGAACAGATCACGCTGCTCCGGCGCGCCATGGCCGGCAGCGCAACGCTTGCCCCCGACGATGTGCTCGTACTGCGCGACCTGGAGGGCCGCCCGGTGCGGCCGCTCCGCGCACCCGATGGTGTCACGCCGCGCGAGTCGGCCGTGCTGCTACTGCTCTATCCGCGCAATGGCGAGCTCTGGCTACCGCTGACGGTGCGCTCGGCGCGGCTCACCACCCACCGTGGCGAAGTCTCGCTGCCCGGCGGCGGGGTCGATCCGGGTGATGATGGGCCAGCAGGCACGGCGCTCCGAGAGGCCTGGGAGGAACTGGGGATCGAGCCCGCCACGGTGGAGGTCCTCGGCACGCTCACGCCCTTCTACATTCCGCCGAGCAACAACCGCCTGACGCCTGTGGTCGGGCTCTGCGCCGTTGCGCCGGTGCTCCGGCCCGATCCGAACGAGGTGGAGGCAGCCTTCAGCGTACCCTTGCGCACCCTGCTCGACCCGGCCACCATCCAGGAGGAGATCTGGGAGCGGCAGGGGATGCTGCTACGGGTGCCCTTCTTCGCCCTGGAAGGCTATAAGGTCTGGGGGGCCACGGCGCTCCTGCTCAGCGAACTGCTGGCACGGATCAGGCGGGCGGCGTAGGGGCCACATCAGCCAGCGCTCACCTCGGCCAGCAGCCGATCGGGCCTTTTGCGGAACTCGTCCCAGGGGATCACACGGCGGGCGATGCCATCAAGGGTGCGCCAGAGGGCCGCGTTGACAGGGGCAGGCACCCCCCGGGCGGCGGCCTCGGCGGCCACGGCCCCGTAGAGGAACTCGCCCTCCGACCGCGTGCGGCCCGCCCGGAGATCGCGCAGCAGCGAGGGGTCCTTGCCGCCGCGCCCACGCCCCACGAGGCGCCGCATAAGCGGGCGCAGCGCGAAGGGCGGAATAAGCCGCGAGGCGGTGGCGAGGGTGCCGGCAGGGTAGCCAGGCAGATTCACGGGCCTGGCGCCCATGCGCGCCATCACGGCCAGGGCCTCCCGCACCGCCCGCAGGTCCAGGTCGAGCAGGCGATGGTCGGCGTAGATCTCCTCCACGCCCATGTCGAGAATGGCGGCCTGGGCGTTGCCGAGCATGTTCAACAGCGCCTTGGACCACTTGAGGGCCCGGGGGTCGGCGTAGATGCGGGTAGGAAAGCCGGCTGCCACAAAGGCCGCAGCCCAGCGGGACAGTCCCGTCGCCGGGTCCAACGGTGCCAGGCCCACCCCACCAAGCTTGGTGATCACAACCTCGGTGGGACCAGGCGCCTCCACAGACGTGGTGATCGCGCCGGCGATCACCTGGGCGGGACCGAAGGCGGCGGCCAGACGCTCCTCGTTGCCGATACCATTCTGCAGCGTGAGCACCCGGCGCGGCCCAAGCTCGCGGAGCGTCTCGATCGCGCCGGGCGTGTCGTAGCCCTTCACGCAAAGCACAGCCAGGTCCGGCGTGCGGCAGGTCGGGGGCAAGGCGGCGGGGCTTGCCGCAGCCGCTACCCGCGCCTGCTGCACCGATCCGTCGGGGAAGCGGATGGTAAGCGGCTGCTCCGCCAGGGCAGCCACTCCGGAGGGACGGGCCAGCAGCGCGCTGGGCTCGCCACCGGCCAGTGCGAGCCGCCCGGCCACCTGCAACCCGATCGCCCCACCACCAACAATCACGATTGACACGGGACTCTCCGCTGTACGCCTGCCACACCACGAGCCGAGCACGCCAGGGGCGACGGGCGACTACCGTCGTCGCTCCCTGGACGCCCGCCTCCGCGGGCGTGACAGTCACACCTCCCAGGGCGCACGTATGGGCCGCATCGCCCCACCTCCCCACCCCGCCTGCCCAGGGGCGGGCCAGGTCGCCTGGAGGCTCTCCTCGCTCCCTGGACGCCCGCCTCCGCGGGCGTGACAGTCACACCTCCCAGGGCGCACGCATGGGCCGCACCGCCTCGCCTCCTCGCTCCGCCGCGCTGAGACAGAGGCGGCGCCATTATACCAGGGCCGGTAGCTTTATCGCGGCTTAAAGGATCGTTTACGGGCTTCTAACGCGGCTGTAGTACCCTCAGTCCGCACCTGCACGAAACCCAGGAGGCCACGTATGCCCCGCATGGTTGCGCCCGCCGGATTCGTCCTGCTTTTGCTCACCGCCACCCTGTTCGCCGCAGCAGCGCCAGCTACTCCGTCTGTAGCAGCCAACGACACGCCCTACGTCCGGCTCATCGCCCGCGCCGTGCTCCCCGCCGACAGCTTCGCCGCTGGCCCGCCCACCGGCTTTGCGATTACCGGCAACACCAACGGCCGTACCGTTCCCTTCGCCTCGCACCCGGTCCAGGGCATCAGTGCCGTGATCCCCACCTGGAACGGCTGGCTGGCCCTCTCCGACAACGGCTACGGCGCCAGAGGCAACAGTGCCGACTACCGCCTGCGCTGGTACGCCGTCGGCCCCGACTTCAACGCCGGCACCGTGGCCGTGCGCGGCTACACTGAACTGAGCGACCCCGCCCGCCTCGTGCCCTTCCCCATCGTCAACGCCGCCAGCGACCGCGTGCTCACCGGGGCCGACTTCGACCCGGAGTCGTTCCGCCAGGCGCCCGACGGCACGTTCTGGATCGGCGAGGAGTTCGGCCCCTATCTGCTCCACGTCGACGCCCAGGGCCGCCTGATCGACCCGCCCATCGCCACGCCCGTGCCGGCACCGCTGCGCCCCTTCGCCCGTGGCCTTACCATCGTGCGCTCGCCCGAGCACCCGGACCTGCTCGGCCTGCCCGATGCCGACGCCCGCCGCGCCGCCGCCAACTTACCCAGCAGCCGCGGCTTCGAAGGCATGGCTCTCAATAGCTCCGGCACCCGGCTCTATCCCATGCTTGAGGGGGCGCTCACCGACGACCCGGTGCGCACTCGCCTGCTGCTCCAGGAGTTCGACCTGGCGACCGAGGCCTACACTGGCCGCTTCTGGTTCTACCCCATGGAGGCCGCTGGCAACGCCATCGGCGACCTGACGGCCGTCAACGATGATCAGTTCCTGGTCATCGAGCGCGACGGCGGCGAGGGCCCCACGGCCCGTTTCAAACGCATCTACCTGATCGACCTGCGCGCTGTCGGCGAGGGTGGCGTCCTCCAGAAGACACTCCTGGCCGACCTGATGCAGATCGACGACCCTGAGGGCATCACCACGACCGAGGAAGGTGCTATTGGCCTCGGTGATGTCTTCAAGTTCCCCTTCGTGACGATCGAGAGCGTGTATCCTGTGGGCGCGCGCACGCTGCTCGTGATCAACGACAACAACTACCCCTTCAGCTCCGGCCGCCGCCCCGGGCGCGCTCCGGACGACAATGAGTTTATCCTCATCCGCTTGCCGGAGGCCCTCGATCTCGAGTAGCCCCACACGCCGCCCCGAGGCCCGCATCGTCCTATCGAACATGCTTCCCCGCAACTCGACTGTGCGGGCCTCACCGCAACAGCTCATCGCCGCCTGACACAGCGCCACGTGGAGGCAATGGTGCGGAGGGAGGGGCTCGCCTACGATCACGCTGCGTGCCCGTCTCTGAAACACGCCTGGCCGAACGCCGAGCCAGGGTTATAGCCAACTCGAAGCAGCCCCGTGTCCTTCCGGACACGGGGCCATTTCGCGTATGCTACAATCGCAACTCGCCCGCAGCGGGGCTCCCGCCGCCCAGTACAAGGAGCATCGGATGGCGCCACTCGTTCACACGGTGAAGCCCGGCAGCAAGGTGCGGCTCAGCGCGATCGACCCACGCAGTAACGGCGAGCTCGACCGCAAGCAAGCCGAGGCGGATACGAACGCGCTCGCCCTTGAGATCGACGCGCTCCAGGAGTTGCTCTTTGGCGCTGGCACTCACAGCCTGCTCGTGATTATGCAGGGCATGGACACCAGCGGCAAGGACGGCACGGTACGCAAAGTCTTTAGCCAGGTCTCGCCGCTGGGGAGCTATGTCCACGGCTTCAAGGTGCCCACCGAAGAGGAACTCGCCCACGACTTCCTCTGGCGGGTTCACCGGGTGGTGCCACGCAAAGGCATGATCGGCATCTTCAACCGCTCGCACTACGAGGATGTGCTGGTGGTGCGTGTGCATGGCCTGGTGCCGGAGCCCGTCTGGCGGGCCCGCTACCGGATGATCAATGACTTTGAGCACCTGCTTGCACAGAACAATACGATCATCCTGAAGTTTTTCCTCCATATCAGCAAGGAGGAGCAGGAGGAGCGGCTCCTGGAGCGCGAGCAGGAGACGGAGAAGGCCTGGAAGCTCTCGGCTGGC